>NZ_JBLVPN010000002.1:0-541036 GCF_048286615.1 Flavobacterium pasteuri | reverse complement strand
ACAATTTGTAATTTAAAAGACATCGAGTAGTCTTTTTGAGTACGCTTTACATAGCGACTTTCTTGAGGATTTTCCATAACGGTACTTTTTGTGTATCGCTATTTCAGGACTAGACATAAAGCAAAAAAAAAATCTCTAATCGTTTTTGAATGGTTAGAGATTTTTTTTAGTGAAATTAATTTTAATGCGCTTCTAGCCAATCTTTACCAGCTCCTAAATCAACATCTAAGGGAACTTCTAACTTGAAAGCATTTTCCATTTCATGTTTAATCATTGGTTTGATTTTTTCTAGTTCGTCATTATGTACGTCAAACACAAGTTCATCATGAACCTGTAACAACATTTTGCTTTTCCAATTTTCCGAAATTAATTTTTCATGAATATTGATCATTGCAATTTTGATAATATCTGCAGCACTTCCTTGAATTGGTGCATTTACCGCATTTCGTTCTGCACCACCGCGAACAATGGCGTTTTGCGAATTGATATCTTTCAAATAACGACGACGTCCTAGGATGGTTTGCACATAACCATTGTCTCTCGCAAAATCTATTTGTTCTTGAATGTAGGATTTTAATCTTGGATAGGTTTGGTAATAGGCCTCAATTAAATCAGCGCTCTCTTTGCGAGATAAGTTAGTTTGATTGCTCAATCCAAAAGCTGAAACCCCATATATAATTCCAAAATTTACCGTTTTGGCATGACTTCGTTGTTCGCGAGTTACTTCCTCTAGCGGCACATTAAATACTTTTGAAGCGGTAGATTTATGAATGTCTTCATGATTTTGAAACGCCTTAATCATATTTTCTTCACCGCTTAATGCAGCAATTACACGCAATTCTATTTGAGAATAATCCGCAGAAACCAAAGTGTAATTTTCATCTCGGGCCACAAATGCTTTTCTAATCTGTCTTCCTCGCTCCGTACGAATCGGGATGTTTTGTAAGTTGGGATTATTCGAACTCAAACGACCAGTTGCTGCAACGGTTTGCATATAATCGGTATGGATACGTTGCGTAATTTTGTCTACTTGGTTTGGCAAAGCCTCGACATAAGTGTTTTGCAATTTTACTAATTGTCGCCAATCCAGAATATCTTTTACAATAGGGTGTTCAGCAGCTAAATAACTTAAGATTTCTTCACCAGTTGCATATTGACCGGTTTTGGTTTTCTTTTGTTTTAGACCTCCAATTTTTAGTTTATCGAATAAAACATCACCCAGTTGTTTCGGAGAAGCCAGGTTGAATTTCTCTCCGGCAGTTTCAAATATGTTTGCTTCTAATATTTTAATGTCATCGTCTAATGTTTTTGATAGTGATTTTAAGAAATCCACATCAACACGAATTCCTTCTTTTTCCATATCAGCCAAAACTTTTACTAATGGAATTTCGATTTCCTCAAAAAGTTTCTTGGTTCCAGTTTTATCTAATTCTAAGGTGAATATTTCCTTAAGTTGCAAGGTTACATCGGCATCTTCAACAGCATATTCTTTGATTTCTTCCAATTCAACGTCGCGCATTGATTTTTGGTTTTTTCCTTTTTTACCAATTAAGGTTTCAATGGATTGAGGTGAATATTTCAAATATGTTTCCGATAAAATATCCATATTATGACGCATATCCGGATTAATCAGATAATGAGCAATCATCGTATCAAATAGCTTCCCTTTTACTGTAATGTTATAATTAGAAAGAATTTTTAAATCATATTTTAAATTCTGACCAATTTTCTCGATGTTTTCATTTTCGAAAAAAGGAATGAATTTTTCTATTAAAGTTTGTGCTTCTTCTTGATTTTCCGGAAAAGGAACATAAAATCCTTTTCCTTTTTCGAAAGAAAACGAAATTCCGACTAATTCGGCGTGCAAAGCATCAAGTCCGGTGGTTTCTGTATCAAAACATACAGAAGATTGCTTTTGTAAATTTTGCAACAGCAATTTTAGTCCTAAATCACCATGAATTATTTGGTAGGAATGAGCTGTATTTTCTAATGAACTGTAATATTGATGACGGGTTTCTTCTGAAGAATCATCTTGGATGGCACTTCCAAAAAGGTCGAACTGTTCCTCGTTTTTTGGCTGTGGTTTTTTATACAGTTTAGTTTCATCAACCGGATTGCTGTTGTCGGTTGTACCTCCGTCTTTTTTGAATATGGTATCAAATTGTTCCGCCATTCTTCTAAACTCTAATTCGTTGAAAAGTGCATCTGTTTTTTCGACATCTGGAGTTGATAATTCATAATCGGCTTCATCAAAAATAACGGGGCAATCCAGTAAAATTGTTGCCAAGGTTTTAGACAATAATCCTTTTTCTTTGTTTGCTTCAATGTTTTCTTTCATTTTCCCCTTTAGCTTGTCAGTATTTGCCAAAAGATTTTCCATGGTTCCAAATTCCTTTAACAGTTTCTTAGCCGTTACTTCGCCTACACCAGGAAGTCCCGGAATATTATCGGCAGCGTCACCCATCATTCCAAGAAAGTCAATTACTTGGTCTGGTCTTTCGATTTCAAATTTTGCCAAAACCTCTGGAATCCCCCAAATTTCAATTCCATTACCCATTCGGGCAGGTTTATACATGAATATATTTTCAGAAACCAGCTGTGCAAAATCCTTATCTGGCGTAACCATAAAGACTTTGTAATTCTGTTTTTCTGCTTGTTTAGCAATAGTTCCAATTAAATCATCAGCTTCATATCCTTTTACTTCTATAATAGGAATATGCATGGCTTTTAGTAAATCTTGGATATAAGGAATCGCAATTTTAATAGCTTCGGGAGTAGCGTCGCGATGGGCTTTGTATTCTGGAAAAATATCATTTCTTAATTGACTCCCACCATTATCAAAAGCAACGGCTAAATGGTCTGGTTTTTCTCTTTTAATTACATCCATTAAGGAATTCATGAAACCCATAATGGCTGATGTGTCCATTCCTTTAGAGTTGATTCTTGGATTTTTTATAAAAGCATAATAACCTCGAAAGATCAAAGCATAGGCGTCAAGAAGGAAAAGTCTTTTTTGTTGTGACATAATTGTGATTTTGTAAAGTTTTCAAAAGTACAAAACTTGTGAGATAAAGGGGTGAAATATTTCTTGTGATTGACACAAGAGGGCTTTTTTTTGTTTCCTAAAAATTTCACCTAATTTTTTTTGCAATCAATTCTTTAAGTCGGAATAAATTACGAATAATTATTTTGAAAGAAAATAGCTAATAATATTTTTTTTAAAGTTTAATACTGTGTATTAAATTGTAAGAATATATATAAATATTAATTGAAATAGTGCTTTTAAACGATTATTTATGTATTTAAACGTTATTTTTTGTAAATTTGTATGTGAAGTTTTGAATTCATGAGGTTCTTTTTATTTAATCTTTAATTCGTTATATTATGAGAAAAAATTATTTTTCTAAAAAGGTATTACAAGCTTGTTTGTTATTTTTCATGATTATAACTGCTAATGTGTTTGCTCAAGTAGGCATAGGAACTATTACACCTCATGCAAGTTCAGTCTTAGATGTTTCATCAACAACCCAAGGGATGCTAACGCCTAGAATGACGACCGTGCAGAGAACGGCTATTGCGTCTCCGGCTGATGGTTTAATGGTTTATGATACGGATTTAAAATCGTTTTACCACTACAATTCAACTATAACAGCATGGAATGTAATAAATAGTGGTACAACGGGCAGACTAAAGTTTAAAAGAATTAAATCTACTGATGTTCTGGCTACTGTTTTGGCAGCAGAATTAGCTGTTGGAGGTGGCTCAAAATATGTTTTAGATAGTAGTACTTATTATGAAATAAACGGAATGATAAATGTTAATTTCCCTATTGATTTGAACAATGCCTATTTAGTTGGATTGGATGCAAATGAGGATATACTGTTTAAATCAAGTGGTTTCTTGTTTGATGGTGCAATGGGCGGAACGGTAAAAAATCTCACTATTGCAGGAGGTAGTTCTGTTTTTAATTTGATTGCTACGGGTAATACCCAAAGTTTTATATTTAGAGATTCTATAGTTTCTGGCTCAGCCAATGTTGGAACTATAAGTGGTTTTGGATTAGTGTTTTTCTCAGTGATTAATTATTCGGGAAACACAATAGGCATTACTTATTCTAACTCAACTAGAGTTTTATTAAGCAATACGGCTTGGTTTGGTAATAATACAGGGACCTTTGAAAAGTTTGCAGGTACATTTTCATTGATCCAAAAGCAAGGTGGTTTCTGTGAAGTAAATGGCGGAGCCGTGGGAGTAGATGTTAGTGCAAATCCAACTATAACAGGTGATGCAGTAATGGAATCAGTTGTCTTTACTGGTACGGTCTCTACAGGTAAATATGTAAATGGGTATACACCTGCTACTTATTTAGGTTATAATTTTGATAATAATTGGAATGTAAGATGTTCAGGTATTCCAACGGAAGTAGATGCATCAGCCATAGGGAACTTATACGATCCCAGTAACACAGCTTCTACGAGAACTGTAGCAACAACTCAAAATGTAGGCTATAAGGTCAATACAAACGTTACTGCAACCGATGAACTACTAAGATTTAGTTCAAGTACTTCCGGTAGACTTACTTATAGAGGGAAAAAGACACGTTCATTTCAGGTTAACTCATCAATTGCCTTCATAGAATCCACCTCGGGATCTAACGCTGTCTATGTGTTTTATTTTGTGAAAGTTGGCTCAAATGGAAGTACAATTACACCGCTTCCAGCAACAGAAACGTATATTGATACAAACAGTGGATTTACACAAGCTTTTCCTATTAGCGGTTCTGTATCTTTAAATCAAAACGAGTCTGTTGAATTATGGTTAAAGAGAATAAATACTGGTACAAAGATTAACGTAGATACTTTTTCTTTTAACATGACTGTAAAATAAATCTTGTTTTGCAATATTTAAATTTTTGAATATTATAAAAAGGCTGAAATAGTGATATTTCAGCTTTTTTATTTTTTAAATAACTTTTTAAGATGAAAGTAGAATATTTTAGTTAAATTTAGATTAATAAAAATTTATTATTATTTCATAATTTGTTATTTTGTTAAAAATTTTTTAAAATGATCTTTCGTATCGTATTCTTGTGCTTAATCCTTCTTATTATTGAGCTTTATACTTTTCAAGTATTAAAAACTTTAATAAAATCAAAGCCAGTATTGTATTCAATTCAGGGTATTAGCATATTGGTTTTAGTATATATCGTTTATTCTTTGATGCAATTTGACCGAACCGTAGGTCAAACCAAACAAATGATGGTTATCATGGGTTTGTTGCTTATTGTTTATGTCCCAAAATTAATTATAACATTGATATTAATGGGAGAAGACATCTTTAGATTAGGTGCCGGAACTGTTAACTATTTTGCTAATTATGATAAAAACACAGACTTTCTAAATTCAAGAAGAAAATTTATCAGCCAGTTAGGTCTTGGGCTCGCAGCTGTTCCTTTTTTATCTTTAATATATGGAGTGACCATAGGTAAATACAATTATAAAGTTATTAAGCAGCGTATATTTTTTCCCGATTTACCGGATGCTTTTGATGGTTTTACGATTACTCAAATATCAGACGTTCACAGCGGAAGTTTTGATAATCCCGAGAAAATTAATTATGCAATAGATTTAGTCAATGAACAAAATTCAGACATGATTTTGTTTACCGGAGATATTGTGAATACTGACGCCAAAGAAATGCATCCTTGGATAGAGACCTTTAACAGGATTAAAAAACATGAGTATGGAAAATATTCCGTTTTAGGAAACCATGATTATGGCGAATATGTAACTTGGCCATCAGAAGCGGCAAAAGAGGATAATTTCAAAGCTATAAAAAGTTTGTATGGTGAAATTGATTTCAATTTATTACTGAATGAGCATACTTTTATCGAAAAAGGAGAGGCCAAAATAGCATTGGTTGGTGTCGAAAATTGGGGTCATAACTTCAAACAGGCTGGAGATTTGAACAAAGCTGCGGGGTCTTTAAAGAAAGAAGATTTCAAGATCTTGATGAGTCATGATCCTTCGCATTGGGAGCATGTTGTGCAACATGATGAGAAGCATTATCACCTCACGCTTTCGGGTCATACACACGGAATGCAATTTGGAATAGAAATACCAGGTTATTTTAAGTGGAGTTTGGCACAATATGTTTACAAACAATGGGCTGGTTTGTACGAAAATCTAGGGCGATACGTTTATGTAAATAGAGGTTTTGGGTTTCATGCCTATCCTGGCAGAGTAGGAATCATGCCGGAAATAACGGTCATCGAACTAAAAAAAGGTGTTAATGTGGCATAATTCGTTTAAAATGCTACATTTGTAAAATAAATATCTCTTTTTAGTGAATTTAAAAATTAAATTTTTGGTTTTATGTCAAAATTTGGAGAACTTATAAATGCTCAAGTACCTGTGTTAATAGACTTTTACACAGAATGGAATGAGCCTTCAGTTTCAATGCATCCTGTAATTAGAGATGTAGCGGCCGCTCTTGGCGACAAAGCAAAAGTCATTAAGATTGATGTGGATAAGAATCAAGAATTAGCCGATGCTTTGCGCATTAAAGGTTTGCCTACGTTGATGATTTACAAACAAGGTCAAATGATATGGAGACAATCAGGAGAATTAGATGCGAACACTATTATTAGTATTGTTCAAGAACAATTGTAACGTATTTCATTACAACACCTCACAATTAAAATTATTTTCTTTTAAATAAGCTAATGTTTTAGGCAATACGTATGCTAAGTTTTTGAAAGCTTTTATGCTGTCGTGGAAAACAATTACACTTCCTGGTCTTAGATTTGATAGTACATTTTCTAAGCATTTTTCCTGCGATAAAGTTTGATCAAAATCAGCACTAAGTACGTCCCACATAATTATTTTGTAGCCAAGTTTTCTAATTTTTTTAGATTGAGATGCTTTTATCTTCCCATAAGGTGGACGAAATAGAGTAGATTTTAGATTAGAGGAACTATTTTTTTGAATCGTTTCTTCGCATCGTTTTGTGTTCTCAATATAGGTTTCTGTTGGCGTTTTCCATCCGTTCAAATGATTAAAAGTATGATTTCCTATAGAGTGACCTTCGCTAATTACCTTTTTGAATATTTCAAGGTTTTTATCAATATTGTCTCCAATGCAAAAAAAAGTAGCTTTTACGTTGTACTTTTTTAATTCATCCAAAACCCATTCTGTGACTTCCGGAATAGGTCCATCATCAAATGTGAGGTAGACTGTATTGCTGTTTCCAGCATTGGGAAAATCCCAAGTATAATTTGAGAATATTTTTTTTATAAGCCAATTTGTCTTTATCCAGTAAAATTTCATTTTTTAGTTTTAAAATTAAAAAAAAATAGCGACATTTTTCAATATCGCTACCTTTTCTAATCAGGATCTTTTTTGTTTAAAATTATTCTTTTTCGCGTCCAAAGCGATCAAACATTTTAATGTAAGTGTTAAATACGATTCTGTTTTTATTATAAAAATCTAAATCGTCATTTTCTTTCATTACGGTCAAAAGACTTCTGTATCGCTCAATATCAGTGATAATAGGAATGGCAATACTAGTTTGCTCAGAAGATTTTAGATTGCCATAATAATTAAGGTTCTCTCTGTATTTTAGAATTAATTTATCCAACAATTGTTGTGCTTTTAATTTCTCATTGATTTTGTAATATCCTCCAGCGAATGGTTCTACTAAAGAATAATAGTCGAAATATTCCACAGGCATTTTTGTCATTGCCAAATCGATAATTTTTTTTGCTTTATCTTTTTGTCCTTCAACAATTAACTGATTCATTAATCTTGAAAGATTGGTTCTGTATGTTATGCTGTTTCTACGCGTTTCAGGGTCGTGATAAATTTTTGGACTTTCGCCATTGCCCCAATCCCATTTCATTACTTTAGCATACATTTTATCAGAATCTATTTGTCCCATATCAAGTGGACTTGCATCTTTTGACAAAGCGGTTCTTATTGGAACAAGTTTGTAAACCATTCCTTCTAATTGAAGGTATTCTTTCATCCAGATATAATCTTCATTGTCAAATGCGCCACCGCTAAAATAGATTGGTCTTTTCCAATTGTTATTAGCAACAATGTCAAGCATCATTAATCTGTTTTTGTACAATGCATTTCCTTTGATGTCCAAGTCAATGTAAGGCACAATAGAATCATTGTGCTTAGGATTAACCACCTTGTTTTTTATGATTATATTTTTGTCAACAGGAATTCGAATCTTATTTGTAGGGTAAAAATGGATTGTTTGTCCATTTTGCATGTCTACAGTTGATTTTGGATTTTTGATAAAATTGATGAAGTCTTTTATATCCCAACGGCTTTCAACTTTTGGAATGTGAGCTACATAATCCAGTTTATCACCTACATATTCATCGTGTGTAAATGAAATAGGAAGAGCATCTGATTCATATGTTTTAGTTTTCATCTGATCGATATACCAATCTGTCATGAAAAGGCTCGTGTTCACAATTTTGATATCCGTTCTTACTTTTTCAATCTCTTGTGCGTACCAAAGCGGGAACGTATCATTATCACCAATCGTAAATAAAATAGCGTCCTGATCACATGATTCCAGATATGCTTTTGCCATTGCAACCGCAGTATATTTCCCGGAACGGTCGTGATCATCCCAGTTTTGTGAAGCCATAAGAACTGGAGCTGCTAGTAAGCTGGCTGCAATGATAATAGGACCTGCTAGTTTTGGAGCTAGATATTTCTGTGCACTTTCATATAATGCATAAACGCCAAAGCCTATCCAAATGGCAAATACGTAAAAGGAACCTACTAAGGCGTAATCTCTCTCTCTAGGTTCGAAAGGTCTTTCGTTTAAGTAAATTTTTAATGCTATTCCCGTAAAAAGGAATAAGGCGAGTAATACATAGAAACTTTTTAAGTCTTTATTGGCGTGATACATTAAACCGATTAACCCGAGAATAAATGGCAGAAAGAAATACACATTTCGACCTTTATTGTTCAGTACATCCGAAGGAAGATTGTCTTGACTTCCTAAGTGTAATTCATCTATAAATGAGATGCCACTAAGCCAGTTCCCATCGAGATAGTCGTATTTTCCTTGAATGTCGTTTTGTCTTCCAACAAAATTCCACATCAAGTATCTCCAGTACATATAACCAAACTGGTATTCGACCATGAATCCTAAATTGTCAGCAGTTGTTGGTTTTTCAACAATTAAATAATCACCATAGCTTTTCAGGAACGTAACATAGCCTTCGTTATCAATTTGATTTTGAGCGTAAGCTTGTCTGAATTCAGTAACAATTTTTTCAGTTTCATTTTTAAGTTGAGCAATTGCCTTGTTATAATCTTCCTCGCTCAATTGACTTGGATCGATACCGTATTTGGCTAAATCATCCTCATATGGATAATCAGGATTTAATCTGAATTGAGGCGGATTTGTAAAATTCATGTAGTTCTCGATGTGCTCACCGCTCCACATTCTTGGCAAAATAGTTTTCTGATTGTTATCGGTATTTTGCTCCGCATTTTTGAAGTTATTCGTAATAATATATTTTCCTGTTTTATAATCTCTTTCGTAATTGGGCGCTTTATCTAAGTAAGGATTGTTCTTGTCTAAACCAGCAAAAGCTTCGGTGTATTGAGGGCCGTAAAACAAAGGATTTACACCGTATTGTTCTCTGTTGTAGTAGGCAAGAACTTCAGCTGCATCCGAAGGTTTATTTTCGTTAATTACGGTATTGGCATTTGCTCTGATGGGTAACATCATCCATGTAGAGAAACCAATTAAAATAAATAATATACAAAGGATTATAGTATTGTAGAATGCGAAACCTTTTTGTTTGGTGTATTTTAGTCCAAAGTAAAAGAAAGCAATTAAGAGTAAAGCAACAAATGTAGTTCCTGAGTTAAAAGGTAATCCTAAGCTGTTAACCATGAAAACTTCGGTTTTACCAAAGAATCCCATAGTCAGAGGAAGAAGTAATTTGAAAATAAATAATAGAATAGCGATAACAACAACATTTGCAATGATAAAATTTTTGAGGGTAACTACTTTGTAGTTTTTGAAAAAATAAAGGAAACCTATTGCGGGAATTGTTAATAATGCCATGAAATGGACTCCAAAAGAAAGCCCGACAACAAGAGATATGATTAAAAGCCATTTGTTTCCTCTTGGCTTGTCCATGTCTTGTTCCCATCGTAAACCCAGCCAAAATAATAAAGCAATAAGTAAAGATGCCATAGCATAGACTTCGGCTTCTACAGCATTAAACCAAAAACTATCTGAGAAGGTATAGGCTAAAGCTCCTACGAATGAACTTCCAAGAATAACAATGTCATTGCTTTTATTTGTCTGCTCCGTCTTTTCGCCTTTTTGGCTCAGGTAAGAAAATCGAGAAACTATTTTTTTTAACACTATCGATGAAGACCAAAATAAGAATAAAATGGTAAATGCACTTGAAAACACAGACATCATGTTTACCATTAATGCAATTTTTGTATTGTCTGAGGCAAACATGGCGAAAAAAGCACCAATCATTTGGTATAAAGGCGCTCCGGGAGGATGGCCTACTTCAAGTTTTGCTGCTGTGGCTATGTATTCGCCACAATCCCAAAAACTCATTGTAGGTTCAACGGTTAAAGTGTATGTTAATAATGCTATTACAAATGTAAGCCAACCAATAATTGTATTCCATTTATTGAAATTGAATGCTGCTTTATCCATGTACTAAAATTTAATTTAATTTTGAGTTACAAAGAAAATGTTTTTTTGTTTAACCTTGATAGCATTAACAATATTTTCTGGAAAAGTATTACTTTTCAATAACACATTGATTGTAAAGGTTTTTTGTGATTTTTTGAAGTTTATTTTAATTTTTAGCAAATTTTTTTTCATAAAAAGGCAAAATAAATTTGTACAAACTAAAATTTATTTTAAATTTGCACTCGCTTAGCAGCAATGCTGGTCTATGGTGTAATGGTAACACAACTGTTTTTGGTGCAGTCTTTCAAGGTTCGAGTCCTTGTAGACCAACGTAAAACCCCTCATTTTTGAGGGGTTTTTTTATGGAATAAACTTAACAGATTGTTTTTGGGCTTTATTTTATAGAAATGGCTTTGATGAACGAGAGGTTGGGTTTAGATCATTTTATTTAATTTCCTTTTGAATTATTTAAATCTTGAAAGTTATTACCGGTTTGACGGTGTGGTTGACTAAGTTTTCACTGATTCTACGGTTGAAGAAATGAGCAAATCCTGTTCTTCCATGTATGCAAAGGCCTATTAAATCAGCATCAATGCTATTGGTGAAATTAATGATTCCGTTTTCTATATTAACGTCATTGTAGATGTGTGTAGAGTAATTTTCGATTTCAAAAGAGGCGATGAATTTTTTCATTATCTCCTCGGACATTTTTTTGGTTTTGAAGCTGTTGGGTGTGCAAATCACAACTAAGTATAGATTTACATTGAATATTTTTGCAAATTCTATCATTTTTTTGAAAGGTTTTTTAATTTCTTTTGAAAAATCAGAAGCAAACACAAAGTTGTTGAATTTAAAGTCACGAATATTCTTTTTTATAACCAATGCTGGGATTTCTGACGGTCGAACTACTTTTTCTGTGTTGGATCAAATAGGTACTTCTTCGATGCCTGAAGTTCCCTTTGAACCCATTACAATTAAATCAATTTCATTTTTTTTATTACAAAATAAAATACCGGTAAAAGCTCTTTCGAATAGCACGGATGCATTTGTTGAAATTCCTTTTAAATAGGGCTGTTTCTTGATTTTCTGGAGTGTTTCGTTTGTTTTTTTTATAAACAACATTACTACGGGTGTGTTGCTTCCGCCAGTTACTGCCTCGTTTATTTGGTTTGGTAATTCCAATAAATGCAACAAAAAATTATGCAATTATTTTTTTTGCAATTATGGCAGCCACATTTAAAGCGTTTTCGGAATATTCAGAAAAATCGGTAGGGACTAAAATTCGTTTCATAATTATAAAGTGTTAAATTATGATAAAAACTGTTATTTTAATGCTCCTATAAAGATAAGAAATTATTTTAGAGCAATCGATTATTTTAGTTTATAAAAAAAAACACTATATTTGCACCGTTATTTATTAAAATCTAGATAATGAGGGGACTAAATGTCCCCTCTTTTTATAAAAATATGACATTTAAAGAAAAAGTAAATACGTTGTTGACGGAAGGCTTGTTAGAAAAGCCATCAATTTTTTTGATAGACCTTATCATTACTGATGCTTTCAAGGTTATTGTGACTTTGGACGGTGATAATGGAGTGGCACTTCAAGATTGCATAGATGTGAGTAAATTCATAGATAGTAATCTGGATAGAGAGGAACAAGATTACTCTCTGGAAGTAGCTTCAGTAGGAGTTGGATCACCATTGAAATTAATAAGACAATACAAGAAAAATATAGGCCGAACATTGATTGTGAAGACTTCGGTTGAAATTATTGAAGCAGAATTAGCCGATGCTAATGATGATTTTGTAATTTTGTCTTGGAAAGCAAGAGAGCCTAAAAAGATAGGGAAAGGGAAAGAAACGGTTCAAAAAGAACTTAAATTACCTTACGCAGATATAAAAGAAGCAATTGTTACAGTAACATTTTAATTAAAGAATTCGCATGGAAAATTTAGCATTAATCGATTCATTCTCAGAGTTTAAAGATGATAAACTTATTGATCGTGTAACGCTTATGGCAATTTTGGAAGATGTATTTAGAAATGCATTGAAGAAAAAATACGGTTCAGATGATAATTTTGATATCATTATAAATCCTGATAAAGGAGATATGGAGATATGGCAGAGAAGAGTAATCGTTGCGGATGAAGACTTGGACTTTGATCATCTTGAAATCACTTTGACTGAAGCTAGAAAAATTGAGCCTGATTTCGAAATTGGCGAAGAAGTTTCCGAAGAAGTGAAATTAATTGATTTAGGAAGAAGAGCAATTTTAGCTTTGCGTCAGAATTTGATTTCTAAAATCCATGAACATGATAACACAAATCTTTACAAACAATTTAAAGATTTAATAGGTGATATTTATACTGCTGAAGTACACCATGTGCGTCCAAGAGTCGTTATTTTGGTTGATGATGAAGGAAATGAAATTATTCTACCAAAAGAAAAACAAATCCCTTCTGACTTTTTCCGTAAAGGAGATAACGTTAGAGGAATAATAGAAAGCGTTGAATTAAAAGGAAATAAACCTCAAATTATTATGTCTAGAACTTCTGAGAAGTTTTTGGAAAAATTATTTGAACAAGAAATTCCTGAAGTGTTTGACGGTTTAATCATGGTTAAGAAAGTGGTAAGAATCCCTGGTGAAAAAGCAAAAGTAGCCGTAGATTCTTATGATGACAGAATTGACCCTGTTGGGGCTTGTGTGGGTATGAAAGGATCTCGTATTCATGGAATTGTACGTGAATTAGGAAACGAAAATATCGACGTTATCAATTATACAAGTAACATTCAGTTATTTATAACTAGAGCATTAAGCCCTGCAAAAGTGTCTTCTATTAAAATAAATGAAGAGACAAAAAGAGCAGAAGTTTTCTTGAAGCTTGAAGAAGTTTCAAAAGCAATTGGTCGTGGTGGACACAATATTAAATTAGCGGGTTTATTGACTGGTTATGAGCTAGACGTTATTCGTGAAGGAGATGTCGCAGGTGCTACAGCTGATGAGGATGATGTTGAATTAACTGAGTTTTCAGATGAAATTGAAGACTGGGTTATTGAAGAATTTGCAAAAATTGGTTTGGATACAGCAAAAAGTATCTTAAAACAAGATGTGGAAGATTTAGTAAGAAGAACAGACCTAGAAGAGGAAACAATTCTAGATGTAATGAGAATATTGAAAGAAGAATTTGACAGTTAGTCAAAAGTATCTTCAACGATAAACATGCCACTTTACAATAAATTCTTGCTCGATAGGTATCGGGTTGGGAGTAAAGTGAGGAATAACAAAAAAGGTAATAATAAAAAGGTTTTATGTCTGAAGAGAGAATTATTAGAATAAACAAAGTTTTAAGGGAATTGAATATTTCTTTAGAAAGAGCTGTGGATTATCTAAAAGATAAGGGGATTGCTATTGAAGCAAATCCAAACGCAAAAATTTCTGATGATGTATACAATGTCTTGTGCGGTCAGTTTGCAGGTGACAAAGGGAATAAGGAGGCTTCTAAAGAAGTAGGGGAAGAGAAAAGAAAAGAAAAAGAAGCTTTACGTTTAGAACGAGAGAAAGAAATCGAAGACAAACGTAAAATTGAGGAAGAGCGCGTAAAACAACAAGAAGTTATAAAAGCGAGAGCAGTTATAGCTGGTCCGGTTCAAGTAGGTAAGATTGATCTTAATCCAAAAAAACCGTCAATTATTGCTCCTGTAAAAGTAGCTGAAAAAGTAGAAGCTCTCGTAGCTGATGTGCCTGATGTAAAAGCTGTCTCGAAAGAAGTTTCACCTGAGAAACCGTTAGCTGAAAAACTGTCAACTGAGAAACCTGTTTCAGACAAAAAAGAGGTAAAACCTATTGTTGGGATTAAAGAGGTTAAAACAGAAACTCCTAAAGAAGTTCCTGCTGAACCAAAAGTGGTTGCAAAAACCGAGGCAGTTAAAGTTGATGAAGCACCTGTTGATGAAACCATCACCACGCAATATCAAAAACTATCGGGAACTACTTTAACGGGTCAGATAATTGATTTATCTCAATTCAACAAACCGAAAAAGAAAAAAGAAGAACCGAAAATCACTCCGAATAAACCGGGTGCTCCAGGTTCGGCTGCAGCCAATGCAAATAAAAACAAGCGTAAAAGGATTGCTCCTAAACCGGGTGCTCCTAGACCACCTGCAACACCGGGAGTTCCTGGTGCGCCAAACCCTAACAAGATTACACCTAATACTGGTGGTGGTGGATTCAATGCAAACAGAAGTGCTAGGCCTGGTTTTGTAAAAGGAAACAGACCTGCCATTGTTGCAAAAGTGGAGCCTACTGAGGAAGAAGTTAAAAATCAAATTAGAGAGACTTTAGAGAAGCTGCAAGGTAAAGGTGGTAAATCTAAAGCGGCTAAATATAGAAGAGATAAAAGAGATACACATCGTCAGAAATCTGATGATGAGCAAAGAGCTATTGACGAAGGCAGTAAAACTATTAAGGTTACTGAGTTTGTTACTGTAGGTGAAATTGCAATCATGATGGATGTGCCAATTACTAAAGTTATTGGAACGTGTATGTCACTTGGAATCATGGTTACTATGAACCAACGTCTTGACGCAGAAACCTTGACTATTGTTGCTGATGAATTTGGCTATGAAGTTGAATTTATCACTGTAGACATCGAAGAAGCAATTCAAGTTGTTGAAGACAGAGAGGAAGATTTAGTTTTCAGAGCGCCAATTGTAACGGTAATGGGTCACGTCGATCACGGTAAAACATCGTTACTGGATTACATTCGTAAAGAAAACGTAATCGCAGGTGAGTCTGGAGGAATTACACAGCATATTGGAGCCTACGGAGTAACTTTAGATAACGGACAAAAAATTGCATTCTTAGATACACCAGGTCACGAAGCGTTTACTGCGATGCGTGCGCGTGGTGCTCAAGTTACAGATATTGCTATTATTGTAATTGCTGCTGATGATGACATCATGCCGCAAACTAAAGAAGCAATCAGCCATGCTCAAGCAGCTGGAGTTCCTATCATATTTGCTATCAATAAAATTGATAAGCCAAATGCTAATCCTGAAAAAGTAAAAGAAAGATTAGCAGGTATGAATTTACTTGTTGAAGATTGGGGTGGAAAAATTCAATCACATGACATTTCTGCGAAAGTAGGAACAGGTGTAAAAGAATTATTAGAAAAAGTATTGCTAGAAGCAGAACTTTTAGATTTGAAATCAAATCCAAATAAAGCGGCTTCTGGAACTGTTGTCGAGGCGTTCCTTGATAAAGGAAAAGGATATGTTTCCACGATATTAGTTCAAAACGGAACGTTGAAAATTGGAGATTATATGTTAGCTGGTAAGCATCATGGTAAAATTAAAGCCATGCATGACGAAAGAGGGAATATAGTAACTGTTGCGGGTCCTTCGACTCCGGTTTCAGTTCTAGGTCTTGATGGAGCAGCAACTGCGGGTGATAAGTTCAATATTTTTGAAGATGAAAAAGAAGCGAAACAAATTGCTTCAAAACGTTCTCAATTGATGCGTGAGCAATCCGTACGTACACAACGTCATATTACATTAGATGAAATTGGACGTAGAATTGCATTGGGTCAATTTAAAGAATTGAACATTATCCTTAAAGGAGATGTGGATGGTTCTGTTGAAGCATTGTCTGATTCGTTCTCTAAATTATCTACTGAAGAAATTCAAATTAATATTATCCATAAAGGTGTTGGAGCAATTACTGAAACTGACGTAATGTTGGCTTCTGCTTCAGATGCAATTATTATTGGATTTAATGTTCGTCCTGCTGGAAATGCAAGACAATTAGCTGATAAAGAGGAAATCGATATCCGTTACTACTCTATTATTTACGCTGCTATCGATGACTTGAAAGATGCAATGGAAGGAATGCTAGCTCCAGAGATGAAAGAAGAAATTCTGGGTACAGCTGAAATTAGAGAGATATTCAAAATCTCGAAAGTGGGTTCAATTGCAGGATGTATGGTTATGGATGGTAAAATTGTCCGAAGCGCTAAAATGAGAATTATTAGAGAAGGTGTAGTTGTCTTTACAGGAGAGCTTTTAGCACTGAAACGTTTCAAAGACGATGTGAAAGAAGTGGCCAAAGGTTACGATTGTGGTATTCAAGTGAAAGGATACAACGACATCGAAGAAAGAGATGTTATTGAATCGTACCATGAAGTTGCTGTTAAAAAGAAACTGAAATAAAATTTCATTATATTAAAATTAAAATCCCGATTCATTCGGGATTTTTTTATTTTTAAAGCAAACTAAATTTTTTTATTTATGAATAAATTACTTGCGTTATTTTTTGTTGTAGTTAGCACGGTTGCCTTTTCTCAAAATAAAACGGAATTCCACAAAGTATCTTTAAAAGATAAAAAAGATAATGCTGTTGGCTTTAATTTTTATGTTGAGAATGTTCATGATGGAAGGCAGTTTAAAGAAAATATTGGAACCGTTCAAAAAGGAGGTTTTAATAGAAAAGTATTAGCTAATTTTGAAAAACCTTTGGCAGAAGAGTTTTTGGATTACCTCGCTGTTATTTGTCCAAGGCAAGAAAATAAGTCTAAAATTTCTATCCGAATTAATGATCTGTATGTTTCTGAACTTACAAGAGCAATGTCCGAAACAGGATACGCAACTTTAGCAATTGATGTAATAGAGTCTAAAGAAGGTGTGGATTATATTGTAGGTTCGTATACGGCTTCAACAGAAAGTAACGGTATGGATGTTACCGGTAAACACGATGAACGATTGAAGAAGGTTCTGCAGGATTGTTTGACTAATTATGTGAAAACAAGTGATGCTGATAAATCAGCTCTCGTTTATGATGCTAATCAGAGTATTAAAAGAAAAACGATTATAGATGTCCCGCTTAAAGGTATTTATTTGACTTATATAGATGTTTTAAATGGTAAGCCGATTGATGATGCTAATTTTGAAATCACGAACAAAAAGGAAAAGTTTTATTTGCTTAATAATGCTACTAATTCAGAGGAACTGAATTATTATGGATTCAGTGATGGTGAAAATTTTTATATCAATGTTTCAAAATATGCAAGCTCAAAACATTATGCCAAGACTGAAATTATTAGTGGTAAGTATTACATTGAAAATGTAATTTATAATTCTAATAATGCTATTGCAATGGGTGCGATGTTTGGGCTGATTGGAGTTGCAATTGCTTCTGCAGCCAGTGATTCATCTATTCCAATGCTTATTGATAGTTATACAGGGCAACCATCTTTTCTATCGAATAATGAGATGAAAGTAATGTTGTCGTCTTATCCGGAGCTTTTAAAAGAGTTTAAGGCTAGTGATAAAAGTAATGGTGATAAAAAAGATATTATTAAGAAGTATTACCAAATAACTTTGGGACAATAAAAAAAAGACACCTGAGTGGGTGTCTTTTTTTATTTATTAGGCTTTATTAAATGTACATTGCTGTAGCTTTTTTTAATTTCGATGAGATTTCGTTCTGCTTCAATTCGTGTTTTGAAATTCCCAACCCAGACTTTGTAATTTGGCGTAAAGAAAATAATAGTTCCATCAATGTCTCTGAATCCTTGTTTAAAATCATTTAATGTTTTTTTTGCTTTTTCGCTGTCTCCACTGAAAATTTGAATTTTATAATAGTCATTTACAGTGTTTGAAATATTTGTTTTTCGCTTTTCATTTAATAATTGTTCAAATTTAGAGTCTTGATTTACCCTTATGTTTCCGTCTTGGGCATATACTTTGTAATAGGAAATTAATAAGGTAAGAGATATAAAAAATGCTTTTCTAAGGGCTAAAATTCTCATAATGTGATTGTTTTTGTGCAAAAGTAATATTTAATGACTGATAGCAAATACTAAATGTTATTTAGAATTAATATAAATTGAAATTAAGACTATTTTAAGGTTTTGAGAATAGTTCTTAAGTCGTATTTTTGTCCAAGTTTTTAAATAAAGGATCAGTTTCTATAATACAATTAGAAAAAACTGTGCCAATTTTTAGTAGATAATCATTATACTATATGAAAAAGGTGGGTAACCATAATTCGATCTCAAGAAAATTAGTCTTAGGCATAGCCCTGTCGGTAATTTTCTCTTTAACTTCATTTGCTCAAGAAGCTGCGGCAGTTACAGCTGATGCGGCAACAGCTGCACCAGTTGCGGCGACGGGTGGAGATGCTTTAAAAGGTAAAGAATTGTTTAATGCAAATTGTGCTGCATGTCACAAATTAGATGCGAAAGCAACAGGTCCTATGTTAAGGGGTATTGCTGCTAAGTACGAGATGGCATGGCTTTACAAGTGGGTAAAAAATAGTTCAGACTTAATTAAATCTGGGGATGCTCAGGCTGTTAAAGTGTTTGAGGAAAATAATAAGGCTGTAATGTCTGCTTTTCCTCAATTATCAGATGCTGATATTGATAACATCATTGCTTACACTTCGGAGCCTAAAGCTGAAGCTGCAGCTCCAACAACTGGTGGTGCTGAAGCTCCTGGTAAGCCTGCTGTTGATAGTGGTATTTCAAACAATATTATATTAGGTGCTTTGGCGCTTGTTATGGTTATTTTGGTTGTAATGTTGTTTTTGGTAAACAGAGTTTTATCTAAAGTGGCAAAAGCAAATGGTATTGTAGTAGCTCCGAAAACTCCAACAACTCCTATATGGAAAGCTTTTGCTAGAAATCAGTTTTTGATTTTAGTTACGGCAATATTTTTGCTTTTGGCGAGTGCTTATTTTGTTTACGGATTTTTAATGCAGGTTGGTGTTGATCAGGATTATGCTCCGATTCAGCCAATTCACTACTCTCACAGAATACATGCTGGAGACAATGAAATTAACTGTAAATACTGTCACTCTGCTGCTAGGGTAAGTAAAAACGGAGGAATTCCATCATTGAATGTTTGTATGAACTGTCATAAGAATATTGCTGAAGTTGCTGAAACTACTGCAACTCCGGAATACAGCAAAGCATTCTATGATGAGCAAATCCAAAAATTATATACTGCGGTTGGTTGGGATAAAACAACTCAAAGTTATACTGGAAAAACACAGCCTGTAAAATGGGTTCGTATTCATAATTTACCAGATTTTGTTTATTTTAATCACTCTCAACACGTAACTGTTGCTGGAATTGAATGTCAAACATGTCATGGTCCAGTTCAAGAGTATGAAATTCAAAAACAATTTGCTCCATTAACAATGGGTTGGTGTATTGATTGTCATAGAAAAACGGATGTTAAGATGGAAGGTAATGAATACTATACTAAAATTCATGAAGAACTTTCTAAGAAATATGGTGTAGACAAGTTGACTGCAGCGCAAATGGGAGGTTTAGAATGTGGTAAATGCCACTATTAATCAAATTATTAAGATTTTAATATTTATATATGTCATCAAACAAAAAATACTGGAAAAGTGTTGAGGAACTAGACAAAAATAGTTCTATTGTTGAGGCGCTTAGAAATAACGAATTTGTTGAAGAAATTCCTACTGATGAGTTTTTAGGAAATAATGACGCTTTGTCATCTTCATCAACATCACGTCGTGATTTTTTAAAGTACGTTGGTTTTAGTACTGCAGCGGCTACGCTTGCAGCTTGCGAAGGTCCTGTGAACAAATCAATACCTTACGTACTTCAGCCGGAGCAAATTATTCCTGGAGTTGCCGATTATTATGCAACTTCTGTTTTTGACGGTTTTGATTTTGCTAATCTTTTGGTAAAAACCCGTGAAGGGCGTCCTATTAAAATAGATAATAATACTATTGCTGGAGCTAGGTTTAGTGCTAATGCAAGAATTCATGCGTCTATTCTATCTTTATATGATAGTATGCGTTTGAAAGAGCCAAAAATTGAAGGTAAAAATTCAACTTGGTCTGCTGTTAATTCTAAAATTAAGTCAAGTATAGCTGATGCTGCTGCAAAAGGGGGTCAATTAGTACTTCTGACAAATACATTAGCGAGTCCGTCTACTGAAAAATTGATTGCTGAATTTATCGTTAAAAACCCAAATGCTAAGCATGTTGTTTATGATGCGATATCTGAATCTGAAGCATTAGATGCTTTTGAAACGGTATATGGAGAAAGAGCTTTGGTTGATTATGATTTTTCTAAAGCTTCACTTATAGTTTCTGTTGGAGCTGATTTCCTTGGGGATTGGCAAGGTGGGGGATTTGATTCAGGTTATGCTAAAGGAAGAATTCCTAAAGCAGGAAAGATGTCTCGTCATTTCCAATTAGAAGCAAATATGACTTTGTCTGGTGCTGCTGCTGATAAGCGTTTACCAATGTCTACGGCTAATCAAAAACAAGCATTAGTACACATATATAATATTGTAGCTGGTTCTTCTGTTGCTGTAAGTTTAGAAGATAAATTTAAAACAGAAGTTACAAAAGCAGCTCAACAATTGAAAGCTGCTGGTTCAAAAGGAGTTTTGGTATCTGGTATTCAAGATAAAAATGCTCAATTGTTAGTTTTGGCTATCAACCAAGTGTTGGCAAGTGAAGCTTTCAGTACTTCAGGAGTAAGACAAATCAGAAAAGGATCTGATGCAAAAGTGACTCAGTTGATCAATGATATGAAAGCGGGAAGCGTTCATACTTTGATAATGAGTGGTGTTAATCCAGTTTATACCTTAGCGGATAGTACTTCTTTTGTTGAAGGGCTTAAAAAAGTAAAAACATCAGTTGCATTTTCTTTAAAAGAAGATGAAACTGCTTTAGTAAGTACTATTGCAGCTGCTGTTCCTCATTATTTAGAATCATGGAATGATGTAAGTATCACAAAAGGAACTTACGGAATTACTCAACCGACAATTCGCCCTCTTTTTACTACAAAACAATTTCAAGATGTCTTGTTGTCTTTAAATGGTGGTACTGGTACATTTTACGATTATATTAAGGCTAACGCATCAACAATAATTACTGGTTCTTCTTGGAACAAAGTTTTACATGATGGTGTTTATGTTGGAGTTATCCCAACGGTATCTGCGGGTTCTGCGGATTATAGTGCTGCTGCAAATGCTTTAGCAAAATCAAAAGCTTCTCAAGGATTAGAACTTGTTTTATATACTAAAACAGGTATGGGAGATGGACAGCAAGCTAACAACCCTTGGTTGCAAGAGTTTCCAGATCCAATTACAAGAGTATCTTGGGATAATTATGTTACTGTTTCGAATGCAGATGCTAAGAAATACGCACTTTCTAATGAAATCGTTGCAAATGGTGGATTAAACGGAAGTTATGCTACTATTACTACTGCTGATGGAATTAAATTAGAAAATGTTCCGGTAATAGTTCAACCAGGTCAAGCTGTTGGGACTATTGGTCTAGCATTAGGTTACGGTCGTAAAGCGGCTTTGAAAGAAGAAATGATAGTGGGTTTAAATGCCTACTCTTTATATAAAGGATTTGATAATGTACAGTCCGTAACATTGGCGAAAGCTGGAGGAGAACATGAGTTTGCTTGTGTTCAAGGTCAGAAAACATTGATGGGAAGAGGTGATATCATTAAAGAAACTTCTTTAGAGATTTTCAATACAAAAGATGCTAAAGAGTGGAATGAGCAACCAATGGTTTCATTGGATCACAAACTAGTTGAAGCAACTAAAGTTGATTTATGGGATTCATTTGATCGTTCAACTGGACATCATTTTAATCTTTCTATTGACTTGAATGCTTGTACCGGTTGTGGTGCTTGTGTAATTGCTTGTCATGCTGAAAACAACGTTCCTGTTGTTGGAAAATCAGAAGTTAGAAGAAGCCGTGATATGCACTGGTTGCGTATTGACAGATATTATTCTTCTGAAAGTACTTTTGAAGGCGATAACGAAAGAAAAGAAAATATTGCAGGTTTATCAAGTTCATTATCTACATTTAATGAAATGGAAAAAGCTGGGGATAATCCACAAGTTTCTTTTCAACCTGTAATGTGTCAACATTGTAATCATGCACCTTGTGAAACAGTTTGTCCAGTTGCTGCAACTTCACACTCTCGTCAAGGTCAAAATCATATGGCTTATAACAGATGTGTTGGAACGCGTTATTGCGCTAACAACTGTCCATATAAAGTACGTCGTTTTAACTGGTTCTTGTACAATAAAAACAGTGAATTCGATTATCATATGAATGACGATTTAGGACGTATGGTATTGAATCCAGATGTTAATGTTCGTTCTCGTGGAGTTATGGAGAAATGTTCAATGTGTATTCAAATGACACAGGCGACTATTTTGAAAGCAAAAAGAGAAGGAAGAGCAATCGTTGATGTTGAATTCCAAACTGCATGTTCAAATGCTTGTTCTACTGGAGCAATGATTTTTGGAGATGTAAATGATAAAGAAGCGGAAGTGACTAAGTTAGCTGCTGACGAAAGAATGTATCATTTATTGGAGCATGTTGGAACAAAACCAAATGTGATTTACCACGTTAAAGTTAGAAATACCTAGTACAAAAAATAATTAATTAAGAATCAATATAAAGGATTATGTCGTCTCACTACGAAGCAACCATTAGAAAACCCTTAGTTATAGGTGATAAATCTTATCACGATGTAACTGTAGATGTAGCTGCGCCTGTTGAAGGTAAAGCAAACAAACATTGGTGGATTGTATTTTCAATCGCATTAATAGCCTTCCTTTGGGGACTTGGCTGTATAATTTACACCGTATCTACAGGTATTGGAACATGGGGATTAAATAAAACTGTAGGATGGGCTTGGGATATCACGAACTTTGTTTGGTGGGTTGGTATTGGTCACGCAGGAACTCTTATTTCGGCGGTATTATTACTTTTCCGTCAGCGTTGGAGAATGGCGATTAACCGTTCTGCAGAAGCAATGACAATTTTCTCGGTTATTCAAGCAGGTTTATTTCCAATCATCCACATGGGTCGTCCATGGTTAGCATATTGGGTTTTACCAATTCCGAATCAATTTGGTTCTCTTTGGGTAAACTTTAACTCACCATTACTTTGGGATGTATTTGCAATTTCAACATATCTTTCTGTTTCATTAGTATTCTGGTGGACTGGTTTATTACCTGATTTTGCGATGTTACGTGATAGAGCTATTACTCCTTTCAACAAAAGAGTGTATTCTATATTAAGTTTTGGATGGAGCGGTAGAGCAAAAGACTGGCAACGTTTTGAAGAAGTGTCATTAGTACTTGCAGGTTTAGCTACTCCACTTGTACTTTCTGTACATACTATTGTATCGATGGACTTTGCTACATCTGTTATTCCAGGATGGCATACTACAATTTTCCCTCCGTACTTTGTTGCTGGAGCAGTTTTCTCAGGATTTGCGATGGTTAATACTTTGCTTATCATTATGAGAAAAGTATCTAATTTAGAAGCTTACATTACGATTCAACACATTGAGTTGATGAATATAGTTATCATGATTACTGGTTCTATTGTTGGGGTTGCCTATATAACGGAACTATTTGTTGCATGGTATTCTGGTGTAGAGTACGAACAATATGCTTTCTTAAACAGAGCAACCGGACCTTACTGGTGGGCATATTGGTCAATGATGACTTGTAATGTTTTTTCTCCGCAATTCATGTGGTTCAAAAAATTAAGAACAAGTATCATGTTCTCGTTTATAATTTCGATAGTTGTAAATATTGGAATGTGGTTTGAGAGATTTGTAATTATCGTAACTTCGTTACATAGAGATTATTTACCATCTTCTTGGACAATGTTTTCACCAACATTTGTTGACATTGGAATTTTCATCGGAACAATAGGTTTCTTCTTTGTATTGTTCTTACTGTATTCAAGAACATTCCCTGTAATTGCACAAGCAGAGGTAAAAACAATTTTGAAAGGAACTGGAGATAATTACAAAAGAGAAAGAGAAGCAAATAAAGATTCACATCATGAGTAATAAAGTAATATACGCCATTTATAATGACGATGATATATTGATGGATGCGGTTAAAAAAACCAGAGCAGCTCATCATCATATTGAAGAAGTTTTTACTCCATTCCCTGTACACGGTTTGGATAAAGCTATGGGAATTGCACCTACAAGATTAGCTATTTGTGCTTTCCTTTATGGTTGTGTTGGAATCTCAGTAGCAACAGCTATGATGAATTATATTATGATTCAAGATTGGCCACAAGATATTGGTGGTAAGCCAAGTTTTAGTTATATTGAAAACATGCCAGCTTTCGTTCCAATTATGTTTGAACTTACAGTTTTTTTTGCTGCTCACTTAATGGTTATTACTTTTTATATGAGAAGTAAATTATGGCCTTTCAAAGAAGCAGAAAATCCAGATGTAAGAACTACAGATGACCATTTTTTAATGGAAGTCTCTGTAAATGATAATGAAGAAGAATTAGTTTCTTTTTTCCAAAGTACGGGAGCTGTAGAAGTTAAAGTAATAGAAAAGCATTAATTATAGATATGAAAAGCGTATATAAAATAACACTTTTATTTGGAATAACTATTTTAGTTTCATCTTGCCATAATAATGCGAAACCGAACTATCAGTATTTTCCAAATATGTATGAGTCAGTAGGGTATGAAACTTATTCTGAATCAAATGCATTTAAAGATGGTAAAGAGGGTCAGCTTCCTGCTGCAGGAACTATCAATAGAGGTTTTGAACCTTTTGAATATGAAAATTCTACTGCAGGGTATGAGTTGGCAAAAGCAAATCTTAAATCTCCTTTAGATTCGTTAAGTAGAGATTCTGATAAAGGAAAAGAGCTTTTTGAAATATATTGTATCAGTTGCCATGGAGCTTCTGGAAACGGTAAAGGAAAGCTTGTAGAAAGAGAAAAATTTCTGGGTGTTCCTAGTTATAAAGATAGAGTTATCACTGAAGGAAGTATTTTTCATGTTATAACTTATGGTTTAAATTCAATGGGTTCACATGCTAACCAATTGAGTGCCCATGAACGTTGGTTAGTTACTGACTATGTTCTAAAACTAAAAAGCGAATTATAATTGTTGAACAAACTGATCGTAATAGATATGTATACATTTTCAAGTAAATTAAAAACTTTTTCTTTCGTCTTAATGGCTGTAGGTCTTTTAGGAATTGGATATGGTTTTTTAACTGCACCTAAAGATATTCAAGAAGTTGAAAAGCTTCTTGCGGCCGAAAGTCATGGTGGTCATGGTGAATCTAAACATGAAGCGACTTCTGCTGCTGAACCTTCACATGAAGCTTCTGCTGGTCATAGTGAAGCTACCGAAGAGAAAAAAATGGAAGAATCTCATGAAGCTGTTGCTCTAACTGATGATACTACTAAAGTTGCTGAAGCAACGCATGCTGAACCAGTACACGCTGAGGCAGCTGTTAAAAAAGAAGGTCATGAAGTTAGTGAAGAGGCTGAACATACTGAGCATTTGAATCATGTTTTACACCAACTACAAAACAAACCTTGGTCTGCTTTATACGTTGCTTGTATTTTCTTTATGCTTGTCTCTCTTGGTGTTTTAGTATTTTATGCTATTCAACAAGTAGCTCAGGCTGGATGGTCTCCTGTATTATTTAGAGTTATGCAAGGTATAACTTCTTATTTACCGGTTGGTTCTATTATCTTTTTTGTTATTCTAATATTATGTGGTTTGCATCTTAATCACATTTTTATATGGTTAGATCCGGAAGTTGTAGCTAGTGACAAACTGATTGCTAATAAATCTGGTTATTTAAATTTTCCTTTTTGGATTATTAGAGCTGCTATATTTTTGACTGGTTGGAGTTTATATCAATATTTTTCAAGAAAGAACTGTTTGGCACAAGACGAAGCAAATGATAACTCATTTTACAAAAAAAACTTCAATATTTCAGCGATGTTTTTAGTTTTCTTCATTGTATCAGAATCTATAATGTCTTGGGATTGGATAATGTCTATTGATCCTCACTGGTTCAGTACATTATTTGGATGGTATGTATTTGCTAGCTTCTTTGTTAGTGGAATTACGACTATTGCTTTAATTACTTTATATTTAAAATCTAGAGGATATCTAGAGCATGTAAATACAAGTCATATTCACGATTTAGCAAAATTCATGTTTGGATTAAGTGTTTTCTGGACGTATTTATGGTTCTCACAATTCATGTTGATTTGGTATGCAAATATTCCTGAAGAGGTAACATATTTTATCACTAGAATTGAATTGTATAATCTTCCATTCTTTGGTGCTGTAGTAATGAATTTTTTATTCCCTTTGTTAATATTAATTAATACAGATTTCAAGAGAATTACTTGGGTACTAGTTATGGCAGGTATTGTAATACTAGCTGGTCATTATATTGATTTCTTTAATATGATTATGCCGGGAACTGTAGGAGACAGATGGTTTATTGGTATACCTGAAATAGCATCAGTTCTTTTCTTCTTAGGATTATTTATTTATGTTGTTTTCACAGCCTTAACTAAAGCTCCTTTGTTAGCAAAAAGAAATCCTTTCATTGAAGAAAGTAAACATTTTCATTATTAATATTTAAAGAAAAAAACAGATGACAAGTTTGTTGGTAATTATAGTTTTAGTTTTATTAGCTGTTGCTTTATGGCAATTGACTAAAATATTCGACCTGACGCAAGTTGGATCTAATTCAGATAGTTCAGAAATAGCTACAGATAACGATAATAACGTTCAAGGTTATTTGATGTTTGGGTTTTTGGCTTTCATTTATATTTTTTCAATTTACGGATTGTTTAAATGGGGACCTCTTGTTCTTCATACTCCTGCTTCAGCCCATGGAGGTGAAGTAGATAATTTGATGAATATTACATGGATTCTTATCTTTATAGTACAGGCTATAACTCAAGTGTTATTGCATTATTTTGCATTCAAATACAGAGGTAAAAAAGATCAAAAAGCACTTTATTTCGCAGATAATAATAAGTTAGAAGCTATCTGGAGTGTTATTCCAGCTGTAGTTTTAGCAGGTTTGATTCTTTATGGTCTTTTTGCTTGGACAAATATTATGTTTGTTGATGAAGACGAGGATACTATAGTTATTGAATTATATGCACAACAGTTTAACTGGAAAGCTAGATATTCAGGTAATGATAATGTATTAGGGAAAGCTAATGTTAGATTTATCGAAGGAGCTAACGCTGTAGGTGTTGATTTAGCGGATCCTTATGCACAAGATGATATTGTTGTTACAGAATTACATATCCCTAAAGGAAAAAAGATTCTTTTTAAAATGAGATCACAAGATGTTTTGCATTCAGCTTATATGCCTCATTTTAGAGCACAAATGAACTGTGTTCCTGGTATGGTTACGCAATTTGCTTTTGAACCGATATACACGACATCAGAATATAGAGAATTGCCATTTATGGTAGAAAAAGTAGCTAATATTAATGCTCTTAGATCTAAGAAAAGTATTGATTTAGTTGCTAAGGGTGAAACTGCTCTAGATCCTTACACGTTTGATTACTTATTGCTTTGTAATAAAATTTGTGGAGCATCTCATTATAATATGCAAATGAAAATTATTGTAGATACACCTGAAGACTATAAAGCATGGTTGAAAGATAAAGCTACAATTGTAAGTGAAGTAAAAGCTGCAATGGCTGAACCTGCTGCTACTGATGGAGCAACTGGTACAGATTCTACTAAAGCAAAGGATACTGCAGCAGTTGCCGTAATGGCCATGAAATAATTAACAAGAAAAATTTAAAGTAAACATATATGTCAGCAGAAGGTCACGATCACGCAATAGATCACGAACACGAACATCACCATAAAGACACTTTTATTACTAAATATATTTTTAGTATTGATCATAAAATGATTGCCAAACAATACCTAATTACGGGTATTATTATGGGAATTATAGGAGTAGGGATGTCTATGCTATTTAGAATGCAATTAGCATGGCCAGAAGAATCATTTAAAATTTTTAATATTTTACTTGGTGATAAATTTGCCCCTAACGGAGTAATGACTAATGATATTTATTTGGCTTTAGTTACCATACACGGTACGATAATGGTATTCTTTGTATTAACAGCCGCTCTAAGTGGTACTTTTAGTAACTTATTGATACCGCTTCAGATTGGAGCACGTGATATGGCATCTGGTTTTATGAACATGGTATCATACTGGTTGTTCTTTCTGTCCAGTATTATTATGGTTAGTTCCCTTTTTGTTGAAGCTGGACCAGCCTCTTCAGGATGGACAATTTATCCGCCTTTGAGTGCATTGCCACAAGCTATTCCTGGTTCAGGTTTAGGTATGACGTTATGGTTAGTCTCAATGGCTATCTTTATCGCATCTTCCTTGATGGGTTCTTTGAATTACGTTGTAACAGTAATCAATTTAAGAACTAAAGGTATGACTATGACTAGATTGCCTCTTACAATTTGGGCTTTCTTTGTAACAGCAATTATTGGTATCGTTTCTTTTCCTGTTCTTTTATCTGCAGCTTTATTGTTGATTTTCGATAGAAGTTTTGGAACATCATTTTTCTTGTCTGATATTTATATTGCTGGAGAAGTATTGCATTATCAAGGAGGTTCACCAGTATTGTTTGAACACTTGTTTTGGTTTCTAGGGCATCCTGAGGTTTATATAGTTTTATTACCTGCTTTGGGTATTACTTCGGAAGTTATAGCAACAAATTCACGTAAACCAATTTTTGGTTATAGAGCGATGATTATGTCAATTTTGGCTATCGCTTTCTTATCAACAATTGTTTGGGGTCACCATATGTTTATCTCGGGTATGAATCCATTTTTGGGATCAGTATTTACCTTTACAACATTATTGATTGCTATCCCTTCAGCTGTAAAAGCGTTTAATTACATCACAACACTGTGGAAAGGCAACTTACAGTTGAATCCGGCTATGTTGTTTTCAATTGGTTTAGTTTCTACATTTATTACAGGTGGTTTGACGGGAATTATTCTTGGAGACAGTACTCTTGATATTAATGTTCATGATACGTATTTTGTTGTAGCTCACTTTCACTTAGTAATGGGTATTTCTGCTCTTTATGGAATGTTTGCCGGTATTTACCATTGGTTTCCAAGAATGTTCGGAAGAATGTTAAACAAGAACCTTGGATATGTACACTTTTGGGTAACTGCAATCTGTGCTTATGGAGTTTTCTTCCCAATGCACTTTATCGGATTAGCTGGTTTACCAAGACGTTACTATACAAACACAAACTTCCCATTATTTGATGATTTACAAAACGTAAACGTTTTAATCACAACATTTGCATTAATTGGTGGAGTTTTTCAATTGGTTTTCTTATACAACTTTTTCGTTAGTATCTTCTACGGTAAAAAATCTGTAATGAATCCTTGGAAATCGAATACATTAGAATGGACAGCACCAGTTGAGCACATTCACGGTAACTGGCCAGGTGAAATTCCTCACGTATATCGTTGGCCTTATGACTACAGTAATCCAGCACACGATGTGGATTTTGTACCTCAAAACGTTCCAATGAAAGAAGGTGAAGAAGTTTTACATCACTAAAATATAAAGAAAAGCCTCTGCAAAAGTAGAGGCTTTTTTTGTGGCGTTTATTATTCTTGTTTCCCTTGTCATACTTTTTGTTCAGATCCTTTTTTAATTTTTAGCATTTAAAATTTAAAATTTATAATTCAAAATTGCTTTGCTATCTTTGTTACATGAATGAAAATTTAGACCCAACATCAAACAGTTACAATTCCGAAGAACTTGATCTTGAAAAAAAATTAAGACCGCTTTCTTTTGATGATTTTGCAGGACAAGACCAAATATTAGAAAATCTAAAAGTTTTTGTGCAAGCTGCAAACCAACGAAATGAAGCACTTGATCACACGCTGTTTCATGGTCCTCCCGGTTTAGGAAAAACGACTTTAGCTAATATTCTAGCTAATGAACTTCAAGTAGGAATCAAAATTACTTCTGGTCCGGTTTTAGACAAGCCAGGGGATTTAGCAGGTTTATTGACTAATCTTGAAGAAAGAGATGTTTTGTTTATTGATGAAATTCATCGTTTGAGCCCTATAGTTGAGGAGTATTTGTACTCTGCTATGGAGGATTTCAAAATTGACATCATGATTGAATCAGGGCCAAATGCAAGAACTGTCCAAATCAATCTAAACCCATTCACATTGATTGGAGCCACTACGCGTTCCGGTTTATTGACGGCTCCTATGAGAGCTCGTTTTGGAATATCTTCCCGTTTGCAATATTATACAACGGAGCTATTAACCACAATTGTGGAAAGAAGTGCTACGATATTTAAAATGCCTATATCAATGGAAGCTGCCATTGAAATTGCAGGTAGAAGCAGGGGAACACCTCGTATTGCAAACGCATTGTTGCGCCGAGTGCGTGATTTTGCCCAGATAAAAGGAAATGGTACAATTGATATAGAAATTGCTCGTTACGCCTTAAAAGCGCTTAATGTTGATGCACATGGCTTGGATGAAATGGACAATAAAATTTTAACCACAATCATCGATAAATTCAAAGGTGGACCGGTTGGTTTAACTACTTTGGCGACAGCCGTATCCGAAAGCAGCGAAACAATCGAGGAAGTCTATGAGCCGTTTCTGATTCAGGAAGGATTTATCATGCGAACACCACGAGGTAGAGAAGTTACGGACAAAGCTTACAAGCATTTAGGGAAATTAAATACAAACATTCAAGGAGGTTTATTCTAATTTTTTAGGAGCTATTTCCCGCTATCCGCTATATTCCCGATTAACAAAAACTACGGCTAAAAAAGCCTTGTTTTTCTAAATCGGGTGATGCCGCTGCTATCAGGGCTAGGGAATCCATTTATTAACTTCTATTTTTATAAGCATCAACCATAAGGCTACATATACGCAATTTATCAAATCCGAAGCACAGCGTCTCGGCTTTTTATCTTGTGGAATATCCAAAGCCGGCTTTTTAGAACAAGAAGCACCACGTTTAGAAAACTGGTTAAAGAACAACAGGAATGGTCAAATGTCTTATATGGAAAACCATTTTGACAAGCGTCTAAATCCAACTTTACTGGTTGATGATGCTAAAAGTGTAGTTTCTTTGCTGCTTAATTATTACCCTGAGCAACTTCAAAATTCAGATTCTTATAAAATTTCAAAATATGCGTATGGGCAGGATTATCATTTTGTAATAAAAGCAAAATTAAAAGAATTTTTATTTTCTATTCAATCAACAATAGGAGAAGTTTCCGGTCGTGCCTTTGTAGACTCGGCTCCAGTACTCGATAAAGCTTGGGCTGCCAAAAGTGGTTTAGGCTGGATAGGCAAAAACAGCAATTTATTGACGCAAAAAGTAGGCTCTTTTTACTTTATAGCAGAACTCATTATCGATTTAGATTTAGAGTATGACAATCCTACAACCGATCATTGTGGCACATGTACCGCTTGTATCGACGCTTGTCCTACCGAGGCCATAGTTGCGCCTTATGTAGTTGATGGTAGCAAATGTATTTCTTATTTCACGATTGAATTAAAAGAGAATATTCCTCAAGAAATGAAAGGAAAGTTTGCTGATTGGGCTTTTGGATGTGATGTTTGTCAGGATGTTTGTCCTTGGAATAAGTTTTCAAAAGCACATAATGAACCTCTATTTAACCCAAATCCAGAATTACTTTCCATGTCAAAAAAGGATTGGATTGAAATTACAGAAGAAACATTTAAAGCAGTATTTAAAAATTCGCCACTTAAAAGAGCTAAGTTTCAAGGAATAAAAAGAAATATTGATTTTTTAGAATAACAGTATCTTACAATTCAATTTGTTTGAATTTTATAGAAGATTCTCTAACGATAACGTTAGTTTCTAATTCAACAGTTCTTGGCGTAAAAGGAATTCCTTCTTTATGACAATTCATTTCTTCCAACAATAAGTTAAAAGATTCAATTCCCATTTCATGACTTGGCTGATTCACAGTGCTTAATTTTGGTGTCAATACTTGTGACATAAACCAATTACTAAACCCAATTACGGCTACTTGTTCTGGTACTTTTATTTTATTTTCATTGAAATAGGCTAATGCGCCTACCGCAACCAAATCAGTAATTGCAAAAACACCTTCGATGTCAGGGTGCTCATTAATAATTTGCTTGGCAAAATCTCTGCCTTCTTCAAAAGTTACGGTTTCACATGTATAGACTAATTTATTGTCAAAAGGTATATTGTTTTTCTCTAACGCTTTCTTATAGCCAATGTATCTGTCTATAGCATTTTGAGGATTCAATGGACCACGAATATGTGCAATTTTCTTGCAGCCATTATCAATTAAGTGTTGGACCGCATTAAAAGCTGCTTTTTGGTCGTCAATTATTACTTTTGAACATTTAGATAGTTTCGCAATCTTGTCAAACATCACAAAAGGAATATTTCTATTCATTATTTCTTTGATGTGATCATCATTGTTAGATTCATTGGATAGCGACATGATAATGCCGTCTACCCTCTTGTTTATAAGAAGTTCTACTTGTTTTTTTTCTAAAGCTAATGTTTCATTAGACTGTAAGATAATAACAAGATATCCATTTTTTTCGGCTTCATTAATAATGGCATTTACCACATTAGAAAAAAAGTGATGTACTACTTCAGGTATGATTAAACCAATAGTTTTTGATTCTTTTGTTCTTAAATTTACGGCAAAACTATTAGGAGTATAATGTAGCTTTTGAGCGAGTTCAATTACCGCTCTCTTAGTTTTTTCACTAACATCCGGATAGTTTTTCAGTGCTTTTGAAACAGTAGTTATTGAAATCCCCAGTTTTGTTGCAATTTCTTTAAGAGTAATATCTTTCATGAATCGAATTTCTACGTATTTAATTTAAGAAAATATTTTTAGAAATGACTTTGTTTTAAGTCTCCATGGGTTTAATTTGTGCCTAAAAAAATAGACTCTAACTTAAAATATTCTTTACCAAGATATTAATTTTTATCTTATTTATGAGTTTTTTGTCAAAATAAACAAATTAATATTGATTCGTTAAAATAAGTAAAGTAGCGTTGGTTGTTTATTGAAGAATCCATTTTTTTATGTAGATTCTCTCTCAATCATATTGGTTTCTAATTCAATTGACTGAAAAGTTACTGGTGAATTATTCTTTTTTAGCTTGATTTCATCAAATAAAATCGATGCAGACCTTCTTCCAATTTCAAATCCAGGTTGGTTGATTGTTGAAAGTTTTGGTGATATAACGCTTGACATAAACCAATTACTGAAACCCAAAACAGCTATTCTTTGCGGAATGGAAATCCCTGTTTCATTGAAGTATTTAATGATTCCAATGGCGACTAAATCAGTAACGGCAAAAATCGCATCAATCTCGGGATGTTCATGAATCACTTTTTTTGCATTTTCATAACCATCTTCAAAATCTGTGTTGTTCTCACATACAAAAACCAGTGACGAATCATAAGAAATACCGTTGTCCTCAAGAGCTTTTTTATATCCTAAAAACCGATCAATAGCATTTTGGGGTAAATAAGAACCTCTAAAATGAGCTATTTTTTTGTATCCTTTTTTTATAAGATAGCAAACCGCGTCGTATGCGGCTTTTTTGTCATTAATGGTTACTTTTGAGCAGTTCACAAGCTTTGCAATTTTATCAAAAAGTACCAGTGGAGTCCTATTAGCAATAATCGATTTTAAATGTTCAAAATCACCAGTTTCATTTGACAAAGACATCAAAATACCATCTACTCTTTTGTTCAATAATAAATCAATTTGTTTTTTTTCAAACTCTAATTTTTCATTGGATTGTAAAATGATAACCATGTAGTCCCGCTTCTCAGCTTCTTCCAGAATTCCCTTTATTACACTCGAAAAAAAATCATGAACAAGTGTAGGGATTATCAATCCTATAGTTTTTGATTCTTTCGTTCTAAGATTTACTGCAAAACTATTAGGAGTGTAATGTAATTTTTGAGCAAGTTCAATAACTGATTTTTTTGTTTTTTCACTGACGTCTGAATATCCTTTTAGTGACTTTGAAACTGTGGTTATTGAAATTCCCAATTGGGCGGCAATTTCTTTGAGAGTGGGATTGTTCATAGTGCAATACTCTATTTGTGAAAGCCAAAAAAACTGCTTCCTGAAAACGAATTTACAATTTATTTATTTATTGTAAATCAATTTTCAAAAAACAGTTTGTTAATTCGACACTGTTTTGAAGGGTTAATTTCTATTTTAGCTCAATTATTACCGCTTCAAATGGACGTAAAATATTCTTTTTTAAATTTTTAGTATTCGTATAATTATCCAAAATAATTTTAGATTTAGTGATGGGAATTCCTATGTTGAATGAAGATTCTTTCTCTGAGAAATTCAATAAAACCAATACTTTTTTGCCTTCTAAATCTCTAGTGTATGCAAATATATTAGGGTTTTCTCTGTCTAGCAGCGTATATTTTCCATAAACAAAAACAGGTTCCTTTTTGCGTAATTGTACTAATGTTCTAAAATAGTTTAAGGTTGAATTTGGGTCTTTTTCTTGTGCTTCGGCATTTATTATCGTATAATTTGGATTTACTTTCAACCAAGGTTTTCCGGTTGTAAATCCGGCGTTTTTAGTTGTATCCCATTGAAAAGGTGTTCTTCCATTTTCCCTTGAAGTTTGTTTTTGCCCTTCTAAAAAAGCTTTCAAATCGCCTCCTTTATTTTTTAATCCAATGTATTTATTTCGGGTATCCACATCGTGATAATCTTCTATAGAATCAAAGCGAATGTTAGTCATTCCTAATTCGTCACCATAATAATAATAGGGAGTTCCACGCATGGTCATTACAAATGTAGAAAGCATCTTTGAAGAGATTTCTCTGAATTCAGGAGTGTCATTGCCAAATTTACTTACCATTCTGGGTTGGTCGTGATTGGCTAGGAAAATCGAAAGCCAACCTTTATCTTTAAAGGTTTCATCATACCTTGAAAAAATATCTTTATATTTAACAATACCAAAATCGTTGATATGTTTACCAATGTCAACACTTTCAAAATGATAGGCCATGTTTAATTCTTTCCGGTCTGGATCCACAAATAGCATTGCTTCTTCTGGAGTACTTCCGGCACCTTCAGCAACGGTCATAATATCATATTTACTAAAAACTTCGCGGTTCATTTCCTGTAAATAATCATGTAAATGCGGACCAACTCCGTAGTATTTTATGATGTTTTTTTCATATCCTTTGGGTAATTCTGGCCATGTAGTATCTTTTGAGGCAAACTGAAAAGCATCCATTCTAAAACCATCAATCCCTTTGTCTAACCAAAAACGCATCATCTCATATATTTCTCGTCTTAGCTTTGGATTTTCCCAATTTAAATCGGGCTGCTTTTGGGAAAAATAATGCAAATAATAGGCGTCAGTTTGTGCATCATATTTCCAGGCATCGCTATTCACATCAAAAAAACTCCATCGGTAAGGTGGTTTTCCTTTTTCGGCTGGCCACCAATGGTAGTAATCTCTGTATTTATTATCTCTTGAACTTCTGGACTGTTTGAACCATTCGTGCTCATCGCTGCTATGATTTACCACTAAATCCATGATGAGTTTGATCCCGCGTTCATGCATCCCTTTTAGCAAAAGATCAAAGTCTTCCATAGTTCCAAAATCCGTCATGATTTGTCTATAATCACTGATGTCGTACCCATTATCATCATTTGGAGAAGTATAAATCGGATTAAGCCAAACCGCATCGATTCCTAGGCTTTTTATATAATCTAATTTTGAAATGATTCCTTTTAAATCTCCAACTCCATCGCCGTCACTGTCTTTGAAGCTTCTAGGATATACTTGGTACACAACAGCTTCTTTCCACCATTTTGAATCGTTTTTTTGACTTGTTTTTACAAAATTGTTCTGAGCAGATGTACTCTCAGAGAAAAATATTGTAAGAGCAGAAAACATGCATAATGAGAGAATAGCTTTCATGGTTGTTTGTATTTATAGTTTTTTACTTTTTAAGTTATTTGAAATTAAGATTAGAAAATTATCGGTTTTGTATAGGATTCATAAATGCATTGATTTCTTTACTGGAAATTTTTGGATTTGCCCCTTCGTTTTTTGCTACAATTGCCCCTAGTGCACAAGCAAAATCAATTGCTTTTTGAGGGTTACTATTAATAAGCAACTCGCTTAGCAATCCTGCTAAAAAGGAATCTCCAGAACCTACCGTATCCACAACATCAATTTTATAACCACTATTGTAATACATTTTTTCATTGTAATACAAAACAGCGCCATGACTTCCTTTGGTTACACAAATGTGTTTAGTGTTTGTCTGTTCTGAGATAAAAAGTATATTTTGTTCTAATGAATGGTAAGGAGAATTCATGAAAGCACTTATTTCATACAATTCATCATCATTAAATTTTATAAAATCTGACTGCATCATCAAATTAATCAGTATTTCTTTTGTGTAAAAAGGAACACGTAAATTAACATCGAAAACAGCATATTTTGCATAGTTTATTATTTCTAAAAGTGATTCTTGCGAAACAGAATCTCGGCATACAAGACTTCCAAAAACAAGTGCATCCGCTTTTTTGACCATAATTTCGTCTTCCGGAATACAAATAATTTTGTCCCAGGCAACAGGGTAATTGATGGTGTAGGAAGCAGAACCCTTCTCGTTTAAATGAACAATAACTTGCCCGGTTGATAAGTTTTTGTCTATTTGAATCGTATCGGTATCAACTCCGTTTTTTTTAATAAAAGCAAGGAGTTCTTTTCCAATTTCATCATTACCTACACGACTTATTATATGGGCATTGATGCCAAGTGATGCCAAGCGCAGTGCCACGTTCAATGGTGCTCCTCCAATTTTTTTATGCGTTGTGAAAACGTCAAACAAAACTTCGCCGAAACAGATTATATTTTTAGTCATAGTTATTCTTTTTTTGATAAACTTTCAGATAGTTCTTCTAATGTTCTTCCTTTAGTTTCCGGCATTTTTGTGAATACCCAAAGCAATTGGAAAATCATCATTATGCAGAATATGGCAAAAACAGTTGTAGTTCCAATTTCTTTAAACAAAAACGGAATAAAAGAAGGAATCAATGCAGCTAAAACCCAATGAACAGAAGTCCCAAAAGAGGTTCCGGCCGCTCTTAGTTTATTTGGGAATAATTCAGAAATAAATACCCAAATTACGGCTCCTTGTCCTATCGCATGGGAGGCTATAAACAAAAAGAAAAATAACGGAACAGCCATTCCTTTCCACTCAAAATAAAAGGCGGTTGTCACTAATCCTAAAGAAATTATATATCCTACAGAACCTAAATACATCAATGTTTTTCTTCCATACTTATCGATTAGCGAGATTCCAATCATGGTAAATATCAAATTAATCACTCCTATTCCGATACTACTCAAAAAAGATGCTGATTTTTCTAATCCTGCCAATTCAAAAATTCTAGGCGCGTAATACAGAAAAGCATTAATCCCGGAGAGCTGATTGAAAAAAGCAATAAAAAAAGCTAATAGTAATGGTTTTCTGTATTTTGCCATGAAAATGGATTCGTTTTTCCCTTCATGAGTAGTTTCTTTTTCGATAGCTGCAATTTCTGCTTCTACTGCTGCGTCACTGTTAATTTGTTTCAAAATGGCGACTGCTTTTGCTCTGTCTTTCTTGTATTCTAAAATCCAACGCGGACTTTCCGGGATTCCAAATACTAGAATTGTGTATAAAAAGGATGGGAAAGCCTGTATTCCTAACATCCAACGCCAGGCATTTTCTCCAATATCCTGTAAATAATAGTTAGATGTAAAAGCGATTAAAATTCCAAAAACAATATTGAATTGGTATAAAGCAACCAATTTTCCGCGGTCTTTTGCAGGAGCAATTTCAGAAACGTAGGTTGGAGCCGCAATAGTAGATGCACCGATACCAATTCCGCCAAGAAATCTAAAAATGGAAAAGAAAATAGGATCATTTGCGAATGCAGTTCCAATGGAAGAAACAAAAAATAACAATCCTATAATTATTAAAGTCTTTTTCCGACCTAAAATATTCGTTGGAAACGCACCAAAAATAGCGCCAATAACCGTTCCCCATAATGCGGATGACATCACTACTAGTCCATGAAACAAATCAGAAGAACCCCATAATTGCTGCAATTGTTTATCGGCTCCCGAAATTACTACAGTGTCAAATCCAAATAAAAATCCTGCAAATGCAACGACAATGGACCAATAAAGTATTTTTTTGTTATTCATTAGTTTGTTTTTTGGTTAATTATTTTGGTTATTATAAAGAATTCTTCTACCAGATTTCCTTTACTTTAGAAATGGTAATGTTTTTAATTTCCTGATTTCCATTTGATTGAATTCTAAGTTTGGTGTACGGTTTGCTAGGGAAAATTTGTTCCGTAAAACTATATACGCCACCGTTCAGAAAAATTTCAATTGAGGACCAATCTACTATGATTTGATAATCAATTGTTTCAGTTCTAATGTTTGGAATTTTGGTGTTGTGAATTTTTCCTCCAAAACTTTTTTCGAAGTTTATTATTCCGGAATGTGTTCTGTCAATAGCAAAAGTCTTTAGCTTCGCATCGTAATTGATAACCAGAGAATCCGTTACTTCATTGGAAAAAACCAATTTTAAGTTTTCATTTTTAGCATTCAATTGTACTACTGACTGATTCAAATATTGGTAATCAACTGTAGTTTTTTGATTCGGTTTTAAGGTGATTTTATCTTTGGAAAAGGCTGTAGTTCCTTGTTTTTTGAACTGCTCAACAGGAGCGCTTTTCAGGATATAATTACCATTAATTTTAGCCAGTGAAAGTTCTCTTGGCAATGTCATAGCGCTTCTCCAGTTTTTTGTTGGCGTGTTTCGGGCATATGACCAATTGCTCATCCAGCCTATGAATATTCGTTTATTGTCAGGTGTATTGTTGTAGGTGACACCGGCATAATTATCAGCGCCATTGTCAATCCATTTGATGTCTTTTTGAGTTGTTTTAAAACTTTCCCCATCAAAATCACCTACGAAATATTGTGTTCCAGAACCTCCATTTGGAGCGCCAGGATTGATACTGATAAGTAAAACCCATTTTTCTTCATTGGTACCGGCAACTTTTAATTTAAAAATATCGGGACATTCCCATACACCGCCATGTGCTCCTATATTTTTACCAAATTCACTTTCAAGAGTCCAACTGATTAAATTTTCGGAAGTGTAAAATTGTGCGTGATCTCCCGCTACTAATACCATATTCCAAAGATTGCTATCGGTATTCCAGAATACTTTAGGATCTCTAAAATCTTTCATACCGGAATTTTTAACAATTGGATTACCATCATATTTTACCCAAGTCTCGCCTTCGTCGAGACTATATGCTAATCCTTGCGTTTGATAGTTTGTTCTTCCCGCTTTTTCACCAGCCATGTCGTGATAGGTGAAAATGGCAATCATTGGTGGGTTTTCTTTTGTCCCAAGGCCAGAAGTGTTTTTTAAATCTACCACGGCACTTCCTGAAAATATCATTCCTAATTTGTCAGGAAACAAAGCGATTTTTTTATGTGTCCAATGGATTAAATCCGTACTTGTCGCGTGTCCCCAATGCATCGGTCCCCACACAATGTCGTCCGGATAATATTGGTAAAACAAATGATAAATTCCTTTGTAGAAAACCATTCCGTTTGGATCATTCATCCATTTTTTTTCTGGAGAAAAATGAAATTGTGGTCTGTAAAGTTCTTTGTATTGCACCGTGGAATCAGTTTTTATACTTTCGGAAGAAGCTATTGTTATAACTCCATTTTCCGCTTCTTTTTTACAAGAAAACAAGAATAAAGAGGCTCCAAATACTAAATAAAAGGGAAGTATTTTATTTGTGAACTTCATTAAAATAAGGTTTAATTATTATATTATCTTCATAAAAATAGAATTATATTCTTTAATTAAACATAATTGAGTTATCGAAAACGTTTTTGATAAGTCGAAAACGTTTTCGTTTTGTATTCGACATACATTATGAAACTATTCAATATTTCTACCTAAAAAATATATAAGTTTGGAAATATTATTAAAAAATTAAACTATGGTTTCAAAAGTTAAAAGTTTGTTGTTTATGCTCTTACTAACTACAGTCGTTTTTAGCCAAAGCAAATCAGATGAGTGGCACTTATTCGCAAATTCCAGGGAAAATTATTATGGTGTTGCCATGGCTAACGGTCAAATAGGAATTGTTACAGACGATACGCCTTTAAAAACAAAAGAAATTATTCTGAATGGCGTTTACGATGGCAGTCCCGAAAATGGAATCAGTAGAATAGTTCGAGGAATTGAGTTTTTGAATCTGCACATGAATATAAATAATCAAGAAATTAAATCAGACAATATTGATAACTGGAGCCAAGTAGTTTCTATGAAAGAAGGGACGAGTACCACTTCATTTTCATTTAAAGATTTGGCGACTATTAATTACACGATTTTAGCCAATAGAGCTATTCCTTTTTCAGCGATGGCAATTGTCGAAATCATTCCTACTAAGGATATAGAAATTACGGCTAACAATTATATGGTTGTTCCTGACGAATTGAAAGACGCTAAAAGTCAGTTTAGGATTTTGAAAGATAATCAATATTTAATGCCAGTTTTTGGAACAACAGCTAAAACGCTAACTGGGAAATATACGGTAGCGGCTTCAACTACATTTCTTTTTGACGGGCTATCCGAAACCTTAAAGCAAACCGGAAATGAAGTTGGTTTTACTAAAAAATTAGTTAAGGGTGAAAAATACCGTTTTGCAGTTGCAGGAGGAATTTGCACTTCAAAAGATGTTACGGATCCTTTGAATGAATCCGAAAGACAGCCCATTTATGCTTTACAAGAAGGAATTGATAAATTATTGAACCGCCATAAACAAGCTTGGGCTGAGTTATGGAATACGGGCGACATACAAATTGAAGGTGATCTGGATGCGCAGCAACGCGTTCGTTTTGCATTGTATAATTTATATTCGTACATCCGTCCTGAAACCAGACAAAGTATAGCCCCTATGGGATTGTCCTCGCAAGGTTATAACGGACATATTTTTTGGGACACCGAACTATGGATGTATCCAACACTTTTAGCACTGCAACCGGATATGGCAAAATCATGTTTGGATTACCGTTCAGATCGTTTGCAAAAAGCAAAACAAAAAGCCTTTATTTATGGATATAAAGGAGCGATGTATCCTTGGGAGTCTGATGATACGGGTGAAGAAGCAACTCCAACTTGGGCCTTGACTGGAATTTTTGAACAACATATCACGGCGGATGTTTCAATCGCATTTTGGAATTATTACAGCTATACACAAGATAAATCTTGGTTGAGAAAAGAATGGGCAGTTTTAAAAGAAACTGCAGATTTTTGGGTAAGTCGTGTAGTTAAAAATCTGGATGGAAGTTTCTCTATTTTAAATGTAGTTGGTGCTGATGAATATGCACAACATATAGATGATAATGCCTTTACAAATGCATCAGCTATTGAGTCTTTGAAAAATACAATTAAAGCGGCAACAATTTTGAACGAACCGATTAATCCGAAATGGATTGAAGTGTCGGAGAAATTAGTCATTCACAAAGAGAATGGGATTACACAAAATTATAAAGGCTATCAGGGGCAAATGATAAAACAAGCGGATGTAAATTTGTTAGCGTATCCTTTACACATAATCACTGACAAAGTTCAAATTGAAAAAGATTTAGAATACTACGCCGAAAAAATTGATAAAAAAGATGGTCCTGCGATGGCCTCGGGTGTTTTATCTGTTTTGTACGCACGATTAGGCGATAGAGAAAAAGCGTATAGTTATTTTGTGAAGTCCTATTTGCCAAATAGCCGCCCTCCTTTTGGAGTGTTTTCGGAATCAGCAAATAGTAATAACCCATATTTTGCTACAGGGGCAGGAGCAATGCTTCAAGCTGTTATTTATGGTTTTGGTGGAGTGGAACAAACAGACCTTGGATTGAAATACAATAAAGGACTGTTGCCAAAACAATGGAAATCGTTAAAGATTGTTGGAATTGGTGCTGACAATAAAACCATTGTCATAAAATAATACGTTAAATAATTTTTTTTGCCACGAATACAGGATTCAATCTGTTTGTAATAGATTTAATTGCTGGATCCGTGGCTTTTTTACTCCCTTTTATGCATTGTAATCAAGGCATGGCATAAACAAACTAAATTTTTAAATGTGTTTGTGAACTTGATGCAATGTAAAACAGATTGATATTTTGCATAAATATATTGATAGTGTATCTAAATCTTTATGTTAATATGTTTTTGTTAGATTACTATTTTGTTAGAGTTATGAAATGGAAAATAAAGCAGATGTGGTTTTTTTAGCCAAATGTTTTGAGGTACATTTATTTAGTCAAATTCAGATTGTTGATTTAGAGCAAAAAACGAGATTGCTTTAAATAATTCGCAATGTTCTTTCTTATTAGGCTCTTTTTTTGATTAAAACGCAATGATTTTTTGCTGTAAAAGCTTAAATAATACAATAATGATTTTTTTATTGCCTTTTTTTTATGTTTATTATAATTTTAGTATTAATTTTTTAAAGGATTAATTTTAAAATCGAAAACGTTTTCGGCACAACGAAAACGTTATAGTTTAGTAAAATCTTAATATTATCATAAAATTATAATTATGTTTGAACTTAATATTTAAACAAACCATTAAAACAAATTATTAACCAACTTATTTATTACGTATGAAAAATAGTCTAATTAAAGGCTTGATGGTGTTTCTAACGATGCTATGTACAAGTTTGACATATTCGCAAGATGTGTCTGGAACTGTATCTGATGCTAGCGGTCCGCTTCCAGGGGCTTCTATCTTAGTTAAAGGAACAACAAATGGAGCGCAAACTGATTTCGATGGAAAATTTACTATCAAGAATGTTGGCTCAAACGCAGTTTTAGTTTTTAGTTACATTGGTCTTAAAACTCAAGAGGTAAATGTAGCAGGAAAAAGCACAGTTAATGTAGTATTAAAAGAAGACTCAGCTGAATTAAAAGAAGTTGTAGTTATTGGCTACGGTTCAGTTAGAAAGAAAGATGCAACTGGTGCAGTTGATCAAATTGGAGCAAAAGATTTTGACAATGTAGCATCTCCTTCGCCTGCTCAATTATTGAGAGGTAAAGTAGCAGGTGTACAAGTAACACAATCAAGTGGGGAGCCAGGAGGTGGAGTTGCAATTAGAGTTCGTGGAAATACTTCTATTCGTTCAGGTAATGGACCACTTATCGTTATTGATGGTGTACCATTAGATGGAGGAAACGTTTCTGGTGGTGGTGATAATTTATTAGGTGCTTCTTCAGCAAGAAACCCTTTGAATTTCGTTAATCAAAATGATATTGAAAGTATCAGTGTATTAAAAGATGCTTCTTCTACAGCGATTTACGGTTCTCGTGGAGCTAATGGTGTAATTGTGATTACAACTAAAAAAGGAAAATCTAAAGTACCACAATTAGCATACAGTTCTTCTGTGACATTTAGTAAAATGGCAGGTGATTTTGATGTAATGACTCCGGAGCAATTCGTTGCTGCAGGAGGTGATGATAAAGGATCAAGAAGTTACAACTGGAAAGATGCTGTTTTGCAAAAAGGTTTTTCTATGAATCACGATTTATCTTTTACAAAATCAACTGAGAATTCTAATACAAGAATCTCTTTGGGTGCATCTAATACAGATGGTATCGTTAAAAACACAGGTTTAGATAAATATTCAGCTACAGTTTATAACTCAAATGACTTCTTTGGAGGGGCTTTGAAAGTAGAAGAAAGAATTATGTATGCTTCATTGAAAGATGATACTACTATCTTGTCTAACGATGCTGGTTATATTGGAAACATCATTGGTACTTCTTTGTACTGGAATCCAACTTTACCTATCTATAAAGCTGATGGTACATATAATGTAGTTAGTAATACCTATTTGAATCCAGTTCAATTGTTGAATTCGTATAAAGATTTTACAAATACTAATAAATTTTTGGGAAGCATCAATACTACTTGGAAAATTAACAGTAAATTGAAATATCAATTCTTATTTGGTATTGAAAGTTCTACTTCTAGTAGAAAAAGTCAATTGTTGCCAACTATGGATATTCAGAATGTGGCACAAGCTTCAGTTCCTGGATCTACAGATGTTAAGTATGGTCAAGCATCAATTAATTCTCAAAATAAATTTAATAAAACTTTTGAGCACACATTGAATTATAACAATGACTTTAGTGATAATTTTAATTTAGATGCTTTAGTTGGTTATTCTTATTATGACTATACTGCAGATGGACATGTTGCAATAGGTAAAGGGTATGATAAGGCTCAAACTAACTTAATTGATAATATTGAAGGTGGTCTCCAAAATGAATTCAGAGTGTTTTCTTATAGAAACAGATCAGAATTACAGTCTTATTTTGCAAGAGTAAATGCTACTCTATTCAATAAGTTAATTCTTACTGGAACGTTACGTTCTGATGGTTCTACTAAATTAGGAGTTAATAACAAATACGATTATTTTCCATCTGCAGGTATCGCTTACAAAGTAGTTGAAAACAAAGACGGAATTGTAAATGATTTCAAGATTAGAGGTAACTTTGGTAAAACAGGTAACCAAGAATTTGCACCTAACTCGGCTATTTCTAGAGGTGCTTATGGTCTAAACGGAAGTTTGAATGTAGATAGTAATGCAAATGCTGATTTGAAATGGGAAACTACTAGATCTTATGGAGTAGGTGCTGATTTTGAATTATTCAACAATAGATTGACTGGTACAGTTGATTATTTCCAAAAAGATACTAAAGATTTAATCTTCCCAGTTCCTGCTGCTGCAACGCAACCAGGTCCTCCATCTCCACGTTTCAAAAACTTACCAGGAAACTTAATCAATAAAGGTTTTGAAGTTTCTTTAAGCTATAAAGTGATTGAGAAAGAAGATTTAACTTGGGATGTTTCTGGAAATGCTTCATTCTTAGCTAATAAAATGACAAATTTTGCTGGGTTTATTTCTACAGGTGGAATTAACGGTCAAGGTTTATCAGGGGCTTATGCACAAGTTATTACAAATGACAAGCCAATTTATTCTTATTACATGTATGAGTGGAGAGGATATGATGCAACTGGAAATTCAATTTATGCTGATGCAGCAGGAAATGATACTGGTTTAGGTACAGCAGCTAAAATATTATTAGACAAACAACCTTTACCAAAAATCAATGTTGGTTTCAATACAAACTTTACTTACAAGAATTTTGATTTAGGAGCTTCATTCTATGGTGCTTTTGGACATTACATCTACAACAATACAACGAATGCTTATTTCTTTAAAGGAGCTTTCTTAGGTGGTAGAAACGTAACTCAAGAAGCAGCTACATCTGCTCAAGCGCAAGGAGATCCAAATTCACCTTCTACTAAATATTTAGAAAAAGGAGATTTCTTGAGAATGGGTAACCTAACTTTTGGTTATACAGTTAAAGGAGCTATTTTAGATAAACTTAAAATGTCTACTGCAAGATTATATGTAAATGCTTCTAATTTATTTATAATCACGGGTTATTCAGGAACAGATCCAGAGGTAGATACTGATAAATCATTGAACGGTGTTCCTTCAGCAGGTATGGAATATTTATCATATCCAAGAGATAAAAGTGTATCTGTAGGTCTTAACGTAACATTTTAATTAAAAAACGATGAAAAGAATTAATATTATAAAAGGCATCTTATTAACTAGTACTATTGTATTAGGTGTAAGTTGTACTAATCTAGATGAAGAAGTATTAGATGGTGTAGTTATATCTAATGCTGGTGGAGGAACAGTAAACGCTGCTTCACTTTTAACTAGTTCTTATGAAGGTTTAAGAGGCTTTCAAACGCAAGGGCAAATGTTTGCTTTAGACGAAATGTCATCTGATGCATTAGTTGGACCAACACGTGGAGGTGACTGGGATGATAATGCCACTTGGAGACAAATCCACGTACATACTTGGGCTCCTGATCATAATGAAGTTAGAAATGCTTGGAATGCTTTATTATCTCAAGTTTACAACTGTAACTTAGTTATTGAAAATGGTTCAGGTTCACAAATAGCTGAAGCTCGTTTCTTAAGAGCATTTTATTACTACAATGTAATCGATTTATTTGGTCAAGTGCCATATAGAGAAGCTGGATCTGCATTAACAGATGATCCTAAAGTTTGGACTCGAACTGAAGCAACTGAATTTGTAATTAGTGAATTAGAAGCTATTGTAGGTTCATTGCCTGCAAGAACTGCTGGAGATGCAAGTATAGCAAATAAAGATGCGGCTCACTTTTTGTTAGCTAAATTATATTTGAACAAAGGAGTATTTACTGCAACTACTGCTGCAGGACCTTATACTTTTGCTGCTGCAGATATGACTAAAGTTGTTACTAATGTTGATGCTATTAATAGTTCATTATCTGCTGATTATTGGGATAACTTCAAGCCTACTAACAATACATCGCCAGAGATTTTACTTTCTTCTAAAAATATTCAAGGTGGTGCAGGTGGTGGAATTCAATATCATTGGAGAATGTCTATGCACTATAATCAGACTCCTGATGGATGGAATGGTTTCTCTACAGTAGCAGAATATTACAATAAGTTTAATCCAAATGATAGACGTATAAAAAATGCTGATCCGGCTATAATTGCTGCTTTTGGTAATCCAGTAGGTCTGCAAGTAGGTCAAATGTACAAACCAGGAGGTACTGTTGCATTGAAAGACAGAAATGGAAATCCATTGTTTTATACTTCTGCAGTTACTTTGATTACTAGTGGAGCTACTCTTGAAACGGCAGGGATTAGAATGCAAAAATACATTCCAGATGCTGCCAATCTTGGTGCCCCTAATAATGACTTTGTATTCATGAGATATTCGGATGCTTTAATGATGAAAGCAGAAGCAATAGCTAGAGGCGGTGCTGGTACTAATGATATTGCTAAATTGGCAAACATAGTATCTAGATCTGGACAAGTTGGTGTTTTCCCAACTACTTTAGATGGAATTTACAAAGAAAGAGGTAAAGAATTGTGGTTAGAAGGATGGAGAAGAAATGATATGATTCGTTTTGGAACTTTCCTAGCTGCAAGAGAATTGAAACCTTATGTGTCTGATAATAGATATGTATTGTTTCCTATACCAGCAGATGCATTATTCAATGCAAACCTTGCTCAAAACCCTGGTTACTAGATTTTTTAAATTATTATTATATTTTTGAGTTAGTTATAAAGAGGGCAATAGTATTGCCCTCTTTATTTTTTTAATTTTAACTCAATTCTTTGTTTTATTTACTGAATATTATATAAATTAGGCCTTTCTTTCCTCTTAAATGTTATAACTAAATACTGCATATAATATGTTTACTCGTTCTATTTTCTTTTCTATTTTAATTCTTCTTTTTGTCAATTGCTCCAAAGAAAACTCAGAAAATAAAGATGCCTTATTCTCCAAATTGGATGCTTCAGAAACCGGAATTAATTTCCTCAATGAAGTTAAAAATGGCGCAGACATGAACATATTCAAGTACAGAAATTTTTATAATGGTGGCGGTGTCGCTATTGGAGATATCAACAATGATGGTCGTTCAGATGTATATTTCACTTCAAATCTTGGAACCAATAAACTCTACTTAAATAAAGGAAATTTTAAATTCGAGGATATTTCTAAAAAAGCTGGTGTTGAAGGAACCAAAACTTGGTCAACTGGTGTTGTAATGGTTGATTTAAATGCCGATGGGTTACTCGATATTTATGTATGTAATGCAGGAAATAGTCTGGGTAATCAACAAAAAAATGAACTTTTTATAAATAATGGCAATAATACTTTTACCGAAAAAGCAGATGAATACAATCTAGCTGACACAGGTATAACTACACATGCTGCTTTTTTTGATTATGATAAAGATGGTGATTTAGATGTATATATTCTGAACAACAGTTTTATCCCGGTAAGCAGTCTTAATTATTCCAACAAAAGAGACTTAAGAGATAAAGATTGGGATGTAGCGGAAATTCTGAAAGGTGGAGGTGATAAACTACTGCGCAATGATAACGGAAAATTTGTTGATGTAAGTGAGAAATCAGGAATATATGGTAGTTTAATAGGCTTTGGTCTTGGAGTTACAGTAGGAGATGTAAATGGAGATTTGTATCCGGATATTTATATTTCAAATGATTTTTATGAAAGAGATTATTTATATATAAATAATAAAAACGGAACCTTTACCGAACAAATTCAGGGATGGACATCACACATTAGTCAATCTTCAATGGGAGCTGATATGGCCGATGTCAACAATGACGGGAAAGCCGATATTTTTGTAACAGATATGTTACCTGAACCGGACGAACGCTTAAAAACGACTACAAATTTTGAAAACTATGATTTATTTACTAGAAAAGTAAATCTGGATTTCTACTATCAATACATGCAAAATACATTGCAAATAAACAATGGTGATAATCAATTCCTTGAAATAGCAAATCATGCCGGCGTTGCTAAAACTGACTGGAGTTGGGGCGCTTTATTATTTGATATGGACAATGATGGTTATAAAGATATCTACGTTTGTAACGGAATTTATAACGATTTAACCAATCAGGATTTTGTTGATTTTTTTGCCAATGAGTTTATGCAAAAAATGGTGGTTACAGGTAAAAAAGAAGAAATTCAGACTATTATCAGTAAAATGCCAAGCACGCCGATACCAAATTACGCCTTCAAGAATAATAAAAACCTGACCTTTAGCAATGAAGCTATGAAATGGGGATTAGATACTCCAAGTTTTTCTAACGGTGCCGCGTACGGGGATTTAGATAATGACGGGGATTTAGATTTGATTGTTAATAATGTCAACATGGAATCTTTTGTATATCGAAATAATTCAGAGAAAAACAAGAAAAATCATTATATTAAGGTAAAACTAAAAGGAGATAATCAAAACAAGTTTGCTGTTGGAAGTGTTGTGGAATTATTCTCTGGTAAAGAAATTCTTAGACAAGAATTAATTCCTTCAAGAGGGTTTCAATCTTCTATCGATTATATAATGACTTTTGGAATTGGAACCAAAAAAATTGATTCATTGCAAGTAATTTGGCCAAATGGTAAATCTCAAACAATTAAAAAAATCACCAATAATAGCACTTTAAATTTGGACATTGCCAATGCTAAAGTAGATTATGTTCCTAAAAATGACAAGCCAAAACCATTGTTTGCTGAAAAGAAAACAATTTTCTCAGCACACAAAGAAAATAATTATGTTGATTTTGATCATGAAGGATTAATCTCCAAAATGCTTTCACAAGAAGGACCTTCACTCGCAGTTGCTGATATAAACGGTGATGGGAATGAGGATGTATTTATTGGCGGAGCCAAAGGGCAATCCGGTAAAATATATTTAAATAAAGGGAATGGTAATTATTCAGTTACAGACCAAAAAGACTTACAGGCAGATGCAACTTTTGAAGATACTGCTGCCAGTTTTTTTGATGCTGATAATGATGGAGACATCGATTTACTAGTAGGTTCTGGTGGAAACGAAAAATCGGATCAGGCTAATTATAAAAACCGTCTGTATTTGAATAACGGTAAAGAAGTTTTTGTAAAAAGCAAAACCAATATGCTAACAACGAATAATAACGTTTCAGTAATAGCGCCAAATGATTTTGATAATGATGGTGATATTGATGTGTTTATAGGAAGTCGAAGCGTTCCCGGTGTTTACGGAATTGATCCTAAGCATTTGTTATTGGAAAATGATGGAAAAGGAAATTTCACCAATGTAACTGATAAAAAAGCATTTAAAATTAATGCAGTTGGAATGATAACAGATGCAATTTGGGAAGATATTGATAACGATTCCAAAAAAGATTTAATATTAGTGGGAGATTGGACTGCACCTATGATTTTCAAAAATAATGGACGCCGATTGATAGAATTCAAATCTAATCTTACAGGGTATCTTGGTTTTTGGAATGCCGTAAGTTGTGTTGACTTGAACAATGACGGTAAAAAAGATTTGATTCTGGGGAATAAAGGAACTAATACAACCTACAAAGCGACCAATACAAATCCTATGAAATTGTTTACCAATGATTTTGATAATAATGGAACTATAGAACAAATAGCAACCAGATCAATTGAAGGTAAAGATTTACCAATAAATCTAAAACAAGAATTGGCCAAACAAATTCCTTCGATTAAGAAGAAAAACTTGAGCTATGCAGATTATTCCAAGAAAACATTTCAGGAATTATTTGCGAAGGAAGTAGTTGATAATTCGATTCAAAGGACAGTGAATATTCAAGAAAGTGTTATTGCAATCAACAAAGGAAATGGTAAGTTTGAGATAAAAGCACTTCCAAAAGAAGTTCAATTTTCTTGTGTAAACACCATTACTACAATGGACGTGAATAATGATGGAATTTTGGATTTAATTTTAGGTGGAAATCAATACGAATTCAAACCACAATTCTCCCGACTGGATTCTAATTATGGCAGTGTGCTTTTAGGAAGCAAAAGTGGAACTTTTTCCTGGTTGCCCTATAATAAATCAGGTTTCTTCATAAAAGGGGAAGTGAAACAAATGAAAATAGTAAAAGACAAAAATAAAACGGTTTCAATTATAGCTGTAGTTAATGATAATACTCCTAAAATATTTACACGCCATGAATAATTTTTTCAGAATAGGACTGGCTTCATTGCTGTTTATGGGTTGTTCCAAAAAAGAAGGACAATTGTTTGAAAAATTGTCTTCTGATGAAAGTAATATTACTTTCAATAACGAATTAGTTGAGTCCAAAAATATCTCTATTTTAGATTACCTCTATTATTATAATGGCGGAGGTGTAGCTCTTGGTGACATCAATAATGATGGTTTGGTGGATGTTTATTTTACTTCTAATCAAGGAAAAAATAAATTGTACTTGAATAAAGGGAAAAATAAATTTGAAGACATTTCAGCAAAAGCCGGAGTAGAAGGACAAAGTGATTGGAACGCCGGTACCGTTATGGCTGACGTAAATGGAGATGGATATCTAGATATTTATGTTTGTGCGGTCGTTGGGATTAATGGTTTTGAAGGTCAAAATGAGTTGTTTATCAATAACAAGGATAATACGTTTACCGAAAGCGCGGCTGAATACGGATTGGATTTAGATAATTACAGCTCTTCGGTAGCGTTTTTTGATTATGATTTAGATGGGGATCTAGATATGTATTTATTGAATCACGCCGTACACTCTGAGTCATCTTTTGGAAATGCGGACATTAGAAATAAAAGAAGCTATGAATGCGGGGATAAATTATTTCGAAATGATAACGGAAAATTTGTAGATGTAAGTGAGCTGGCAGGAATTTTTGGCGGTGCTAATGGATATGGTTTGGGATTGGCAGTTTCTGATTTTAATCTAGATGGTTATCCTGATATTTATGTGGGAAATGATTTTCACGAAGATGATTATTACTATCTAAATAATGGGGACGGAACTTTTACGGAAAGTTTGAAACAATATTTTGGACACACGAGTCGTTTTTCAATGGGGGTTGATGTTGCAGATGTAAATCATGACGGTTTCCCTGACATTTTGAGTTTAGATATGTTGCCTGAAGATGAAAAAGTTTTGAAATCCTCTTTAGGTGATGATAACGTGCAAATGCTAAAAATGAGAACCGAAAAACTAGGTTATCATTATCAGTACTCCAGAAATATGCTACAGCTTAATCAAGCGGGAGGCGGTTTCACTGAAACAGCTTTGTTGAGCGGTGTAGCAGCGACTGATTGGAGTTGGAGCACTTTATTTGGTGATTATGATCAAGATGGAGAGCAGGATATTTTTGTGAGTAACGGAATTCCTAAGCGACCTAATGATTTGGATTACGTGAAATACTATTCCAATGATCAAATAAAAAGTAAAATCAGTACGACGAAGTTATTGGATAAAGAAGCTTTGAAGCGAATGCCAAAGGGAAATGTGACAAATTATGTTTTTCAAGGTGCAGCTGATTTACAGTTTAAAAACCGTTCAAGTGATTGGATAGAAAATGATTCTATAATATCAAATGGTAGTGGCTATGCAGATATTGATAATGATGGAGATTTAGACGTAATTACCAATAATACAAATGCTACGGCTTCAGTTTACATTAATAAAACAGATACAAAATCAAACTATTTAAAATTAAAACTTAGGTTTGCCGGAAAAAACACTTTTGGGATTGGAGCCAAAGTAATTTCTTATTCAAAAGGAAAAAAACAATTCAAGGAACTGCAAACTACAAGAGGATTTCAGTCTTCATCAGAACCAATGATTCATTTTGGTTATGGAAAAATAACTAAGATAGATTCGTTAGTGGTGATTTGGCCAGATAAAACGTATCAAACAATAAAGAATGTTAAAACGTGCCAAACGCTTGCCATAAAAGCCAATCAAAATAGAAAAGCTTTTGATTATAAAAAATTGCATCCAAGTGTTTTGCCAATTTTCAAAAAGTTGGAAACGGGTTTAGGAATCGACTTTGTGCATCAGGAAAATGATTTTATTGATATTTTAAGCCAAAAATTAATTCCATACCAACGCACTGATCGTGGTGCAGCTACTGCAATTGGTGACTTGAATGGTGATGGTAAAGAGGATATTTTCTTTGGGGGCTCTAAAGGTAAAAAAGCTGCAATTTATTTTCAAAATGCTACCGGATTTTCTAAAAAAGGGCTAGCTGAAATTGAAAAGGATTCTGTTTTTGAAGATGCTTCAGCTGTTATAGGCGATTTCAATAACGATAAAACAAATGATTTATATGTGGCTTCCGGTGGAGGTGAAAATGCATCTAATTTGCAAGACCGTTTATATTTAAATACAAACAATCAATTGCTGAATGCTAAGTTGCCTAAGTTGACTCAAAATGCATCCGTGGTAAAGGCTTTTGACTATGATAAAGATGGTGATTTAGATGTTTTTGTTGGGAATAATTCAATCAATAATAGATTTGGAAGCATGCCAGATTGTTATTTGTTAAACAACAATAAAGGAGTGTTTACTATTGTTCAAAACAAAACTTTTGAGAAAATAGGGATGGTAACGGATGCTATTTTCAGTGATTTTAATAAAGACGGAAAAATAGATTTAATTGTAGTGGGTGAGTGGATGAAACCTACTTTTTTTGCTAATAAAAACGGTAAATTTACGGATGTAACAGCAACCATTCTTCCAGAAAAAAGCAATGGATTGTGGCAATCAGTACTTTCTTTTGATATAGATCATGATGGTGACCAAGATTACTTGGTAGGAAACTGGGGAATGAATTCTAAATTTAAAGCTTCACAGGATTTTCCAATGAAAATGTATTATGATGATTTTGATACTAACGGATCTTTTGAAACAATTGTGGCAATAGAAAAGAAAGGGCAATATTACACTACATTAGGTCTTGATGAACTTGCAGAACAATTCAGCGGGATGCTAAAAAAGAAATTCAACAGTTACAAATCCTTTGCAGGAAAAACACTTGAAGAAGTTTTTGATCCAAAAATGCTGGAGAAAGGAAAGTTGTTCGAAGTTCATAATTTGAAATCGGGCTATTTGAGAAATGATAAAGGGAAGTTTACTTTTGTTCCTTTTTCGAATAAAATGCAAGTCGCTCCTATTACTAGTTTTCTGAAATCTAATTTCGATTCAGATGCGAAAGAAGAAGTTTTTGCAGCAGGAAATTACTTTGGGGTTTCTCCTTATCACAGTAGGTTTGACGGATTTTCAGGAGCTTTAATCAAGAATGATAAAACCATGTTTTTAGGTAATCAAATAGGAATTGATTTGACCCAAAAAGCAGTTAGACACCTGGATATTGTCAATTTCAATGGAAAGAAATATATGTTGATTACTATCAATAATAAGAAGGCGGAATTGTATGAAATGCCTTCAGTTAAAAAATAATTTAATGACAAACAAAACAAGTAAATCCAATAACATGAATTCTAAAATTTTTCTTTTAGGACTTGTGATGCTTTTTTTAACTTCATGTAAAAAAGAGACTCCAATTAAAGTGACGACCGATGACTTCTGTGCTGCAGTTGATACTGTAACAGGAATTATGGTTCATGATATATTTTCGCCTCCGGTTGCCAGTAGAATTTATGTGTATCCTAATGTTGCCGCGTATGAGATTATGGCTCAAAACAACACTAAATATGAAAGTTTACAGGGGCAGTTAAAAGGATTAGATTCTATTCCTAAACTAGATCCGAAAAGTGGAGTAAATAAAAATTTAGCAGCACTTATTGCCCATATTGAAGTGAGTAAACAATTGATTTTTTCGGAGGAAGCTTTAGAAAAATACAGAGATAGTCTATATGAAAAGTGGGGTGCTGAAAATCAAAAAGAATTTGATGTTTCTAAAGAATACGCTTTAAAAGTGGTAGACAGAATCAAAATGTGGATGGGAAAAGATAATTACAAGCAAACTCGAACTTCTTCTAAATTTTCAGTTTATTCAGATCAACCCGGAAGATGGCAGCCAACTCCGCCATCTTATATGGATGGTGTGGAACCGCATTGGGGAGAAATAAGGACTTTAGTAATGGATTCGGCATCTCAATTTAAACCCATAGCACCTCATCCTTTTTCTACTGATAAAAATTCTGCTTTTTACAAAGAAGCAAAAGAAACCTACGATGTCGGGAATTTGATTTCCAAAAAATTAATTGAAGTAGAGAAAAATCAAAGCAAACCAATTCCAGAAGAATCAGAAATTGCCTCATTTTGGGATTGTAACCCATATGCGACAGTGATACAGGGTCATATGATGTTTGCGAAGAAAAAAAACACACCAGATGCACATTGGATTAACATTACTAAAATTGCTTTAAAAAAATCAAAATCAGATTTTGAAACTACTGTTTTTGCTTACACTATAACATCAATTGGAATTTTTGACTGCTTCATTAGTTGCTGGGACGAAAAGTATAGAAGTAATGTTGTACGTCCTGAAACATATATTAATCAAAACATAGATGAGAACTGGAGACCACAATTACAAACACCTCCTTTTCCGGAATATGTAAGCGGACATTCAGTGGTGTCTTCGTGTTCGGCAATTATTCTAACCTCTATTTTTGGAGATAATTTTAGTTATATCGATGATTCAGAAGTTCCTTTTGGGTTGCCTAAAAGAGCTTTTAAATCATTTAAACAAGCTGCCGAGGAAGCATCAATTAGCAGACTTTATGGAGGAATTCATTACAGAGCTGCTATTGAAAATGGTGTTTCTCAAGGTAATACTATTGGAGATTATATTAATAATAAATTAAAGATGCTTAAGAAATAATGGCTGTTAGAAAAAAAATTATTATAGGATTTAGTGCCTTATTCTGTTTATTTTTAGTTTGGTATTTGTTCATAAAAGAAACCGATTATTGTGTTTCTTTTAAAGTAAAAGCGGCTACAGGAACAGTTTTCCAAGGAATTCAGGAATGGTCTGCTATTCAAATGATAAGTGAAAAAGAAAGTTTTACCATTTTAGAAAAGAGAAATTTTGATTTCATTAGACAAAAAATGAAAAAAGGTGATGCTCAAATGGAATACATCTGGAATATTACGTACATAAATGATTCAGTGACAAAAGTGAATGTTGGGATTAAAGATTTAAATCACAGCTTGTATAATAAATTAACGGCTCCATTTTTTAATACTAAGTTCAAACAAGAACAAATTAGAAAAGTTACTGATTTTAAGAAAGGATTGAGCGATCATTTGAAAAATTTTAAAGTAAGAATTGACGGAGAAGGTTTTTCTGAAGAAACATTTGTTGCCTACATTAGTTTGAAAAGTGTTTTACAGGAAAAAGCACAAAATATGATTGCTAATGATGCTTTAATTACCGGATTCCTTTTTGAAAATCAAATCAAAATAATAGGAAGACCTTATGTTGAAATTACAAATTGGAATTTAGACAAAGAAACTATCGATTTTAATTATTGCTTCCCAATTGATAAAAACACCAAAATCATTGAAAATGAAGTTGTAAAATTCAAAACCTTACCTGCTGTCAGAGGATTGAAGGCTACTTATTACGGAAATTTTAGGACATCAGACAGAGCTTGGTTTGCCTTGATGGATCATGCCAAAAAGCACAATCTTAAATTGGAAAATAAAGTACTGGAACATTTCTTGTCCAATCCATTTAATGGCGGAGAAGAGCTACAATGGGAAACGAAAATAATCATTCCTTTTGCTTCAAAATAAAGAGTAATTTTTTAGATGATTTAAAATTATCGAAAACGTTTTCGGGTCTTCCGAAAACGTTTTTGTTTTTATTCTATTTTTAATTGGCAATTTTAAAATTAAATTTATAAAAAATTAACAAATTAATCATCTAGAATGAATTTAAAAGTAAAATTGAGCTTTTGGCAGATAATCAATATGAATGTTGGTTTTTTTGGAATACAATACAGTTTTGGTTTGCAACAAAGTGCCGTAAATCCTATTTATGATTTTTTACATGCAAGTCCAGATCAAATTCCGATACTTAATCTTGCAGGTCCTTTAACGGGCTTATTGATTCAACCCATAATTGGAGCAATGAGTGATAAAACCTGGCATCCAAGATGGGGAAGACGAAAACCATACTTTTTTATTGGAGCAATAATTTGTAGTATCGCTTTATTTCTATTCCCATTTAGCAGTTCCTTGTGGATGGCAGCAGGTTTGCTTTGGATTTTAGATATTGGAAATAATACTGCTATGGAACCTTATCGTGCTTTTATTGCAGATACACTAGACGAAGAGCAGCAGCCAACAGGTTTTCAGGCGCAGAGTTTCTTTACTGGTTTCGGGCAGTTTCTCGCTTATATTTCTCTTTTTCTGTTTCCAATTGTTTTTGTTGGTTATACCGGATCGTTACCCACTTGGATTTACGCATCCTTCTTTTTAGGTGCAATCCTTTCAATCTCGTCAATATGGTGGAGTATGAACAAAACGAAAGAAATCCCGCCAACGGCAGAAGAAATAGCCATTTTAAAAGCAGAACCATTAAAGATTTTTTCACCCTTTATTGATATTTATCAGGCCGTTTTAGAAATGCCAACAGTGATGTGGCAACTTTTTCTGGTGTATCTTTTTCAGTGGTATGCTATGATGTGCTATTGGCAAAACAATTCAAAAAGTATTGCCTTATCTGTGTGGAATGTAACTCCAAAGAACGTGATGGGGTATGAAAAAGCAGTAGAATGGAATGGATTAATTGGTGCTTTTGGTTTTATTGTTACCTTTTCAATTGCTTTTTATTTGGCAAAATTAGCCAAGAAACACGGTGCTAAAATGATTCATTTTGTATGTCTGTTATTTGGAGCCGTTTCTTTTTTATGGTTTCCGATGGTGCAAAATCAATATGTATTTTTTGCAGTGATTATAGGTTACGGAATTGCTTGGGCAAGTATGATGGGAATACCGTATTTGATGGTTGTTGCTGTTGTTCCAAAAGAGCGTTATGGAGTTTACATGGGAATTATTAATATGATGATTGTTATTCCGATGATAATTCAAAATCTGTCATTTGGTTACATTCTAAAGAACTTCTTAGATAACGATCCCCGTCAAGCAATTACTTTTGCAGGAGTATTATTAGTTCTTGCTGCAATCTGTACTTTATTAATCAAAAACAAAAAAACTAACGTAAGTGAATAATATAATAAATAATAAGATGAAAACTATAGATATTCTTTGTGTTGGTGAAGTACTGGTTGATTTTATAGGGCATCAAGAGGGTGTGCTGATTAACGAAACCAGGGATTATCATAGGTATTTAGGAGGCTCACCTACTAATGTGGCGATGAATTCCACACGATTAGGTTTGAATACTATTATGGTTGCCACGGTGGGGAACGATGGTTTTGGTTCTTATATTACGGAACGCTTAACAAGTGTTGGAGTGAATACAGAACATCTTAACGTTCTAGACGATAAGTCGACTAGTGTGATTTTTGTTTCAAGGTCTGAGGGTACACCTGATTTTATACCTTATCGTTCGGCAGATTGTTGTATTTATGAAGAACAAATCTCAAAGGAAATACTATCTAATACAAAGATATTCCATACCACTTGTTTCGCATTGAGTAAGAATCCGGCGCAAAAAACAATCTTGAAGAAAGCCCAAGAAGCGCACGATTTAGGATGTAAGCTAAGTATTGATCTTAACTATGCAAGAAAATTATGGAAAAGTCAAAAAAAGGCTTTCAAAGTTATCAAAACCTATTGCCAGTTCAATCCACTAATAAAAATTAGTGAGGATGATATGTTGCGTCTTTTTGAAAAAGAACTTCCACATGAAGAGATATTCGAATTTTTTCACCAGCAAGGTGTGGATTTGGTTTGCTTAACCTTAGGTAGCAAAGGGGTGAAATTATCTCAAAAAGGGAAAGAAGTAATACAAATGCCGGCAATAAAAATTGACAAAGTGATGGATTCTACGGGAGCGGGTGATGCTTTTTGGTCTGGATTTTTGTTTGCTTACATAAAAGAAAAATCAATTCATGAATGTTTGGATATCGCTTTAAAGTTAGCCGCTTTAAAACTGCAAAATGTAGGTCGACTTCCAGATAATATCAATATCCTTTCTAAACTTCTTTAAAATACAATGATACAAGACAATAAAAATATCAGCAATGGTGTAATGCTTAATGTTTATCCGGATAGTATTGGAGAAAAATTTAGGGATTCAATAGCCATGCTTAAAATGGAAGAATTTAAAGATGTGTTTTCTCTAATATACGTTTTGCCTACCTTTTTTAACAGTGATTTAGATAGAGGTTTCTCTATTATTGATTATGATATAAACAAGGAGTTAGTAGATGAGAAAGATTTAAAGGACTTGAGTGAACTCCAAATAAAACTGAAATTTGATATTGTATTAAATCATCTCTCTGTTGCTTCTCCTCAGTTTAAAGACATGCTGCAACATGGGGATAAATCTAAATTCAAAGATTTTTTTATCAATTGGAATGAATTCTGGGAAGGAAACGGAACGAAGAATGAAGTTGGAGTTATAATACCAAAACCAGAATTTCTCAATAAATTATTCATGAGAAAGTCAGGTTTACCTATATTAAAAGTACGTTTTCCGGATGGGAGTGAACAACCCTATTGGAATACCTTTTATCAGCAAATCACCTACAATCCAATTGCCGAAGCTGATTTGCAGTCTATTGAAGGGTTGACTGAGACGCAAAAACAATCGGTTGTTGCTCTCGTGAACGCAGCTGTAAGTAATAATCAAGACTTTGCTATCCTAAATTTTCATGATTGTACTCCTTTTAAATTAGAAATTTTACAAATAGCAGAACAAAAAAGATCTTATTTAGGACAAATGGACGTTAATGCTGCTTCGCCATTAGTGTGGGAATTTTATGAGGAGACTCTAAAAAAATTAAGTGGATACGGATGTTCTATTCTTAGATTAGATGCTTTTGCCTATCTGCATAAACAAGTGGGAGAATCCAATTTTTTTAATATACCAGGAACCTGGGAATATTTAGAGCTTATTAAGAAAATAGCACAACAAAATAATTTGATGCTTTTGCCAGAAATTCATGCAGAATATGGTTTGCATTTGCATGATGAGGTCGCAAATGAAGGGTATTATATCTATGATTTTTTCTTGCCAGGCTTAACCATTCACACTATCGAAAGTCAAACTTGCAGCGCTTTAATTCGATGGGCTAAAGAAATTATAACCAAAGGATATAAAACGGTCAATATGCTTGGTTGCCATGATGGAATACCAGTTTTAGACCTGAAGGGCAAGGAGGTAAATGGCGTTTATAATAAAGGATTGTTAGAAGATGCTGAGATTGAAAGTATCATGAATACAATCATGGAAAGAGGTGGTCGTGTCAAAAATCTATATGACCCATCCGGAAACAAAATTTCTTATTATCAAATAAATGCCACGTTTTTTAGTGCATTGGGTGAAAATGAACAAAAGTTACTGCTTGCTAGAGCCATTCAAATGTTTATGCCAGGAATACCGCAGATTTGGTATCTAGATATTTTTTCAGGTAAAAATAATTATGAAGCGGCGGATAATGGCGGTAGTGGTGGTCATAAAGAAATTAATCGCACTGCATTGTCAATGAATGATATTGAAGAAGGTCTGAAAACAGAAATTGTCAAGAAACAGCTCGAAATAATTCGCTTAAGAAATACTTCGGATGCATTTTCTGGTGAAGTAGAAATAAATGATTTTGCGGATGATATCTTAGATATCAAATGGACTAATGGTACAAGCATTGCGCACCTAATTGCAAACCTTAACAACAAAGCTTTTACAATTAAACATACTGATAATGAGATAACAACCACTAAGAGTTATTAATTTTTCTCTAATCAAAATAACAAATAAAAAGCTATAGTAATAGGTATAATTACCTGAAAGCACTGAAATCTAATAATTATTCAAAAAAGTAAAAAATGAAAAAAAGTACGGTTAAAATTGCGATGTATCTCAATTACTTCGTTTTTGCTATTCTGCTTAATAGCGTAGGAATTGTGATATTAAAGGCGCAAAAAAATTATGGTGTAGATGAACTGCAGGCTAGCGTTTTAGAGGCTTTCAAGGATTTACCCATTGCGATAGTTTCTTTTTTAATCGCTTCTTTTTTGCCCAGAATAGGATATAAAAGAGCCATGCTTATTGGCTTAGCCCTAGTTTCTGTTGCTTGTATAAGTATGTATTTTGGAAATTCTTTTGGAACGGCAAAATTACTTTTTGCTACCGTAGGTGTTTCTTTTGCATTGATAAAAGTATCGGTGTATTCGCTTATTGGGACAATAACAGAAAATCAGCAGGAACACAATAGTTTGATGAGTAGCATTGAAGGCGTTTTTATGATAGGAATTGCTTTAGCGTATTTCCTGTTCCCGGCTTTTAATTCAGATGCAAATCCAGATGCTTGGCTGAATGTTTATTGGTTATTAGCTGGAATTTCGTTACTGTCTTTTGGCTTTTTATTTTTTACCAAATTCGAAAATCAAACAGAAATTCCGGGCGTAGATTTAGCAGATGACTTCAAACAAATGTTCAAATTATTCGCAAAACTGTTAACCATAGTTTTTGTAATTAGTGCGTTCCTATTTGTAATGATTGAGCAGGGAATTATGTCTTGGCTCCCTACTTTCAATAGTAAAGTGTTGCATCTTCCGGAGAATATCAGCATTATGATGGCAAGTATTTTGGCTATTTCATTAGCTGTAGGACGACTTTTGGCGGGTGTAATTACTAAAAGAATCAATTGGATTTGGGTACTTAGTTTTTGTATCGTAGCGGCTATGCTTATTGTGATTTTTGTACTTCCTAAAGCAGTAGGTTTAGAGGTCAAAGAAATCAATTCGCTTGGTGATATTCCTTTGATAGGATTTGCTTTTCCATTAGTAGGACTTTTTATTGCGCCTATTTACCCCCTTTTAAATTCAGTGGTTTTAAGTGCCTTGCCTAAAAAACTACACAGTTCGATGACTGGTTTAATAGTAGTTTTTTCTGCACTTGGAGGTACTTTGGGCTCCAGAGTTATTGGTTATTTATTTAAAAATGAAGGTCCGGAAAATGCATTTTATTATACATTAATTCCAATGACGCTATTACTTATTTCTTTCTTTATTCTAAAAAAACTTACTGCTAAACAATGAAATTCTTACTCAACATAGACAAAGTATTCCGAGAACTATTGCTTCAAGAGGATACGGATCTGGACAAAAAAATCACTAAAGACGATAATGGCCCAAAAAAATTTATTTTGATAGACGAAACCACTAAACAAGAGGAAGCGATTGTGGGGACGTATCATTTGTCCAATTTATTACAGGAATTAGCACAACTTAAGGATACAAAATCAGAAATGGGTGAAGTTGATTTGAGTCGCATTCAAGAGAATCCAGTACAACGAATTTCAAGAAAAATCAAAGAGGATTATTGGCAGGAACTCACTCGTACAATTGATAAAAAAGGTTTGACACAAATTATTGAAGACGAAAAGACCTCCAGTGATGTGGCTACACTTTATGTTTCTGCCAAAGACAAACAGGGAGTTACTTATTTTCAGGAATTGGAAAAACAATTGCCAAATTTTAAAGTTGAAATTCTGCCTGAGAATTATTCGGTGGAATATGTGGAAACTTTAAATGAGAAACCGGGAATTCTGGCTTTGGCTTTGGAACAAAAAATTTACAGTCTGCAAGGCGTACCCTTTATAGTTCCTGGCGGAAGATTTAACGAAATGTATGGTTGGGATAGCTATTTCATTAGTGTAGGTCTATTAATCGACAATCAATTAGACAAAGCGATTGCGATTGCCGAAAATTTTAAATACCAAATTATCCACTACGGAAAAATTCTAAATGCGAATAGAAGTTATTACTTAACACGAACGCAACCACCATTATATTCTTCTTTGCTAATAGAAATTGCCAAAAAGAAAATACCAAGTTTAGACTGGTTAAGAAGTCATTTGGAAACGGTCATTTTGGAATACAATACGGTTTGGATGGTTCAAGGAAACCGATTAACACCAACGGGTTTAAATCGATACAAAGCGGATGGAATTGGAATGCCATTTGAAGTGGAACCCGGACATTTTGATGATGTTTTAGAACCGTATGCTAAAAAATATAATTTACCCATTAGGGAATTCGAAAAGCAATATTTACAGCGAACGCTTGTTGATGATGAACTCGATATTTATTTCGTTCATGATAGAAGTATGAGAGAAAGTGGTCACGACACCACAAATCGGCTTATTAATACATGTACTAATTTGAATTCAGTAGATGTCAACAGTTTTCTTTATAAGTATGAAAAAGACGTCGCCAATCTAATTAAAACTTATTTCGGGAACGCTTTTCAAGTTGGTGATATCATTTATACTTCGGAGGAATGGGAACAACAAGCGCTTTTTCGTAAGGATAAAATAAATGAACTGTGCTGGAATGAGGACGCAAGTATGTATTTTGATTATGATTTTGTGAATCATAAGCAGTTCCCGTTTGAAGCTGCAACAACATTTTTTCCTTTGTGGGCTGGTTTGTGTGATGAAAATCAGGCTAAAAAATTAGTTGAAGTAGCCTTGCCACAATTTGTGAAAACAGGTGGAATTACAGGAAGTACTAAGGCGAGTATAGCAGATGCTTTAGAAGAAGCACCACAACGACAATGGGATTATCCTTTTGGTTGGGCGCCCCACCAAATGTTGTTATGGGAAGGATTGATTAACTATAATTATCTTGATAAAGCACAAGAAATGGTATACCGTTGGTTGTGGTTAATTACCAGAAATGCGGTGGATTATAATGGGACGATTCCTGAAAAATTTGATTTGGAAATTAGTTCACATAAAGTTTTTGCTGAATATGGTAATGTAGGAACTGAATTTGATTACATCGCAAAAGAAGGTTTCGGCTGGGTGAATGCCTCCTATCAATATGGATTGCAAATTTTGAATGCGGAATTAAAAGAGAAATTAGGAGGGCTGATTTCTCCTGATGACATATTTTAGTGCTAAAAAATATTTTTGTTATTTGAATGTATATTTTTTTTAACTTTATAATTCACTAAATGAATCAATTATGACGGTTAATCAAATTTTAAGCACTAAAGGAAAGGAAGTTTTTTCCATACTTTCCACTAACACTGTATACGAAGCATTGACAGTGATGAGCGAAAAAAACATCGGGGCAATTCTTATTATAGAAGATACTGTTCTCAAAGGGGTTTTGTCTGAAAGAGATTATGCTCGAAAAATTGTTTTGAAAGCAAAATCTTCAAAGAAAGCCTTTGTTCATGAAATCATGGAAACAGATGTGGTAACGGTAAGTCCATCGGATAATTTAGAGTACTGCATGGAATTGATGAGTACAAAAAGAGTTCGACATTTGCCAGTTCTGGAAAATGAAATTGTAATTGGGATTATCTCTATTAGTGACGTTGTAAAAGCTATAATCGAGATGCAAAAAGATACCATTCAACATTTAAACTCTTATATTACGCAATAAAAAGAACCAGAAAAGTTATAATTATAAAAAGCTGCCGGTAGTGCAGCTTTTTTTTTGGAATCAAAATACGCTTGTTTTTATACAAAAGAATGGGGGAAAAGTCCTCTTTTTTTAAATCAAGAGCCCTATCTTTGTACGCTAGAATAAAATCTAAAAACAATGGACAAAAATAGCAAAAGAAGAGAAGCATTATTATACCACGCAAAGCCTACTCCTGGTAAAATTCAAGTAGTTCCCACTAAGAAATATGCAACACAAAGAGATTTATCTTTGGCATATTCTCCTGGTGTAGCTGAGCCGTGTTTAGAAATTGCCAAAGATGTAAACAACGTTTATAAATATACTGCAAAAGGAAATTTAGTTGCCGTAATCACAAATGGAACTGCAGTTTTAGGATTGGGTGACATTGGTCCCGAAGCTTCAAAACCAGTAATGGAAGGGAAAGGATTGTTGTTTAAAATTTTTGCTGATATTGATGTATTTGACATCGAAATTGGAACTAAAGATATTGAAGAATTCATTCAAACGGTTAAAAATATAGCACCAACTTTTGGTGGAATAAACCTGGAGGATATAAAAGCTCCGGAATCTTTTGAAATTGAAAGAAGATTAGTCGAAGAGCTAAATATTCCTGTAATGCACGATGATCAGCATGGAACAGCCATAATATCATCTGCAGCATTGTTGAATGCATTGGAATTAGCGGATAAAAATGCAGAAGATGTAAAAATGGTCGTTTCAGGAGCAGGTTCTGCTGCTTTAGCTTGTGCTGATTTGTACGTTTTATTAGGAGTAAAAGTGGAGAATATATTAATGTTTAACAGTAAAGGAGTTTTGACAAAAGACAATCCTTCTCTGTCTCTTTTACAACAAAAATATGCCAAAGATGTTAAACCAATGAGTCTTGAAGAAGCATTAGTTGGTGCTGATATCTTTTTAGGTCTTTCCACGGGAGGAATTATGTCCCCGCAAATGTTACTTGGCATGGCTGATAATCCTATCGTTTTTGCGATGGCAAATCCAGATCCGGAAATAGATTATAATCTGGCTATTGCAACTCGTAAAGATGTTATTATGGCAACAGGACGTTCTGATTTTCCTAATCAGGTGAATAACGTTCTTGGATTTCCTTATATTTTTAGAGGAGCATTAGATGTTCGTGCTACCAAGATAAATGAAGCTATGAAAATGGCAGCCGTTAAGGCATTGGCTTTATTAACTAAAGAATCGGTGCCTGAACAAGTAAATATTGCTTACGGAGCTACAAAATTAAACTTTGGAAGAGAATATATTATCCCAAAACCATTTGATCCACGATTAATAACTATTGTTGCGCCTGCTGTTGCAAAAGCAGCTATGGACTCTGGTGTGGCATTGAATCCTATTACGGATTGGAAAAAGTACGAAGAAGAATTATTAGACCGTTTAGGGAATGATAATAAAATGGTTCGTTTGATTACAAACAGAGCTAAGATGGATCCTAAGAAAATTGTTTTTGCTGAAGCAGATCATTTAGATGTTCTTAAAGCTGCTCAAATTGTATTGGAAGAAGGTATCGGTTTTCCAATTTTATTAGGGAACAAAGAAATTATTTTAGAATTAAAAGAAGAAATTGGTTTTGATGCCGATGTTCAAATTATAGATCCTAAAATTAAAGAAGAGGAAGCGCGTAGAAATAAGTTTGCAAATACCTATTGGTCTTCCAGACAAAGACGCGGTATTTCCTTTTTGGACGCACAAAAATTAATGCGCGAAAGAAACTATTTTGCAGCAATGATGGTCAATGAAGGGGAAGCTGATGCATTAGTTACCGGACATTCCAGAAGTTATCCATCTGTGGTGAAACCAATGTTGCAGCTTATTGAAAAAGCACAAGGAGCTTCAATTGTTGCTACTACAAATATGATGATGACGGCTCGTGGGCCAATGTTTTTATCAGATACCGCAATAAACATTAATCCTTCTGCGGATGATTTAGCTAAAATTGCTATTATGACTGCAAAAACAGCTAAAATGTTTGGTGTTGAACCAGTAATTGCAATGATATCATTTTCTAATTTTGGATCATCTACAAATGAAAGTGCTGGAAAAGTTAGAGAGGCAGTAGCTTATTTGCATAAAAATCATCCTGATATGGTTATTGATGGAGAACTTCAAGCAGATTTTGCATTGAACCCTGAAATGTTAAAAGAGAAATTCCCTTTTTCGAAGTTAGCAGGAAAGAAAGTAAACACGTTGATTTTTCCCAATTTAGAATCAGCTAATATCACCTACAAATTATTGAAAGAATTGAATAAAGTAGACTCAATAGGACCTATTATGTTAGGAATGGGGAAACCAGTTCACATATTTCAATTAGGTGCAAGTGTTGAGGAAATGGTAAACATGGCGGCAATTGCGGTGATAGATGCTCAGGAGAAAGGAAAGAAAAAAGTAAATTTACTTTAGTTTAACAAGCTGTAAATTATAAGCGAAGTTAAATTCATGAATATAATAAAATTATGTGCTAATTTTATTATATTTGGTGCTATATTTAAGAATTAATGATAGCACATTTACAAGGAAAATTAGTAGAGAAATCGCCCACGCATATAGTTATTGATTGTGGAGGAGTTGGTTATCATGTAAATATTTCTTTACATACATATTCTTTGCTTCCAAATACGGATTTTATAAAAGTATATACGCATCTTCAAATAAAAGAGGATGCGCATACACTTTTTGGTTTTGTGGAAAAGTCAGAAAGAGAGATTTTCAAGATGTTATTATCAGTCTCCGGAATAGGGGCTAGTATAGCACGAACGATGCTTTCTTCATTAGACCCAAAACAAATCACAAATGCAATTGCATCTGGTGATGTGGTAACCATTCAGTCTATAAAAGGGATAGGGAGCAAAACAGCGCAAAGAGTAATACTTGATTTGAAAGACAAAGTATTAAAATTGTATGATTTAGATGAAGTTTCTATGTCGCAAAGCAATACAAATCGAGATGAAGCGTTATCAGCTTTGGAAGTTTTGGGGTTTTTACGAAAATCTTCAGAAAGAGTGGTAGAAAAAATTGTCAAAGAAGACCCAGAGGCTTCTGTGGAGTCAATCATCAAAAAAGCTTTAAAAAACCTATAGAGGTATTCAAGTAACACGAGTTGTATGCATAAAATTTGTACTTTTTTGCTTGTACTATTCTGTGGTTTTGCATCGCAAGCCCAAGTAAATCAGGCCACTCAGGATACCGTTAAAACAGGATTTTCTACAGGAAAAGTCCAGATGAAAAACCCAAAGAGTATTCTCTCAGCCTATACCTATGACCCTATTTCAGACAGGTACATTTACACTAATTCTGTAGATGGATTCTCTATCAATTATCCTATTATATTGACGCCAAAAGAATACGAAAAATTGGTTTTGAAAGAATCTATGCGCGATTATTTCAAAAAAAAGGTGGATGCTATTGAAGGGAAAAAAGAAGGCAGTGAAGAAGCTAAAAAAGATTTATTGCCAAGATATTATGTGAAATCAGGACTTTTTGAGTCTATTTTTGGAAGTAATACCATTGATGTAAAACCAACCGGATCTATAGAAATGGATTTAGGAATGCGTTATACAAAACAAGATAATCCCTCTTTTTCTCCTAGAAACAGATCCAATCTTTCTTTTGATTTTGATCAAAGGATAAGTATGAGTTTGATGGGGAAAGTAGGAACGCGACTTAGTGTAAATGCTAATTACGATACGCAATCAACATTTGCTTTTCAAAACTTAATGAAGTTGGAATATGCACCTTCAGAAGACGATATTATCCAAAAAATTGAAGTAGGAAATGTAAGTATGCCTTTGAATAGTTCTTTGATTCGAGGAGCGCAAAGTTTATTTGGTGTAAAAACACAATTGCAATTTGGGAAAACGACGATTACCGGAGTTTTTTCTGAGCAAAAATCACAAACGAAAACTTTAATCGCTCAAGGCGGAGGGACAATTCAAGATTTTGACATGTTTGCATTGGATTATGATAATGACAGACATTTTTTCTTATCCCAATACTTTAGAAACAGATACGATAAATCATTAGTGAATTATCCATTTATAGACAGTAGGGTTCAAATTACCCGACTTGAAATTTGGGTAACAAACAAACAAAATAGGGTAGTAGCTACCAACAATAACCTCAGAAATATTATTGCACTTCAGGATTTAGGGGAAGGACAATTAAATGGTTTGACGGATAATGAAGTAGTTGTTTTGGACCCTATTCCTTTCAGTCCTCCTTTTTTTATTGCTGGACTGGATACTCCAACAGATAATAAAAACAATGCATACAATCCTGAATTAATACAATCCGGTGGTGGTTTGTTGAATCCAAATATCCGTGAAATTGTAACTTCAAACTCAGGTTTTAATGTTACAGTAAGCGAAGGACAGGATTATTCTAAATTAGAAAATGCTCGAAAGCTGAATCCAAATGAATATACGTATAACGCGCAATTAGGATATATCTCATTACAACAAAGATTGGCTAATGATGAGGTTTTGGCGGTTGCTTATCAATATACAATTGGAGATCAAGTGTATCAAGTGGGGGAATTTGGTAATGACGGAGTTGATGCAACAGTAGTTACAGGAAACAGTCCTTCAAATCAAGCTATTATTTCTCAGAGTTTAATTTTGAAAATGCTGAAAAGTAATTTGACCAATGTTAAGAATCCTGTTTGGAACCTGATGATGAAAAACATCTATCAGATTCCGGGTGCTTATCAAGTAAAACAAGAAGATTTTAGATTTAATATTCTTTACACAGACCCATCTCCTTTAAATTATATTACGGAAGTTCCGGGAAGTCCTTTTCCGCCGAATCCATTGCCTCAAAATGAAGTTGCCGAAACACCTTTGTTAAAAGTATTTAACTTGGATAAATTAAATTATAACAATGATCCTCAAGCTGGAGGTGATGGTTTTTTTGATTTTATGCCGGGCTTAACTATGGATGCTCAATACGGAAGGATTATTTTTACTACGAAAGAGCCATTTGGCGAATTATTGTTTTCGAAATTGTCAACTGGAGGAGAAAGTTATAACAATACCAGTTCTTATAATGAAAATCAAAAGAAATACGTGTTTCGTAGTATGTACCGAAACACACAATCTGGAGCTTTACAAGACAGCGATAAAAATAAATTTTTATTAAGAGGAAAATATAAATCATCAGGTGGAGACGGAATACCTATTGGTGCTTTAAATGTGCCGCAAGGTTCTGTTGTGGTTACTGCTGCAGGTAGAGTTTTAGTCGAAGGAATTGATTATAGCGTAAATTATCAATTGGGAAGAGTTCAAATTTTAGACCCATCACTTCTTGCTTCCAATACGCCTATCGAAGTGTCATTAGAAAATAATTCTGTTTTTGGTTTACAAACCAGAAGATTTATGGGCGTAAATGTAGAACATAAAATTTCAGAAAATTTCTTGATTGGAGGAACTTTCCTTAAAATGACTGAAAGACCGTTTACTCAAAAATCAAGCTTTGGTCAGGAATCAGTTAACAACACTATTTTTGGATTCAATACTAATTTTTCAACCGAAGTTCCTTTCTTGACTCGATTAGTCAATAAATTACCAAATGTTGATACTGATGTGCCATCTACTCTTTCGGTAAGAGGTGAAATTGCTTTTTTGAAACCTGATACTCCAAAAGCAGATCAGTTTCAAGGTGAGTCTACCATTTATGTAGATGATTTTGAAGGGTCACAATCTACAATTGATATGCGTTCTCCCTATGCCTGGAGTCTGTCATCAACACCGGAAAGAAATACCATGAGCACGTATGATTTCAATGCTAATGCCAATAATTTGAGTTATGGATTTAAAAGAGCCAAACTATCTTGGTATTCTATTGATCCTATTTTTTATACTCAAAAACCAGCAGGAATTTCAAATCAAGATTTATCCTTCAACAATACCAGAAGAATTTTTAGTGAGGAATTGTATCCTTTGACGGATATTGCACAAGGACAGTCTCAGGTTATAAATACATTGGATTTAAGTTATTATCCTTCTGATAGAGGTCCGTATAATAACAGTTTGAATTCGGCTACAAATCCAAGAGATAATTTTGGAGGAATTATGCGATCATTAAATTCGACTAATTTCGAACAAGGAAATGTTGAATATATTCAGTTTTGGGTACTAGATCCTTATGTAGGAAACGGTCAGGTGCCACAAGCAAATACGGGAAAAATTTATTTCAATTTAGGAGAAATATCTGAAGATGTTTTGAAAGATGGAAGAAAACAATATGAAAACGGACTTGGACCAGATCAGATATTAGTAAATCCTCGACCTTTATGGGGTGATGTTCCGGCTTCACAATCACTAATTTATGCTTTTGACACTAATATAGCAAACAGAACGAATCAAGATGTTGGTTTGGATGGTTTGGCTAATGACAATGAAGGAGCTGTGTATACAAATTTTGCCTCAGAGTTAGATCCAGCCGCAGATGATTATACGTTTTATTTGAATGCTTCCGGAGGAATTTTAGACCGATATAAAATGTATAACGGTACTGATGGAAACTCGGCGGTTGATATTAGTGATCCAAACAGAGGATCTACAACTGTTCCTGATGTAGAGGATATCAACAGAGACAACACCATGAATACCATCAATGCATATTACGAATATAGTATTGATGTACAGCCAAACATGAATGTAGGGGAGAATTATATTACTGATATAAGAAATACCCAAGTGACTTTACCGGATGGCTCAACAACTGATGCGAGATGGCTGCAGTTTAAAATACCGGTTTCACAACCCGAAAACACGATAGGAAATATTTCTGATTTTAGATCTATAAGGTTCATGAGAATGTTTATGACAGGTTTTAGTGAAGAAGTAACCGTTCGTTTTGGTGCGTTGGATTTGGTGCGAGGAGAATGGAGACGCTATACCAATACGCTTGATTTTAATGATACTAATGTTGCTGATGATGATACTAATCTAGATGTTTTAGCGGTTAATGTTCAGGAAAATAACGAGAGATGTCCAATTAATTATATTGTTCCTCCAGGAGTGCAACGGGAACAACTATACAACAATAACACGGTTATCAATCAAAATGAGCAGTCGTTAGCATTGAGAGTATCCGGAAACGGATTAGAGCCGGAAGATTCCAGAGCGGTTTTTAAAAATGTAAGTATTGATATGCGTCAATTCAAAAAACTGAAGATGTTTTTACACGCAGAATCATTACCAAATGAAGTTGTTCTGCAAGACAATCAAATGGTTGGATTCATCCGTTTTGGAAATGACTTTACTCAAAATTTCTATCAAATTGAAATTCCTTTAAAAGTGACGAGCCCAACTTCTGCTTCAAATACAGATTGTTCGCCTTTGAGCGCTGAGGAAGTTTGGCCTGAGGAAAATGAGATTGATTTGTCATTGGCTTTATTGACAAAATTGAAGATTCTCGCAATGAGTATTAATCCAAGTACATTGCCATTGGATGGTATATATTATCCGGATAATGATCCGGCAAATACGGAAGGGGACGGAAGTGATAGATTGCGATTGGGTATAAAAGGGAATCCTAATTTCGGATTAGTGCGAACGCTGATGGTTGGTTTAAAAAACAACGAATCCAGAAATGATGTCAAAGGAGAAGTTTGGTTCAATGAACTGCGCTTAGCTGATATGGATAATCAAGGTGGAATGGCTGCTGTATTGAATGTTGATACAAATTTAGCTGATTTTGCTACAGTTTCTGCTTCAGGTAAAAAGAGCACTATTGGTTTTGGAACTTTAGAACAAGGACCAAACGAAAGAAACCGTGAGGATACAGAGCAATATAGTATTGTGACAAATGTGAATCTTGGTAAATTATTACCTCCAAAATGGCAAATTAATCTGCCTTTCAATTATGCTATTGGCGAGGAGACTATAACTCCGGAATATGATCCTTTTAATCAAGACATAAAACTAAAACAATTGCTTGCTAATACGGCTAGTCAGAACGAAAAAGACAATATTGAAAAAAGAGCCATTGATTATACAAAACGTAAAAGTATAAACTTCATTGGGGTTAGAAAAGACCGTAGTCCAGAACAAAAACAGCGTGTATACGATCCGGAAAATTTTACTTTTTCTCAGTCTTTTAATGAAGTGGAAAGACATGATTTTGAAATTGAAGATTATGTAGACCAACAGGTAAATACATCAGTCGACTATTCCTACACTTTTAAACCAAAATCAGTAGAGCCTTTCAAGAAGACAAAATTCATTAAAAAAAGTAGTTATTGGAAATTGTTAAGCGATTTCAATTTTAATTATTTGCCTTCTAATGTATCCTTCAATACCAATATCATCAGACAATACAACCGTCAGCAATTTAGACAGGTAGATGTAGAAGGAATTGGATTAGACCCTTTGTATCGAAGAAATTTTGCCTTCAATTATCAATATGGATTTAATTATAATTTGACTAAGTCATTGAAATTAAATTATACGGCTTCTTCCAGTAATATCGTGAAAAATTATTTGAATGAGGACAATGAACCTATCGATACTTTTACAATCTGGGATAGTTATTGGGACATTGGAGATCCAAATCAACACATGCAACAATTGGTTGTGAATTATGAAATTCCAATTAATAAAATTCCATTATTTAGTTTTGTCAAAGCTAATTATTCCTATACGGGAGACTATAGCTGGCAGCGTACTTCTAATGCATTGTCTCAAATAGAAATTGAAGGAAATAGTTATAATTTAGGAAACACCGTTCAAAATGCGAGTTCAAACAATTTGAATGCAACTTTAAATATGGACATGTTGTATAAATATTTAGGACTTACAAAAAATGCTAATAAAACGGTTCCAAAACCTAAAACAACTGCTCCAAAACCAGGTGAAAAAATAGTAAATACAAATCCCAATCAAGTACCAAAAAACAATGAATTTGTAGATGGTTTTATAGGTGTTTTGACTAGTATTAAAAACATTCAGATGAATTACACCTATAACAGCGGTACGGTTTTACCCGGTTATACACCAAGTGTAGGATTTTTGGGTTCATCAAGACCATCGTTAGGATTTATTTTTGGAAGTCAAGCCGATGTACGATATGAAGCAGCGAAAAGAGGTTGGTTGACTAACTATCCTGATTTTAATCAAAATTTTTCTCAGGTAACCAATAAATTATTTAAAGCTACTGCAAATGTAGATTTGTTACCAGATTTAAAAGTTGACCTGACATTAGACCGCGCTTATTCTGAAAATTCTACAGAACAATATGATGTTACGGATGGGGTTTATAATCCTAGATCGCCATATGATACAGGTATTTTTTCAATTTCTACGATGTTAATAAAAACTTCGTTTTCTGCTAGTGATGAAAATTCATCGGTTGCATTTGATGATTTTAGAATGAACAGACTTACGGTAGCCAATCGATTAGCTTCGCAACGAGGAATTGACATTAATAATCCAGGTAATTTAGACCCAGATGGATTTCCTATAGGATATGGAAAAAATAATCAAGCAGTATTGTTGCCTGCATTTTTAGCTGCTTACTCAGGTGGAAATGCTTCGGATGTTTCTCTTGGGATTTTTAGAAATTTCCCAATTCCAAACTGGTCGATAAAATACAGTGGCTTGATGCGTTATGGTTTGTTTAAAAAGAATTTTAAACGTTTCTCTTTGCAACATAACTACAGGGCGTCCTATACGATAAATGCGTTTAGGTCAAATTTTGAATATGACAAAGACCCAGGCGGAAAGGATGCTAGTGGTAATTTTTTCAATCAAACTATAATGTCAAATATAAACTTAGTGGAACAATTTAATCCACTGTTACGAATGGATTTTGAATTGAAAAGTTCATTAAAAGTATTGGCTGAAATTAAAAAAGACAGAGCTTTGTCTATGAGTTTTGATAATAATTTGTTGACAGAAGTTAAAGGAATAGAATATGTGGTAGGATTGGGTTATCGTTTCAAAGACGTAATTTTCTCTTCTAGACTTGCTGATAACCCAACAGGAATAATAAAAAGCGATATCAATTTGAAAGCAGATGTGACCTATAGAAACAATCAAACAATTGTTAGATATTTGGATTATGACAACAATCAATTGGCTGGAGGACAAAATATATGGTCTTTGACAGTCAAAGCAGATTATGCTTTTAGTAAAAACCTTACTGCTATTTTCTACTATGATCACTCTTTTTCAAAAGCCGTAATATCAACCTCTTTTCCGTTGACAAATGTTCGTTCCGGAATCACACTTCGTTATAATTTTGGGAATTAATTTTTCTAAAAGGGAACAATTTTGATTAGAAGATTATTACATTTGTGGTATAAAATTTAAATTATCAATAAATAATTATCAATTACAATTTATATGAACATACCAGTAAATTTAAAGTACACTAAAGATCACGAATGGGTTAGTATTGATGGCGATACAGCAACTGTAGGAATCACTGATTTTGCACAAAAAGAATTAGGAGATATTGTTTATGTTGAAGTTGAAACTTTAGACCAGACTTTAGATAAAGATGAGGTTTTTGGTACGGTAGAGGCTGTTAAAACCGTTTCGGACCTGTTCCTTCCATTAACAGGTGAAATTATTGCTTTCAATGACGCTCTTGAAAGTACTCCTGAAAGTGTAAATTCTGATCCATATGGAGCTGGATGGATGATCAAAATAAAAATTGCAAATATGGCAGAAGTAGATGATTTATTATCTAGTGATTCTTACAAAGAACTTATTGGTGCATAAACAACTCTATTTTTTGGCCGCTTTATTATGGGCTGGAGTAATTGCTTTTTTTTGTTTGGTTCAACTGAATGATGTTCCACTGGGAGATGTTTCAAATCTGGATAAATTAGTGCATGTCTTTTTTCATTTTGTTTTAACGGTGCTTTGTTTTTTATTTTTTCAAAAATATACAAATGCATTAAACAGTTTAAAACCCGGACTAATTTCTTTTTTATTTTCTGTTTTTTTTGGAATAAGTATTGAAATTGCACAAGAATTATTTACAACCACAAGGCATGCAGATGTATTTGATGTTTTAGCAAATTTATCTGGTGCAATTTTAGGAATAGCTGCTGTCATTTTATTGGATTTAAAAAGAAAAATCAGATAAAATTTAATTTATTACAGAGTCCCACTTTGGTGGGACTTTTTATTTTATTCCATTCAAACACATGAATGTTTATTTAGTATGGTTCATCTTTTTTTAAAAGTATGCAGAAACTTCAGTTCTAGCGTTAAAAACACAAAAAGTAAAATTTTATAGTAAACTTATGTTTATATAAAATGTATTTTTGTGCTTAATAATCTACTCTAATTAAGAAATCAAAGCGCATGAATATCAAGCAGTATTTAGATTCTACCTATTTAAAAACGGCAGAACAAGCGGGACTCAGCGAAAAAGAAAATACTTTGGTTGTCAAAGATTTTATCCAAGAAGCAATCGAGGATCATTTTAAGCTTATTATGATTCGTCCTAATATGGTTTCATTGGCAAAAAAAATGATTGTTGAGGCAAATTCAGTTGTATCAATAGGAACTGTAATTGATTTTCCGGAAGGGAAATCTTCATTAGAAAATAAACTTAGCGAAGCTATTCAAGCGATACATGATGGTACTGATGATTTAGATTTTGTGTGCAATTATGAAGCTTTTAAAAGAGGAGAAATAGCCTTGGTTAAAGAAGAAGTTTTGAAATGTACCCAATTGGGTTTAGATAATAATAAGGTAGTAAAGTGGATTATTGAAGTGGCGGCTCTAAGTGATAAAGAAATTATCCAGTTGTCAAGTTTGATAAAAAATGTAATCGTTTCTAATTTTAAACAAGAGCTTTTCGCATCGGTTTTTGTGAAGTCCTCGACTGGATTTTATAAAACAGAAAATAATTTGCCAAATGGCGCCACTATTCCTTCAATACTGATGATGCTCGAAAACGCATCGCCCCTTCCGGTGAAAGCTGCAGGAGGTGTAAGAACTTATGAGGAAGCGGTTAAGATGATTCAACTGGGAGTTAAAAGAATAGGTACATCAGGTGCGAAAATTATTGCTAATGGACAAAATTCACATAATGAATATTAAATTCACAAAAAATATAAACATGAAAAAAGGGTTGCTAGCTTTATTTTTATTTTCGTTTTCCTTTTTTACTTATAGCCAAGATTTAAATAGTACTTCAGTACAATCGGGCAACTCGGCAGAGCGATTTCCTGTTTTTCCTGATTGTGTCAATTTACAATCCAAAGTGTTAGAAAATTGTTTCTACAGCCAAGTTCAGGATTTTGTTTTTGAAAATTTTCAAGTTTCGGATAATTTAAAGCAAACTAATTTTCAAGGGAATGTAAAGGTTCTTTTTGAAGTAGACAGTAATGGAGTTTTTAAAGTGATTTATGTTGACGCCATTGATGAGGCATTGATAAAAGAAACAAAAAGGGTTTTTGGTACATTTCCAAAAATACAACCGTCAACATATAATGGAAAACCAACCTATTCTAAGTTTACAATAACTATTGCCATACCTTTAAAAAGTAGGGATGAAATTGAGGCTGAAGCTTTGGCGAAAGCCGAAATCGTTTCAAATAATAAACCGAAACTTACGGAATTAGATAGTATTGTGTATAAAAAATTTACTAATCCTGAGTTTGAAAGTCATTTAAATGTTCCTTTTTCGCATAGTTATTACGCTCAGTTTGATGGGGCCTTAAATCAAATGGGAAGTAATAATCACACCGCTTCAAAACCATATACGTATGCTGAGGTTTCAAAATATTACGACTTGAAAGCAGTTAATGAAAAGATAAAAAAGAAAGCTTCTAATTGGTGGGCAAGAAAATTATGGAATGAGAGCACTGTAGAAATCCAGGGTGATGGGTATTGGTTTACATTAAATCCTATACTTGATTTACAGGTTGGTAAAGCTTCAAAAAGTGAGGCGTCTTACAGCTATATAAATACACGAGGACTCAATTTTAGAGGAGGTTTGGGCAAGCAACTTAATTTTTCTACCACGGTTTTTGAGAGCCAAGGACGTTTTGCAGATTACTTCAATCGTTATGCAGAATCTATTAAGCCCGCTGGAGGAAATCCTTCGATTATTCCAGGGATAGGAATTGCAAAAGACTTCAAAACAGATGCGTATGATTTTCCTTTGGCTGAAGCCAATTTGACTTTTACGCCTAGTAAATATTATGATTTACAATTGGGTTACGGCAGAAATTTTATTGGTGATGGATACCGTTCTTTGTTAGAAAGTGATGGTGCCAGTCCATATCCTTATTTTAAATTGAATACTAATTTTTGGAAAATAAAATATACCAATACCTACATGTGGCTAAAAGATGTTCGCCCTGAGGTGACACTAGAAAGAACGTATGCCACGAAATTTATGGCAAATCATTATTTGAGTTGGAATGTTTCAAATAAATTAAATCTTGGTTTCTTTGAATCAGTGATTTGGACCAATACGAATGACAGAGGGTTTGATGTGAATTTTGTGAATCCAATTATATTTTATCGTTCGGTTGAATTTGCTTCTTCGGCAAGAAGTGGAAATGCAGTTTTAGGATTGACTTTTAAGTACAAATGGAGTAATCAAATCAATTTTTACGGACAGTTTATTTTGGATGAATTTTCTCTTGGAGACATCAAAGAAGGAGATAATAGTTGGAAAAATAAGTATGGTTATCAGTTAGGTATTAAGTACTACGATGCTTTCAAAGTAGATAATTTACTGTTGCAATTAGAGTACAATCATGTGCGTCCTTATGTGTATTCTCATAGTATGCCAATCACTAATTATGCGCACAACAATCAGAGTATTGGGCATCAATGGGGAGCAAATTTCAAGGAATTTATTGCCATTGCTCGTTATCATAAAGGAAGGCTTTTTGCTGATGCAAAAGTTACTGTGGGAACACGAGGACTGGATTTTGATACTGCCGAAGACAGTTTTAATTACGGTGGGAATATCTATAAAGATTACGATGAAAATAGGGCTTTTGATAGTGGTGTGAAAGTAGGTCAGGGAAATAAAACGGCTGTTTTTATTGCTGATTTTCAAGGTGGTTATTTGGTGAATCCGGCTACGAACCTGAAGCTTTTTGGAAGTTATATTTACAGAAGTTTTGATCCTACAAAAAACACAGCAACCACTTTTATCGAAAGTACTAATTGGTTTACTTTAGGATTGAGGGCTGATATTTTTAATTGGTATTTTGATTATTAATCTTTTGTGAATTGTTTTTTGTCAAATCCCTTTTGATACACTACTTTTGCAAAAGTTTTTCAAAACAAACAAATTCTAGTATTGGACGCAACACAAAATACATTTTCATTAAAATCCATTTATATTGATTTCCGAGAGATCACTAAGGCGCGTTTAGCTATTAGTGTTGTGTTTTCGTCTATCGCGGGATTTATGCTTGGGATTTATGATTTGCATTCATTGGATTGGATGGTTTTGCTAAAATTGGCAGTTGGTGGCTATTGTATGGTAGGAGCATCAAATGCTTTTAATCAAGTTATTGAAAAAGATTTGGATTCTTTGATGGATAGAACGAAAAATCGTCCCGTTCCAGCTGGCAGAATGTCTCAGACTACGGCTTTGATTATAGCGAGTCTTTTAACGGTTGTTGGAATTGCATTGTTGTATACAATCAATCCAAAAACTGCTATGTTTGGCGCCGTTTCAATATTTTTATATACAAGTGTTTATACTCCTTTGAAAACGATGACTTCATTGTCTGTTTTTGTTGGTGCTTTTCCTGGAGCTATTCCTTTTATGTTAGGTTGGGTTGCGGCAACAGGAGAATTTGGAATAGAAGCAGGAACCTTATTTTTAATTCAGTTTTTTTGGCAATTTCCCCATTTTTGGGCGATTGGGTGGTTTTTGTATGAAGATTATGAGAAAGCCGGTTTCTTTATGTTGCCTACAGGTAAAAAAGACAAAGGAACAGCCTTGCAGATTATATTATACACGGTTTGGTTGATTTTAGCGTCACTTTTACCAGTTTTGGGTTATACAGGACGTTTATACATGACGCCAATTGCTGCGATTATTGTATTTTTACTGGGATTATGGATGCTTTTTTATGCTGTTCGATTATATAAATTAAGAACTGCAAAAGCGGCCAGAACTTTAATGCTAGTTAGCGTTTCTTATATTACATTGTTACAATTGGTTTATATATTTGATAAATTTTTAAGATAGTTATGGAGATGATAATGACAACTGAGGAACAAAAATCCAGAACAGCCAGATCATATAAGTTGATTTTGTTGTTTGCAATGGTAAGTATGACTATGATGTTTGCTGGTCTTACCAGTGCTTTTGTAGTGAGTAAGTCAAGAGCTGACTGGTTGAAGGATTTTCAATTACCAATAGCATTTTATTATAGTACAGCAGTCATAATAGGTTGTAGTGTTGCTTTTCATTTGGCTAAAAAAGCAATTCAGAAAAACAATCAAAGTAAAACGACAATTTTTCTTTTGACGACATTAGTTCTAGGAATATTGTTTGTAATTTTACAGTTCGTAGGATTTGGTCAAATAGTGGATAATGGGTATTATTTCACCGGAAGTGGAAGCTCAATAACCACTACTTTTTTATACGTTGTTACGGTTGTGCACTTGATTCACCTCGCTGGTGGCGTGATTTCACTTCTAATTATAATTTATAATCATTTTAAACAAAAATACAATTCATCTCAAACCCTTGGAATTGAACTAGGTGCAATGTACTGGCACTTTCTTGACTTATTATGGGTTTATTTGTTTTTGTTTTTATATTTCTTTAAATAAGAAAAAAACGTAAATTTGGGAACTTTTTAACGAATAACTTTTATGGAAGCGACAGTTACTACTGCAAATAGTGAAGAAAAAACTTGGGGAGGCGGCAATGAGCCAATGGGAGCAAGTTATGGCAAATTAATGATGTGGTTTTTTATCGTATCAGATGCTTTAACGTTCTCTGGATTTCTAGCGGCGTATGGTTTTTCACGATTTAAATTTATTGAAACTTGGCCTTTGGCCGATGAAGTGTTTACTCACTTCCCATTTATGCACGGCGTTTCTGCTCCGATGTATTATGTGGCATTAATGACTTTTATTTTGATTTTTTCATCTGTAACAATGGTTTTGGCTGTTGATGCAGGTCATCAAATGAAAAAGAACAAAGTAGTTCTTTACATGTTCTTAACCATTATTGGTGGTTTGATTTTCGTAGGATCTCAAGCATGGGAATGGAAAAATTTCATCAAAGGGGAATACGGAGCTATTGAAACAAAAGGAGGAAGTTTACTTCAGTTTGTGGATAAAGACGGTAACCGTGTAGCTTTAGCTGAGTTTGCAGCTGTTTTACCTGAAGAAAGAGAACAATTGACTAGAAGTAAAGGAAAATGGTTTATGGATGAACCAACTTTGCCTTCTTATTCTGTTGCCGAAGTTCAAGCGGGTTTCAAAGCACATCCTGAACTTTTGATCAGAACTGAGGTTATAACCAAGGACAAGAAGAAAACAATCCTTTCAAGAGAAGAGTCTGAAGCAAGATTGAGTCAAGCACATTATGTTGTTGAAGGGGCTAACTTGGTAAGAAACGAATACGGAAGTAAATTATTTGCTGACTTCTTTTTCTTTATCACTGGTTTCCACGGATTCCACGTTTTTTCTGGAGTAATCATAAATATTATCATATTTTTCAATGTGTTAATTGGAACTTATGAGAAAAGAAAAAGTTATGAAATGGTAGAAAAAGTGGGGCTTTATTGGCACTTTGTCGATTTAGTATGGGTATTTGTATTTACAGTTTTCTATCTAGTTTAATTTCAAAAAGTAATTATCATGTCACACGAACACGTATCTAATATAGGTAGAATCTGGAAAGTTTTCGGAATATTATCTGCCGTTACTATTGTAGAAGTTTATTTGGGTATTTTGAAACCAGATTTTCTTTTTATGAATGATTTTTTAAGTATGAACTTACTTAATTGGATATTCTATGCTCTTACTGTTTTTAAAGCCTATTACATTGTATATGCATTTATGCACATGGAGGGTGAGAAAAGTTCTTTAAGAAGTGCAGTTGTTTTTCCAGTAATTTTTCTGATTTTATATTTACTCTTCATTCTTTTGACAGAAGGGGATTATATTTATGAGGTTTTTAAAAATTCTACCATAAAATGGAATTTTTAACAAGATATTAATTCAAAAAGAGGGTACGCATTGCGTACCTTTTTTTATTTTTGTACTTTAAAAAGTATCACTACAATGAAAAAAAATATTGTCCTTTTCGTTCTTTTTATTTTACCTATAGTTGCCTACCTTTTTTTTGCTTCAGGTGTTAATGGCTTTACTAAATTACCTACAATAACTCCTAATACTGCTGATTTAGGTAATTGGCAATCTTTAGACGGTCAAAAAGTTAGTTTGAATGGCAAAGTAACAATTCTCGGTTTTATGGGTACTGAGCTTTTAAAAAACAGGGGAAATCTTTTCAATTTAAATCAAAAAATTTATCAAAGGTATCATGAGTTCAAAGATGTTCAGTTTGTGATGATTTGTCCAACCGGAACTGAAAAAGATGCTAAAAAAGTGGTCAATGCTTTGGGCGCTTTTACTGATGTTGCTCAGTGGCGATTTGTATTCGCACCTACGGAAGAAATTAATACCTATTATTCCCAATTAAAATTAGTGGAGAAATTGGATGAGAATTCTGGCACGCCAAAAGTTTACATCATTGATAAAAAACGAAATCTTCGCGGTCGAAAGCTTGTGAAAGATGCTAAAGAAGGATATAATACATTTCACCCGGCGGAGTTGAGTAACGAAATGCTGGATGATTTTAAAGTCATTCTTTATGAATATCGTGCAGCCCTTAAAAAGAACAATAACGCCACCAGAAAAATTTAATATTTTATGTTCAAAAATAAATCATACATAGGAATCTCTTTTATTATTTTGATTTTTGGGATTTATGCAGTTCCAAAAATAGTAGAGAGAATTAAAAACGATAAAGTGGTTCAAGGGGATAGACTTGACAGTGTTAATCCAGCAACTGCAGAAGAAGGGCAGTTAATTAAAATTGGTCCAGCACCTAAATTCGAATTAATAAATCAAGACAATAAGAAAATTACTAATGAAACGTACAAAGGGAAAGTGTATGTTTTAGAATTTTTCTTTTCCACCTGTCCAACGATTTGTCCAAAAATGAATGAAAGCATGTTGGTCTTGGAAAAGAGTTTTTTTGGAAATCCTAATTTTGGAATTGTCTCTATTACTATTGATCCAGAACATGACACGCCACAAGTATTAAAAGAACATGCGAATCTTTTAGGAGTAAAATCGTCTAATTGGAATTTTTTAACTGGAGACAAAGCCTATATTTTTAATTTAGCCAATAAAGGTTTTAATCTTTATGCAGGTAAAAACAAAAAAGTTGCCGGTGGTTTCGAGCATTCAGGATTATTTGCATTGATTGATAAAAACGGAAATATCCGTTGTAGAAATGATGATTTTGGAAATCCAATTTTATATTATGATGGTTTGGATAAAAAAGGAGTAAGAAACATTCAACAAGATATTAATATTTTATTAGAAGAATAAGAATGGAAAATAATTCGTTAGAGCAGAGATTCAGTAAGTTCATTATTGCAGTTTCAATTTTAATTCCAGTAGTGGTCGCCATACTTTTTGGAGTAAAACTAAAAGATTTTGGATATAATGTAGAGCCACTTTCATTTTTGCCACCAATCTATGCAACTACCAACGGAATCACGGCTATTATTTTAATCGCTGCTGTTGTAGCCATTAAAAACGGAAAAAGAAAACTTCATGAAAGGTTGATGACGAGTGCAATTGCCTTGTCTGTTGCTTTTCTAGTGATGTATGTGGCGTATCACATGACTTCTGATTCCACTAAATTTGGTGGAGAAGGCGCAATTAGATACGTTTATTTCTTTATTTTAATTACGCACATTGTTTTGTCAATTGCCATTATTCCGATGGTTTTAATAACGTATGTTAGGGCATTGGCAGAAAATTTTGATAAGCATAAAAAAATCTCCAAAATTACTTTTCCTATCTGGTTATATGTTGCCGTAACTGGAGTAGTTGTTTATTTAATGATTTCACCGTATTATGTATACTAACGATTTAAGTAATAAAATTAAAGTGGTCAAAGCCCCTGGAAAAGTAAAAAGAAATGGTAAATCGTATCTTTTTTCTTTATTGTTAATTCTTGTTTTCAATCTCTTTTCGCTATCAGCAAATGCGCAATGTGCCATGTGTCGCGCTGCATTGACTAGTGAAGGAAATACAACTAAAGCAGCAGCGGTAAATGATGGGATTGTTTATTTAATGGTAATTCCATATCTTCTTGTTGCAGGAATTGGTTATGCTATCTATCGAATGAAAAAGAAAAAATCCTAAAAATTTCAATAGGAATATCAAAAGTCAATCTGAAAACAGTGTATTTCAGTTTTAAGGATTCGGTTTACTGATTTCTAAAAACTGACCACAGACCACTCTAATTCAGTCCATCTACGGAAACATTAACGGTTCCTTTTACTTTTATAAAGGCAATAATAGCTTGATTTGTCAATTGGATTTTCTGAAATTGAATCTCTTCCATTTTTCCATTTACAAAAACGCCTTGCATAGGTGAGTAGTTTTTTAAATAAGTCATCATGCTTTTTTGACCTTCTTCAAGATTTGGTTTTATGGAGTAGCGACAACTATGCTCTATTTTTCTTAAGATTAATCCTTGCGCTAACCAATTAGCAGTTAGCATTAATTTATTTTTTGTGTCCAAAGCATAATCCAATTGATCAAAATATACTTCTTTGGTTTTGTCGTTATATTGTGGAAAACCGGCTAAATAGATGGTTCCGTTTACAGAACCCAATACATCTAAAGCGATTATCATTTTTCCGTTCTTATGCCAAATGGCAACATTCTGAACTTTTACTTTCTTGGATCCTGAACCAAATTCTTGTCCGGCAAAATTCTTGGTCATTAGTTTTGATGCTTCCAGATAAGTAGAAACAGCAACAATGTTTGCCGTTATTTCCTGAGGGATTTTAGATACCGGTTTTAAAACAATTTTACTGGCATTAAATTTAGATTCCGGTTGCTTTCCTATTAATGTTTCCATGTTGCATTTCATTCCCATTTCCAATACAAAAGTGTCATTTTTGAGTTTGGCATTGGTAGAATAAATTTCAATAGGAACAATCCGAAGCCAGCTTTCATACGCATCGCTCATTTGAAAAGGAACACAAATTTTCTCTAAAGCCGCCAAAACATTCGGTTTGAAGTCCATTGATTTTGCAATAGCATCATCAATTTTCTTTTCTATTTTTGATTTAAAAAGCTTTATTCCGGGATTGATAAGATAGGTTACAGGAACATTTTTTCCAAAAACGGTCATTGTCGGACTTTCATTCCAATCCAATGATTTTAATTCCGTTTTAGTATTCATTTTCCAATTTGTTAAACCTACATCACTGAGCAAAGTGACCACGCCATCAAGATTGAATTCTTTGGTATTGTACAATTCAACGCCCATTTTCTTTGTTCCAATCCTATATTTTACGATAGCTTTCAATGGTAAAACAGTTCTAATTTTTTGACCATTGGCTCCGTTGTCATTCTTGATTGTGATTGGAGCTAGTTTCCAAATCTTCATTTCAATATCATCATCTTCAATATTGTTGTCTTCATAAATTAGCCCATTCAGGAGTGAGTTCGTTTGATTTTCTATATCCTTCAATTTTACGCTGATGGGCAAATTGATAAAGGAAGGAGTGTTCTCGTAAACCAAAGGTGTGGCGTCGTCCGGTTCTGGTTTTAAAGTAGCTATTTTATTAGTTGTTGAACAGCTTGTTATCAGTGCGATAGACAGGATTATAAGTAGAGCTGAAAAGTATTTATGCATTTTATTTTAGTTTGGTGAGGCAAAATTAGCAAAACAATTCTTTTTTAGGATTAATGTGTAACATTTTCACAACAATTAAGTCTTATGATTAAATTCCTGATAAAGGTATTAACGTTTTCTTATTACAATTTCTTTTAGAGAAGAATTAATATTGTTTTAAAATTAACATAATTATGATTGAAATTAAAGATTTGCATAAATCCTATAAAATGGGAAATTCCGAATTACATGTATTAAAAGGAATTAATTTCAACATTAAAGAAGGGGAATTAGTGGCTATTATGGGGTCTTCCGGTTCGGGAAAATCTACATTGCTTAATATTCTTGGGATTCTTGACGAAGCGGATTCAGGGAATTATATTTTGGATAATGTGCCTATTAAAAATCTCAATGAAACTATTGCTTCAAGATATCGTAACAAGTTTTTAGGTTTTGTTTTTCAATCTTTCAATTTGATTAATTATAAAAGTGCTTTGGATAATGTGGCGATGCCATTGTATTATCAAGGTATAAAAAGAAAAGAACGCAATGAAATTGCCATGAATTTTCTGGAGAAAGTAGGTTTGTCTTCGCATTCTCATCACTTGCCAAATGAACTTTCCGGTGGGCAAAAACAGCGTGTCGCTATTGCAAGAGCATTAGCATCAAATCCGAAAGTATTATTGGCCGATGAGCCTACAGGAGCTTTGGATACCAAAACATCTTATGAGGTTATGGAGTTGATACAAGGGATTAATGACGAGGGAAAAACTATTTTGATTGTAACACACGAGCCTGATATTGCTGCTATGTGCAAAAGAAATGTAGTTTTAAAGGATGGCTTAATCATCGATGATAAATTAGTAGAACAAGTAAGAGCATCCGCTTATGTTTAATGTAGAACGCTGGCAGGAAATTTTTGAGGCAATTGCCAAGAACAAACTGAGAACGTTTCTCACGGGAATTTCTGTGGCTTCTGGAATTTTCATTTTAGTCATTCTTTTGGGTGCGGGCAAGGGACTTCAAAACGGAATTGAAAAACAGTTTGAACGTGATGCCGATGGATTAATTTCTGTGTGGTCTGGCACGACAACAAAAGGCTATAAAGGGTTAAATCCGGGTAGGCAAATTCAATTCAGAAATAGTGACTATGCTATTTCAGTTCAGAAATTCGGAGATCAATTAAACATAAAATCTGCGAATTATATTTTCTGGAACGGGGTTATGACATATGGTAAAGAAACTGGAAATTACAGATTTATTGGGGTTTATCCCGATTATGTAAATGTTGAAAATGCAACTATTGTTCAAGGAAGATTTATCAATGAAAATGATTTGAAAAATAGCGAAAAAGTAACCGTTATTGGACAAAAAGTAAAGCTGGATTTATTTAAAGAAAAAAATCCTATTGGTGAACAACTTGTGATTAATAACATCACCTTCAAAGTGGTTGGTGTTTTTACTGATCCAGCTGGAGAAAGAGAGGAGTCCAGGGTATATTTGCCAATAACCACAACTCAGCAAGCCTTTGGCGTAGGTGATAAAATCAGTAATTTGGATTTTACGCTCACAAAAAAAGACACTTATGAGGAAGCTTTAGCGCAATCAACAAAATTTACGGAAGAGTTAGGACAATTATTGAGAAGTAAAAATATAATTGCACCGGATGATGAAAGTGCCATAGGAATTAATAATTCCATAAAAAATGCAAAACAGTTTTATGATTTAAATCTGTATATCCGATTGTTTTTTTGGTGGGTTGGAATTTGTACCATAATAGCTGGAGTTGTAGGAGTAAGTAATATTATGTTGATTATTGTAAAAGAAAGAACCAAAGAAATTGGTATTAGAAAAGCACTTGGAGCATCTCCGGTTTCTATTATTGGAATGATTTTGCACGAATCCATTTTTATTACGACAATAGCAGGATTTGTGGGGCTTTTATCAAGTTTATTATTGTTGGAATTAGTAGGTCCGCTAGTATCAAGCGATTATTTCTTGAATCCGGAAGTTGATTTTAGTATCGCTTTAACCACCTTGATATTATTAGTTGTAGCTGGCGCTTTAGCTGGATTTTTCCCTGCATACAGAGCCGCCAAAATAAAACCCATTGTAGCACTTAGAGACGAATAATTATGTTTGACAGAGATAAATGGAACGAGATTTTAGAAGCTTTAACTGCTAATACATTCAGGACGATTCTTACTGCGTTTGGTGTTTTTTGGGGAATATTTATTTTGGTAATATTACTCGCGGCAGGAAATGGATTAGAAAATGGCGTTAAAAAAGGGTTTGACGGAATTGCCACCAATACCATGTTTATGTGGTCACAAACTACTTCAAAACCGTTCAAAGGATTGCCTGCAACCAGACAATTTGACTTTAAAAACGTCGATGTTACTGCTTTGAAAGAGAATTTTCCAGATTTATTATACGTTTCACCCAGAAATCAATTGGGTGGTTTTGAAGGAGCAAATAATGTAGTCAGAGGAACAAAAACGGCGGCTTATACTATTTATGGGGATTACCCAGAGTTGATTAAGCAAGAATCGATGGATATTATAAAAGGACGTTTCGTAAATCAACAAGATATTGTATTGAAGCGTAAAGTTGCGGTTATTGGTCAGGGTGTAATAAGCGAAATGTATGAAAAAGCAGAAGAGGTTATTGGAACTTATATCAAGATTAACGGAGTGAATTTTATGGTTGTGGGTGTTTATAACTCTAAATCCAGAAATAATGGTGATGCTGAATCTGCTCAAAAAAATATTTTCATGCCATTTACTACCTTTCAACAAGCGTTTAATTATGGCGATACAGTAGGATGGATGGCCCTTACAGCTAATGATGATGCTTCAATTACGGAGTTAAAACCTAAAATTTTAGACTTCATGAAATCCAGACATTCGATACATCCTCAAGATGACAGGGCGATTGGGAATTTTGATTTGTTTCAGGAGTTCAGTAAAATACAAGGTTTGTTTCTTATTCTAAGATTCATTGCTTATTTTGTAGGGACATTGGTATTGCTTTCGGGCGTAATTGGTATTTCTAATATCATGTTGATTGTTGTCAAAGAACGTACAAAGGAAATAGGAATTCGAAGAGCTTTAGGTGCAACACCGGGTGCGATTCGTTCCCAAATATTATCAGAAGCTATTTTTCTGACTATCATAGCAGGAATGTTTGGAATTGCATTGGCCACAGGATTATTAGCAGTTTTAAATATGGTTTTAGAGTCGATGCCAAGTGAAGGAATGATGTTCGCGAATCCAAGTGTAGATTTGACAGTTGTATTTATTGCTTTGTTCATACTCATTGGTTCAGGTTTATTAGCAGGATTAATTCCGGCTCAAACTGCCATAAATGTAAAACCAGTAGACGCATTAAGAACAGAATAAAGTATCAATCAAAAATTATTTAATCGATTAAACATAAGCAAAATGAAAAAAGGATTAACCATAACTATTTTAATTACAATCGCACTAGTGTTCTTTGGTGCTTTGTATTATTTGTATGCCAAGAATCAGGAATCTCCAATTGTTTTTGAAACCGATAAGGCAGAAATAAAAACGATTGTAAAAAATACCATTGCAACCGGTAATATTGTTCCAGATGAAGAGGTGCTTATCAAACCTAATATTTCAGGTATTATTGAGGCGGTTTATATTAAGGCCGGTGAAAATATCAAAGCGGGTGATTTAATTGCAAAAATTAAAGTTGTTGCCAATGTATCTAACTTGAGTAATTCTCAAAACCAGGTTCAAACCTCCAAAATTGCTTTAGACAATCAGGAGAAAGTATTTTTGAGACAAAAAACGTTGTTTGATAAAGGCGTTATTTCGGCAAATGATTTTGATGCGGCACAATTAGCCTATAAGCAAGCCAAGCAGAATTATAGCGCATCAAGACAAGGATATGATATTGTGAAAACAGGAACAACTTCTGGATTGGGAAGTTATGCGAATACTTTGATTCGTTCTACAGTAAATGGAATGGTGTTGGATGTTCCGGTAAAAGTAGGAAACCAAGTGATTGAAAGTAATAATTTCAATGAAGGAACAACAATAGCAAGTGTTGCCGATGTTGGACGTATGATATTCGTTGGAAAAATTGACGAATCAGAAGTAGGTAAAATAAAAGAAAAATTACCAATCGAAATTACTGTTGGTGCTATTGAAAACAAAAAATTTGATGCGGTTCTGCAATACATTGCCCCAAAAGGTAAAACAGAAAATGGAGCAATTCAATTCGAAATAAAAGCATCTTTGACTAATAGAGACGATACTTTTATCAGAGCTGGTTTAAGCGCAAATGCCTCGATTATTTTGGAAAAAGCAGATAAAGTTTTAGCGATAAAAGAATCTCTAATTCAATTTGATAAAAAAACACAAAAACCATATGTAGAGATTGAAACCGGAGTGCAAAAATTTACAAGAAAAGATTTAGTCTTAGGCGTTAGCGATGGGATTTATGTCGAAATCAAAAGCGGAATTAAAGCTTCGGATAAAATAAAGGTATGGAATCAAGGGCTAAAAAATGAAGAAGTGAAGCCTTAAATATACACTCAAAAAAGAATTTTAGTTTTTAAAAAAATGTTAAATATGTGTAGTACCTTTGCTACACTTTCATTCAAAATATATGAAAAAAAATAGTTGTATCAGTTTCGTTCTTATCGTGCTATTTGGTTTATCCGTTCAGGGACAATCCAAAAAATGGACTCTGGAAGAATGCGTAAAATATGCCATACAAAATAATATCTCAATCAAGCAATCCGAGTTAGATACTAAAACGGCAGCCATTGATAAAAAAGGAGCGATTGGAAACTTCCTTCCATCATTGAATGCCAGTGCTTCTCATTCTTGGAACATTGGTTTGAATCAGGATATTACAACAGGGCTTTTGCGTAATCAAACGACTCAGTTTACGTCTGCTGGAGCAAATGTGGGAGTGGATATTTATAAAGGTTTACAAAACCAAAACACATTGCGTAAAGCCAATCTTTCAATAGTTGCGGCGAAGTATCAGTTGCTTAAAATGCAGGAAGATGTCGCATTGAATGTTGCCAATGCTTTTTTACAGGTGCTTTTTAACAAAGAAAATTTAAAAGTTCAAAAAGAACAATTGGGGATTAATGAAAAGCAATATGCACGTTCAGAAGAATTAGTGAAAGCAGGATCTATTCCTCGTGGCGATTTATTGGACATAAAAGCTACTGTGGCATCAAACAACCAAAATGTTATTGCAGCTGACAATGCATTATTAATTTCAAAATTAAGTTTGGCTCAATTGTTACAGTTGAAAGACTTTGAAAATTTTGATGTTGTTGATGATACTGATGTTAAAGATGAAAATAATATTATGGCGCAATCTGCGGCTACTATTTATGATAAAGCCAAAGAGGGTAGAACTGAATTGAAAATTGCAAGAACTAATTTAGAGATTGCGCAAAAAAATGTAGAAATTGCCAAAGGAGCTTTTCAGCCTACTTTACAAGGTTTTTACAGTTTTAATAGTAGGGTTTCGTATGCAGATGTTCCTGTCTTTGACAGTATGGGAAATATAATTGGAACAAAAAGTCCAGCACCATTTTTTGATCAATTCGGGGATAATAAAGGACAATCTTTTGGAGCTCAGTTGTCGATCCCTATATTTAATGGATTTTCAGCTAAAAATAATGTAGAGCGTTCTAAAGTAAGTTTAGAAAGATCAAAAATCGCTGTAGAGCAACAAGATTTAGATTTACAAAGAAATGTTTTCACCGCTTTTGCAGATGCGAAAGGTGCTTTGAATGCTTATGAATCTTCGGTTGTAGCACTTGAATCAAGACAAGGAGCTTATGATTATGCTAAAGAGAAATATGCAGTAGGTTTGATGAATGCTTTTGATTTTAATCAATCACAAACCTTACTTACTAATGCACAATCAGATGTTCTTAGAACAAAATACGATTATATTTTTAAAATTAAAATATTAGAATTCTATTTTGGAATTCCACTTATCAAAAACTAATTTATCATGTCAAAGAAAACAATTTATATCCTAATAGGTGGAGCAATAGTACTTATCGCTGCGTTGATAGCACTTTCAAAATCTGGAGTTATCGGGAATAAGGACAAAGGAACTGAAGTTGAAATCGCCCAAGTTATCCCAACAACTATTGTTGAAACGGTTTCGGCTACAGGGAAAATTCAACCAGAAATTGAAGTTAAAATTTCATCTGAGGTATCAGGAGAGATTATTTCTTTAAACGTAAAAGAAGGGCAAGTCGTAAAGAAAGGGGATTTGTTAGTTAAAATAAACCCAGATTTATATACTTCAGGTTACAATCGTTCGGTTTCAAATTTATCAGGAACCAGAGCAAATTTGAGTCAGGCCGATGCTTCGTTCAAGGAATCTAAATCAAGTTACGACCGAAATAAAACATTATTCGATAAGGGAATTATTTCAAAGTCGGATTGGGATAAAGCAGTTGCCTCTTATGAAGTGGCTAAAGCTGCAAAGCAAACGGCTTATTTTAATGTTCAGAGTGCTTCCGCAACTGTAAATGAGGCCAAAGACAATTTAGGACGTACTACTATTTATGCGCCGGCAGATGGAACAATTTCTATGTTAAACGTAGAATTAGGAGAGCGCGTTTTAGGAACACAACAAATGACTGGAACGGAGATTTTGAGAGTGGCCAACTTGAATAATATGGAAGTGGAAGTAGATGTAAATGAAAATGATATTGTGAAAATAAAAGTAGGTGATGATGCTAATGTTGAAGTTGATGCTTATCTTAAAAAACAATTTAAAGGAACTGTAACTAGTATTTCTAATTCGGCCAGTTCCGCTTTGACAGCAGATCAGGTGACTAATTTTAAAGTTAAAGTAAGAATCCTTAAAGAATCGTATCAAGATTTATTAGAAGGAAAACCGGATACGTATTCTCCTTTTAGACCAGGAATGACAGCTACGGTTGATATCATCACAGAAACAAAAACGAATGTATTGTCTGTGCCAATTAGTTCAGTAGTAGTAAAATCAGATACGACAGCTGTAAAAGAAATTAAAGTCGAAGATCCTAATGAAGAGCAAAAAGGAGCTGCGCCAAAAAGTGATAAGAAATTTGAATGCGTATTTGTAAAAGTGGGTGATAAAGCCAAAATTAGAATTATCAAAACCGGAATTCAAGACGATACAAATATTGAGGTTTTAACCGGTCTTAAAAAAGGAGACATAGTGATAACTGGACCTTACACTACCGTTTCAAAGGATTTAAATTCTGGAGATAAGGTAACGTTAAAAACGGATAAGGATAAAGCAGAAAGCAAGAAATAAAATAATACACTACTATTTTAAAAATCACAATCATGGGATATATTTCATGATTGTGATTTTCAAGTTAAAATAAAATCTAAAAATTGGAATACATTCTCAACATCGAAACCGCTACAAAAAACTGTTCTGTTGCTCTTGCAAAAGGCGGAAAAACTATTGTATGCAAAGAAATTGCCGAAGAAGGATATTCTCATGCAGAACGACTTCATGTTTTTATTGAAGAAGTTATAAAGGAGGCGGGAATTACGCTCAATGATTTATCAGCCATCGCAGTGAGTCAGGGTCCAGGTTCTTATACCGGATTGCGAATAGGAGTTTCAGCAGCCAAAGGACTTTGTTACGCATTGGATATTCCATTAATTGCCGTAGATACTTTGCAGGCTTTGGCGTCACAAGTGACTATTTCCAGCGGATTGATTATCCCTATGATTGATGCTCGAAGAATGGAAGTGTATAGCGCTGTTTTTGCTCCAAATTATGAGCGAAAAAGAGAAGTTCTAGCCGAAATAATTACAGAGAACTCATTTGAGGATTTGGAGGAAACACTTTATTTTGTTGGTGATTGTGCTGAAAAATGCAAGTCAGTTTTGACTAAAGAAAATTATATTTTTCTTGACGAAATTGTATATCCTTCTGCCAAAGAAATGAGTGCGATAAGTTTTGAAAAATTCAAAAAAAGCGACACTGTAGATTTCGCCTATTTTGAACCGTATTATTTGAAAGACTTTATGATTACGACTTCAAAGAAGTAATATATTTAGATTAAGAATTTTCCGGGGATGATTCTCTTACGTATGGTTGTATAACAATTCCGGCTTTATCAAATGCCAGTTTACAGCTTTCTAAAGTTTCAGAGAAAACGACACCATAATCTTCGTTATTTGCCCATGGCCTCACCGCAAGCTGAATGGCATTGTCAGTTAAGTTTTTTACAGAAACTTCGGCAGCAGGAGTTTGAAGTACTTTTGGATTATTTTTTAAAATGGCAGTAATTATCTCTTTCACTTTTTTAATATCCGTATCGTAGGAAATAGCGATGGTCAAATCAGCTCTTCTGATTTTTTGCAAAGAATAATTGATAATATTTCCATTTGATAAAGCTCCGTTCGGTACAAAAATAGTTTGATTATTAGCTGTAATTAGTTTGGTTACAAATATTTGTATTTCGCTGACAGTTCCTGTTACTCCTTGTGCTTCAATGGTATCATGTACCTTAAAAGGTTTAAAAAGAATAATCAGCATTCCGCCTGCAAAATTTGATAATGAACCTTGAAGTGATAAACCTACTGCAAGTCCCATAGCACCAAGGATAGCGACAAATGACGATGTTTCTATTCCTAGTTTTGAAATGAAAGTCACAAACAAGAGTACTTTCAAAACCCAAACCAGAATATCGGCAAGGAACTTTGTCAAAGTAGGATCTAAATCTCTTTTTATCATTAGTTTCCTAATGAATCTGTTGATAAGCCGTATGGCGTAAAGACCAACAAATAAAATGAGAAAAGCAGAAATAATTTTTGGCGAATAATCAATCAATACAGTGATAAATGTATTGACATAATCAGTTAACTGATTTGGATTTAAGTTCATTTTTTATCTAATAAAAAACCTTCCCAAAAGAGAAGGTTAAGTTTGAAGTGCAAAAATACAAATAAATTGTTTTTTTATAAATTAATCTGCGTCTTCTTCTATTTTATTTATCGTTTCTTTAGCTTTTTCAGTGGATTCTGCATCAGCGTCATTTGTTAATTCACTTGCTTTTTCAGAAACAGTTTCGACAGCATCAGTAGCTATAGTCTTAGTTTCATTGGCTATTTCTTCAACTTTTTCTGTTGCTATAGCTGTTTTTTCTTTTAAGGATTCTACTGCTTTTTCAGAATATTCGGTCACAGTTTCTTTTGCATGACTAGCAAAATCTTCTACTTTATCTATAATTGGAGTTGCAGTTTCTTTTGCTTTTTCAAATGTTTCTTCTACAAAAGTTTCGGCTTTTTCAAGGTAAGGAGTTGCAGTTTCTTTTGCTTTTTCAAATGTTTCTTCTGCAAATGTTTCTGCTTTTTCTAGGTAAGGTGCTGCACTTTCTTTTGCTTGATCAAAAGTAGTTTCGGCTTTGTCAGCTAATTCGCTGGCAGTTTCTTTGGCTGAGCCAAATAAATTTTTAAAAAATGAAGATAGTCCCATGGTATTTTTATTTGATTAGTCTTACAATATTAAACAATTTTTTCTAGGATTACTTTATTAAACCATTAATAATTTGCTGAAAATCAGTATTTGGCATCAATTGAGTCCCGTTTTAGCAAACACAAAACAACGTTTTTGTATTTCGTATACAAATAAAAAAGGAAGACTTGATGTTTTTTGATTCCAGCGAGTACCATCCAGTTTGAAAATACAAATGAATAACTGAGGTCAAAAACTGTTGTATCGAATAATTGTAAGAATCTCTAAAAATAAAAAAAGCGTTCGCCACGGCGAACGCTTAAATGAATCGGTCAAATTAATCTATTCGAGTTCGAAAGTTAATTTTAGATTTACTCTATATTCTGTGATTTCACCACCACTTACGGCAGCATTATGGTCTTTAATGTACACAGAACGTATTTGGTTTATGGTTTTATTGCCTTAGCAACTCCTTTTCGAGTGGCATCTTCTCAACTTATATCTGAACTGGAAAGCACTTCAATTACTTTTAATACTGACATAATTTCTATTTGTTGAGTTAAAGATTAAATGTACCTATTTTTTAAAATTTCAATTTAAAAAGGTAATTATTTTAACGTAACTATAACATTGTCAATTAAATGTGTATTTTTTTTTATGCGTTTACAGCTTCTACTTTAATTCCCTCGTCGTTCAGCATACTTTTCAGCATGTTTTCTATACCGCTTTTTAAAGTAAATGTTGATGACGGACATCCGCTGCAAGCTCCTTGAAGGATAACTTTTACTGTCTTGTCAGTTTCGTTATACGAATCGAATGCAATATTTCCACCGTCAGCTTGTACGGCCGGTTTTACATATTCCTCTAATATGTTGATGATTTGTTGTGAAGTTACATCCAGATTGTCAAACTCTTTAGCTTTGGTAACTTCTTCAGCTGTTACTGCTTGAATGAAATTTTCATCAAGAACTGTCCCACCGTTTTCAATATATTGCTTGATGAAGCTTCTCAATTCCAATGTTATTTCCTGCCATTCATTGATTTCATATTTAGTAACTGAGATGTAGTTTTCATCAATGAAAATCTCTTTTACATAAGGAAATTTAAAAAGTTCTTTTGCTAATGGTGAAGCAGCTGTTTGATCGATGTTTTTGAATTCAATAGCATTTTTAGTTAACATTTTGCTGACTACAAACTTCAATGCTGCTGGATTTGGAGTGGTTTCTCCATAAACGGTCACAGGCTGTTTCTTGGTTTTGTTTTCATCAATAGTAATGATTGTTCCGCCATTGTTTACAAATGTTTCCATTTGTTCTGCTACGGCATCCTTGACATCGTCCCATTCAACAATGCTATATTTTTCGATTGCTATAAAATTTCCTGAGATGTAAATTGTTTTTACAAACGGAAGATAAAATAATTGTTGTGCTAGTGGAGAAGTTTTAGCTTCATCAATGTTTTTGAATTCAAAACTTTCATTTTGAGTTATAAAATCTTGAAATTCAAACTTTAATATAGTTGGGTTTTGTGTTTCTTTTATGCTAACTTTGTTCATGACTTTTAAATTTTTACAAATTTACTAAAGTTATTTTCTATGAATAACTATATTTGAGTTTTTAATGAATAAATTAACTTTAGTTTAATTTTTAGAGAAACTGTTTTCCTTGTTTCTATAAAACTTTTATTACTTTACAATTATTCACTCCTATTAAAAAGTAATTAAATGTATAATAAAATTAAATTTTTATCTGCTCTTTTTTTTATATCCTTTTATTCCTTTTCGCAGGAAGGAATCCCAGTTTATTCGGATTACCTTTCAGATAATTATTACTTAATACACCCTTCAATGGCTGGTGCTTCAAATTGTGCCAAAATTAGGTTGACGGGCCGTAAGCAATGGTTTGATCAGCAAGATGCACCAGAGCTTCAAACATTAAGCTTTAATGGAAGAGTGGGCGAAAAAGCAGGTGCTGGAATTATACTTTTCAATGATAAAAACGGATATCATTCTCAAAAGGGAGTCAAATTTACTTATGCTTATCATTTGATGTTTTCAAGAAATGAAATTGATTTGAATCAACTGTCTTTTGGGATCAGTGCGGGATTAATTCAAAGTCAATTGGACGAAACGGAATTCATGCAATCTGGTGATTTTGATCCAATAATAGATGGAACTGTCGTACAAAAGGATTCTTATTTTAATGTAGATATTGGAGTATCCTACAATTACTTAGATTTTTATGCTCATGCTACGGTGAAAAATGCTATAGAAACCAGAAGAGATATTTACACGGAATATGAAAGTGATAATTTAAGAAAGTACTTGTTGAGTGCCGGTTATATCTTTGGTGACAGAGATAAAATATTATGGGAACCTTCTATTTTATTCCAAATGGTGGATCAAACGAAAGAAAAATCAATTGATATTAATTTAAAAGCCTATAAAACGTTAGATTTTGGAAAGCTTTGGGGCGGATTATCTTATAGAAGAAGTTTTGATGGGGCAGAATATCTTGATGGAAATTCTGTTTCGAAACAAAAGTTGCAATATATTACGCCAATTGTTGGTGTCAACTTTGATAAATTTATGTTTGCTTATACGTATTCTCAATTATCGGGAGCTGTTAAATTTGATAATGGTGGTTATCACCAAATTACTTTAGGAATCGATTTGTTTTGCAAACCTGTGAAATACGATTGCAACTGCCCAGCAATTAATTAATTTTTATCCTTTTTTCATGCTAATCAAATCTGTAAATGGTAAGTCACCTTCAATTCCTCAGGATTGTTACGTTGCCGAAAATGCCACCATTGTAGGCGATGTTTCTTTTGGAGAAAATTGTAGTGTTTGGTTTAACGCCGTAATTAGAGGAGATGTAAATTTCATCAAAATTGGTAATAAAGTAAACATACAAGATGGTGCGGTTATTCATTGTACTTATAAGAAACATCCAACAATTATAGGAAATAACGTTTCCATTGGTCATAATGCCATTGTGCACGGTTGTACAGTTCACGATAATGTGCTTATAGGAATGGGAGCAATTGTTATGGATAATTGTGTAGTCGAAAGTAATTCTATTGTGGCTGCCGGTGCGGTTATTACCCAAAATACAGTTGTAGCATCTGGTACAATCTGGGCAGGAGTTCCTGCTAGAAAAGTGAAAGATATTGACCAATCTGATTTTGCTGGCGAAATCGAACGCATTTCGAATAATTATGTGATGTATTCAAGTTGGTTTAAAGAGGAAGAGTAAAAAATATTGTTTAAAATTCTATTTCTTCAACCGTATATTTATTTTCCAAAATTTCAGTCAAAACTTTGGGATTTGTATTCGTATAAAAAACCGGTTCACTGTTTTCTGCTGATGAAAAACCTACTTTGTCAAGTAAAATATTTCGTGTTTGTTTTGCTACAGCTTCGCCGGAATCTATAATTTGAATGTGTTCCGGAATAATTTTTTTGATTTGAGGAATCAGATAAGGATAATGACTGCAACCTAATACTAAATAATCAATATTGGCTTCGATCATTGGATTCATGTAGGAGTGAAGCAGTTCAGTCATCTCTGGTGAATCGATATCTCCATTTTCAATTAGTTGCACTAATCCATGACCTACTTGCTCAATTATTTTTGTGTCTTGGTATTTCTCTGTAGTCTTGTTAAACAGTTCACTGTTCAAGGTTCCTTGAGTAGCAAGGATTCCTATTATTTGTGTTTTAGAATGCGTAACTGCAGGTTTTATAGCAGGTTCAATACCTATAATAGGAACGTCATATTTTGCTCTTAATTCTTGGATGGCATTAGTCGTTGCGGTATTACAAGCTACAACAATTAATTTGCAGTTCATCTCCAGTAGGAAATCAGTATTTTTCATACTCAATGTAATAATCTCTTGTTTAGATTTTTGTCCATAAGGTGCATTTTTACTGTCTGCCAGATATATTGTTTTTTCATTGGGTAGTAATTGATGGATTGCTTTCCAAATGGAAGTTCCGCCAATCCCTGAGTCAAAAATTCCTATTGGTTGATTATTACTGTTCATAAAAACAAAGTTACATGCTGGAATTTGAATTTCCTAAAATTTATTTTAAACAAAAAAACTGCTCAAGCCTATGATAAGGTGAGCAGTTTTATACGAGTATCTAATTTTTTTAGAAACCTAAATCTTTTTTTACATCAATAGTCAAGTTAGGACCATCAGCAAGCAAAAGACTAGAACCATCAAGAACATATTGGAATCCTTTAGCTTTTCCTACTTTTTGAATAGAAGCTCTTACTTTTTCCATTAATGGTTTTACGATATCAGATTCTTTTTGTTGCAATTCTTTTTGAGCATTGTCTCTAAAGTCCACAATTCTTTTTTGCATATCTTGAACTTCTTTAGAACGTTCACCGTTTACAGCTTCAGTTACTGTAGCTGCTTCAGCTTCGTATTTTTTCAATTTTGCTTGGTATTCTTCAACCATTTTTTTGTAGTCAGCATCATACGTAGTACTCAATTTATCCAATTGTTTTTGAGCATCTAGCATTGCTGGCATTTTTGTCATAATCTCACTTACATCAACATGAGCAGTTTTTGCTTGTGCATTAATCGTTTGGCTTGCTCCTAAAATAAAAATTGCAGCAATAAATAGAGTTTTAATTTGTTTCATCGTTTTTAAAATATTTAATAATTAATTTTTGTTTGTATTTTCTTTTAATTTTTCTTCTTTAGCTTTTCTAATTGCCTCTCTGTCTTCCAGTATTTTTTTTCTTTTCTCGTCTAATGCTTTCTTGCGATCCTCTAAAACTTTCTTACGATCTTCTAATGTTTTTGCTTTTGCATCAGCTTGTTTTTGTTTGGCATCTTCAACTGCTAGTTTTGCACTGTCTTTAGCAGGTTCGTTACTTGCGGCTGTTGCTGTGCCATCTATTTTAACATTTGCAGAAACCGTGCCATTTTTTTTAGCCTCTCTGTCAGTAGCAATTTGTTTTCTTTTATCGTCAAATTCTTTTTTCTTTTGCTCCTGAAGCAATTTTCTATCAGCGATTACTTTATCTCTTGTTGCTTTTTTATCATCCAAGAGTTTTTGTCTATCTGCCAACGCTGGATTTTCATCCAATGCATCTTCTTTGTTTTCTTTTGCCTCTTCTTCTTTTTGTTGTTTTTTAGTCAACTGTTCTCTTTTTTCTGTCCTGTTTAATGTGCGTAAAATTTGATCGCTGATGTCAAATCTTTTTGCTGCGAACAACATAGTCAAATCAGAAGTTTTGTCGAAGATAAAATCATATTTTAACCGTTCTGCAATATCTTGAACTGCAGTAAAAACTTGATCTTGTATTGGTTTTACCAAAACAGATTTTTGTATCATCAAATCTCCGTTGGCACCAAATCTTTTTTGTTGGTAATCCAGATTTTCATTTTCAAGAAAATTAATTTCTGTTTCTCTTTCATCAATTAACTCTTTTGTTAATAAAGCTCTTTCTGCTTTTAAGGCATCCTTCAATTTATTGATTTCAATTTTCTTAGCATCAATCTCCAGTTTCCATTTCTCAGCTTTTTGCTCTAATTGAGCCTTAGCTTCAGTGTAATCGGGTACATTTTGTAAAATGTATTCCATATCAATGTAGCCTAGCTTAGTTCCTCTGGTTTGCGCATTAGATGTTTGTACTACAACTAGCACTAAAAATAGATATAAAAATTGTTTTCTCATGACGATACTGTAATAGAAAATTTAAAATCAATTTTTTTTAGAATTGCTGGCCAATGATAAAATGGGTTTCCCATCCATTAGCTTTTGCTTGTCCTGGTAATGTATCAAAGCCGTGACCAAAATCAATTCCCAATAAACCAAATGCTGGCATAAATACACGCAACCCAATACCAGCAGAACGATTTAAGGCAAAAGGATTATAGCTTTTGAAATCCCTAAAAGATGATCCTGCTTCCATAAATGCCAATGCGTAAATTGAAGCCGATGATTTCAATGTTATAGGATAACGTAGTTCCATTGAGAATTTATTAAAAACAGTAGCTCCAATTTGATCTCCTGCTTCATTTACAGGTGTTAATGAGTTGTTAGGATATCCTCTCAACTGCACGGTTTCTCTTCCATCCATGGAGTAATTTGCCAGTCCGTCACCACCAAGATAGAATCGTTCAAAAGGAACAACTCCTCTTTCTTGATTGTATGCTCCAAGGAACCCAAACTCAGCTAAGGTTCTTAGTACTAATTTACCATAAATTTTTGTATACCAGTCTGCTTTAAACTTTATTTTGTAATATTCTAACCATTTAAAACGCTCTTGATCTACTTTACTTACGTCTGTAGCGGCTAGATTAAAGTCGGTTACTTTGTTTCCAGCAGTATCAATATAATCTCCTATTTGAACAATGTTACCATTTGCATCTGGAACATTTAAACGGTCAACAGTGTTTTTTAATTTGTATTCTTCTTTATCTCCTAATGTCGAATAATTAATTCCGTTTAACAATGAATAAGGAGGTGTTAACTTAGCTGAAATACTAAACTCCGATCCGTATGTTGGGAATATTGGATTCACACCTTTATTGCTTCTTGTTAATCCAACAGTGTAGGCAAAGTTTCTAGATGTACCATCTCCAAAAGTAAATAATCCGGTATTGTAATTATTCAAATCATAATGTTGGTAACTTAACGATTGTGACAATACAAAGAAATCATCTGGAACAGTCAGTCTTTTTGCTAAACCAACAGACACTGTCATGATATTAAAACTTTTAGTTTTATCAGCTCTCTGAGTAACAAAATTATTTAAAAATTGTTTGCTGTAGGATATAGAGCTACTAAATTGCACTGGTTTTTTTCCTCCAAACCAAGGTTCTGAAAATGAAACACTATACGTTTGAAAGAATGTACTTGCTTGCAAACGTAAAGAAACTTTTTGACCATCTCCCATTGGTAGTGGTTTGTAAGCATCTTTGTTGAACATATTTCGTGCAGAAAAGTTGTTGAAAGAAAGTCCCAGAGTACCAATGAAACCACCTCCACCATAACCACCTTGTAGTTCAATTTGACTGGAACCTTTTTCTACAAGATTGTATTCAATATCTACAGTTCCTGCTCCTGAATCAACATTCTTGAACTTTGGATCAATAGCTTCTGGATCAAAAAATCCTAGTTGCCCAATTTCACGAATGGTTCTAACTAATTCTTCTTTGCTATATTTTTCTCCTGGTTTTGTTCTTAATTCACGATAAATTACACGGTCATTTGTTTTATCATTTCCTACAACGGTAATTTTGTTAAAATAAGCAATTGGTCCTTCTGTGATTCGTATTTCAAAATCAATAGTGTCATTTGCTGTTCTTACCTCAACCGCATTTATATTAGAAAATAAATAACCATTGTTTTTATATAAGTTATCAATGTCTTCTCCGTCAGGTTTTGAGGCGTCTGCAATTCTTTTTTGTAGCAAAACACCGTTATAAGTTTCTCCTTTTTTAACTCCTAATACTCGGCTTAATCCTTGATCCGTGTATACTGTATTTCCTAAAAATTTAATGTCTCCAAAGTAATATTTGTTCCCTTCTTCTACGTTTATTTTAATGGATAGTGCGTTTTTTTCTTTGTCAAAAGTAACCGAATCTGAAATTATTCGGGCATCTCTATATCCTTTTTCTTTATAAGCCGAAATTACTTTTTCTAAATCCGTTTTGTATTTGTCTTTTATAAATTTAGATGCTTTTAGAATTCGAATAGGATTTTTTTGTTTCGTATCCTTCATCGCTTTTCGCAAAGCTTTGTCTGATATTTTTGTATTTCCTACAAAATCAATTTTTTGAATTTTTACCTTTTCACCCTTGTCAATACTGACAAGCATATTTACAGAGTTTACTGTTGAAGTATCTTTAACAGTGTTTATGTTTACCTTAGTATTGTAAAAACCGTCTTTTTTGTATTTGTTTTCTATGTAGTTTTTTGTAGTGGTAATCAAGTTCTCATTGACTACTTTACCTTTATTTAAGCTGTTATCTTTAATTAAAGCTTCTGTCTTCGCTTTCTTAACCCCTACAAATTTTACTTGGTTTAATTTAGGTAACTCTACAATGTTCAAATCAAGATAAATACTGTCGTTCTCAACTTTATTTACATAAAATGAAATTTCATCAAAGAGACCTAGTTTCCCAAGTTTTTTTATAGCAGCACTAATTTCTTCACCTGGTATTGTTATTTCCTGTCCTTTTTGCAAACCAGAGAAAGTGACTACGGTTTGAGAGTTGAAACTGATATCTCCAACCACCGCTACATCGGCTAAAATGTATTTTTTTCCTTGATCAAAAGGGACTCTTTCTTGAGCTTTAACTTGTGAAAAACTTCCAAAAATCAAAACGGTAAGGACTATTTTTATGCTTTTATTTAACACTAAAAAATTATTTAATTTGTTCACTTGTTTTTCCAAATCTACGCTCTCTTTTTTGATAACTAATGATAGCCTCATATAAATCTTGTTCTTTAAAGTCTGGCCACAATATATCAGTAAAATACAATTCTGCATAGGCAATCTGCCACAACAAAAAGTTACTTATCCTATGTTCTCCACTTGTTCGTATTAATAAATCTACGTCAGGTAAATTTTGCGTGTAAAGATGCTCATTAATAATGGAATCGTCAATAGTGTCTATTGAAATTATATTATTTTTAACTTTATTACAGATGTTTCTGACTGCGCTGACAATTTCTTCTCTGGACCCGTAGCTTAACGCCAGAGTCAATGTCATTTGTGTGTTGTCTTTAGTTTTATCAATAACATCAAGTAGTTCTTTTTGCGCTGATTTTGGTAATTTTTCTAAATTACCGATAGCATTCAGTTTGATGTTGTTTTTTTGGAGTGTTACAAGTTCTTTTTTCAAGGAGTTGATCAGTACTTTCATTAAAGTTTCAACTTCTAGTTTTGGTCTGTTCCAGTTTTCAGTCGAAAATGCATATAAAGTAAGAAATTCGATGCCGAGTTTAGCACTCGCTTCGATTATCACTTTAACTGATTTTGTTCCGCTTTCATGGCCAAAGGCTCTTAAAAGACCTTGTTGCTTTGCCCAACGGCCATTGCCATCCATTATAATAGCTAAATGTTTTGGCAAGTTATTCTTGTTGATAGTCTCTAGTAAATTCATTTTTTTATTCTGCACAATAACAGGGTTTATTCCCAAAGGTATAAGTTAAAGTAACTCCTGAAAAAACATACCAATCGTTATTATTTATATTTCCAAATCGAAGTGATTCTAAATTTTTATTTTCTGGATTATTTCCATCTATGTTATCTGTCAAAGTATATCTTGCACCAATTTCTGCAGCCAATATTATACGAGGACTAATGTTCGATTTTATTCCTACAGTTATTGGTAATGCAAATGAACCAGTGCTTTTATCTTTTTTAGTTTCTCCGTCCAATACATATAATTCATCATGTCTAAAATAACTTACCCCAGAATGCACATAAGGACTGATTTTAGTACTTGATTCATGAAGATTGAAATCAAAAAAGTTGAATTCAAGGCCTAAAGATACTTCTTTTATGCCGTTTTCAAAGCGATAGCCTCTTTGGTTTCTACCGGCTTCTTTTGAATCTAAATCATTTGAAACGATTTTTGATTGCGTATAAGAAAATCTGTACGCATGTCTGGCACTTTTATTCCACTTATATAGGAATCCAAATGCAGGTTGGTTTGGCGAAACATACGTAGTTGGGCCAACATCACCTATGAAATTACTTCCGCCCATAAAAACACCGACCTCATGTATCTGAGCATTGGTAATCATTAAAGGGAAAAAACAAAAAAATAAATAAAAAATTTTCTTCATTTAATCAAAAATTGCGTGCAAATATAATAATTATCAATTCGATTCAATACCCATTCAGTTAAATGTGTGTTTTTTTAATAATTAACTACTAAACCTACACTAATTAAGTATTAGTTTAACTAAAACGGGGAAAATTGATAAAATCGTATAGTGCTTGATTAAAATGAATTAATTCCTTTTATCTTCTCCCCAAAGTAATTTCTTGCGAAGTGTTTTCAAAAAGGTCTCTTCGGTGATTTCTACCATATTAATTTGAAAAGGAGTTTTCTTTAAAGTCAGAATTGATTCGTTTTTTACCGAGGTAACTCTGGAATCTAAGGAAACTAAATAGTATTCTTCTCTTCCAGAAACTTTCAGTCGGATTTCAGTTTCATCTGGAACTACAAGTGGTCTTGCGGTAAGATTGTGAGGAGCAATAGGAGTAATAACAAGGCTTTTTACGTCAGGGGTCAAAATGGGACCGCCGCAGCTTAGTGAATATCCTGTGGATCCAGTAGGTGTCGAAATGATTAAACCATCGGCCCAATAGGAATTCAAATATTCTTCGTTCAAGTATGTGTCAATCGTAATCATCGAAGTGGTGTCTTTTCGACTGACTGTAATTTCATTCATGGCAAAATTAATTGCGTCAATGGATTCATTTGGTGGAGTACACGTTAAACTCAGTAAAGTTCGTTTAGAAATCGTGTATTTTTTATCGAGAACAAATTGCATAAACGATGCAATATTCTCTTTTTGTACAGAGGCTAAGAAACCTAATCTCCCAGCATTTATACCTAAAATGGGGATGCCGGAATCTCTTACCAGAGTTGCGGCTCTTAGTATGGTTCCGTCTCCGCCGATGCTTATCAGCATATCAAAACTGGAGTCAAGTTCCGTATGGGATGTAAAAGTCTTGTATTTTTTTTCTACAATCTTCCGTTCATTAAGCATCAACAAAAAATGAGATTCAATAATCATCTCTACATTGTTTTTGTTAAAAAAAACAAAGATGTCATTTATGATGGGTTCTGTACTGTTTTGATAATATTGACCGTAGATAGCTACTTTCATCTTTTTGTTTAATCGTTTAATGTTGATATGTTTATTTTAGCATTTAATCGATTAAACAAATAATCGGTTAAACAAAAACTATATATTAAGGTATTTGTCTAAATAATCGGAGCGCTCTTTCAAATTATTGATATAATTGTCTTCTTGATGTTCTGATATGATTTCATAATTGTATCTTCTAAAAGTTTGTATGATTTCATTCATGGCGCCCAAAGTTATTTTCAAAGTAACTTCAACACTCTCAACATCCGCTTCCGATATGAAAAGTCCTAAAAGTTTTCCGTTATTGCTTTCTATAATTTGAGTAATTTGACTCATAGAATAATCCAAAACTCCCTTTTTAACAACAATGATTCCGCCAGGTTCTTTTAGGAAAGGTGTTTCATGAAAAAATTTCATGATGTCCTCTATTTCATAATATCCTACATAGGTATTGTTTTCGTCCAAAACGGGAACTAAATTGGTGTGGTTTTTTGCAAAAACTTCTAAAACATCCAGCCACATCGTATTTGTTCTGGTAAAAAATCCTTCAAGAGTAAAACGATAATCCGCTACTTTTTTATCACTGTCAAAAGTCTCTATATCTTCGGATGCTATACTGCCAATATAAACGCCCTCTTCAACAATTGGAAAATGTGAAAAGTGTAACTCACTAAAAAAGTCTTGAATAGCCGCAATAGAATCGTGGCTTTCAATCGCTTTAAAGTCATTGGTAATATATTCTGTAATTTCTGTCATAAATCAATCGGCAATATTTCATGCAAAATAATCAAAAATAAGCAAAATCTCCTAAGTTTTACTTTGTATTTTTGCTCCAAGTAAATACTAGTATCAAAATCAAAAAGTGTTCTAATGACAAAGTTAAGTGTAAACATCAATAAGATAGCTACTTTGCGAAATGCTCGCGGAGGAAATGTTCCCGATTTATTAAAAGTAGCCACCGATATTCAAAAGTTTGGTGCCGAAGGAATCACCATTCATCCCCGTCCGGATGAGCGCCACATTCGCTATCAAGATGCCCGAGATTTAAAGGCTATCGTTTACACCGAATATAATATTGAAGGAAATCCAGAGCAAACATTTATCGATCTGGTACTCGAAATAAAACCGACTCAAGTGACTTTGGTACCGGATGCAATCGATGCGATAACGTCTAATGCGGGTTGGGATACCATAAAACACGCTTCTTATTTAACCGAAATCGTTCAGGAATTTCAACGTAACGGAATCAGAACTTCCATTTTTGTGGATCCTGTTCTCGAAATGATTGAAGGCGCGAAGAAAATTGGAACTGAAAGAATCGAGTTGTACACTGAAGCATTTGCACATCAATACAGTTTAGGAAATCAAAACGGAATTTTGCCGTACACACAATCAGCAGTTTTGGCGAACGAATTTGGATTGGGAATCAACGCAGGTCACGACTTGAGTTTAGACAACATTCAGTTTTTTAAACAAAATATTCCGGGATTACTCGAAGTTTCTATCGGTCACGCGTTAATTTCTGAAGCCATTTATCTGGGATTGGATAATGTGGTAAATATGTATTTGCAAAAATTAAAATAGTTTTTTAAACCATTAAGGAATTAAGATAGATGAAGTCAAAAGCTTCAAGACCTTAATTTATTTAATGGTTTGTAATTTAAATTATAACGTTAAAATTTAAAACCATATGCTTTTTTCAAAAATAGAAGGCTCAGGGCAACCGCTTTTAATCCTCCACGGATTCTTGGGAATGTCCGATAATTGGAAAACACTCGGAACGCAATTTGCGGCTGATTTTCAAGTTCATATTCTCGATTTACGCAACCACGGACGAAGCTTGCATTCAGAAGAGTTCAGTTATGAAATCATGGCGCAGGATGTTTACGAGTATTGCCAGGCTCAAAATTTAGGAAACATCAACATCATTGGTCATTCGATGGGTGGAAAAGTAGCGATGCTTTTGGCAACGACACACCCTGAATTAGTGGATAAATTAATTGTGGCTGATATTGGACCAAAATTTTATCCGCAACACCATCAGGATATTTTGGCAGGATTGAATGCCGTTGATTTTTCAATAAAGCCAAGCCGAAGTGATGTCGAAGAAATTATGGAAAAGTATATTCCTGATTTTGGAACCAGACAATTCTTAATGAAAAACTTATTTTGGCTAGAGCCGGGACAACTCGCTTTCCGATTCAATTTGGCAGTATTTAATCATAAGATGGATGAAATAGGAGTTCCGTTATCGGAGAATTCAATTTTTGAAAAGCCAACTCTTTTTATTCGCGGAGGAAAATCTAATTATATTTTGGACAGTGATTTCGAAAATATAAAACAACATTTTCCTGATTCAAGCATCGAAACGATTCCGAATGTAGGGCATTGGCTTCATGCCGAAAACCCAACTGAGTTTTACCAAAAAGTAAGTTCTTTTTTGAAATAAACGTGATAATTTTAAATTTTCACTACATTTATTAAAATTTTAAAACAAAAATCTATGAATTTACTGATCAAAATTCTTATCACTTCGGGCTTAGTATTGCTAATTGCGAATTTTATGCCGGGGGTTCATGTAGCAGGATTTACTACAGCATTAATCGTAGCAATTGTTCTGGGGTTGCTTAATATATTTATCAAGCCAATATTGGTAATACTTACATTGCCGGTTACCATCATCACTTTAGGATTGTTTTTATTGGTAATTAATGCATTAATGATTTTGTTGTGTACAAAAATTGTGGGCGGATTTAGCGTAGACACCTTTTGGACCGCCTTATTTTTTAGTATTATTTTGTCAGTATTGCAGTCTATAATGAATGGAATATTAGATGAAGGAAAGTAAAGAACCGTTTTTAACATGTATTTGTGAATGAATTAATTTACGGTATTTGTTAATTTTATACCTTTGTGTTCCTATATAAGATAAACAATGTCTAAAAAGTTTTACATAGTGCTATTAGTTATGCTTGGTTTCTTTATGACACCGAGCTTGGCTTTTGCATGTGGAACAAAAACTGAGAAGGCATGTTGTAAAAAAGAATCCTCTTCAAAAAAGGATAAAAAAGAATGTTGTAAAAAAGAACAGTCTTCAAAAAAAGAATCTCATGAAGGTTGTAGTGGAGCTTGTAAAGATGTTACTTGCAGCAGTTCAACAGTATATATAGGGATGACTTCGTTGTTTTACACCGAATTAAACAACCAACTCTTTAGTTTTTCGGCAGAAAAACAAAATTACTATTACTCAGAAATCTTTATTTCCTCAGATTTCTGTTCTATTTGGCTTCCACCTAAAATAAGCTAAATTCCTTTTTCTGACAGCCAAAAGACTGTCTATTTCAAAGCATTTTATGCTTTTATAATCATTAAATTTTAGTCGAATACAATTTGAAATGTAGCAAAACATGCTATTGTTTTCAATGTTTTTGCGACTAATTCACCTCAAAATTATTCATACAATGAACTCAATAAAAAAAATATTGATGGCAATAACACTATTGCTTTCGGTTACAATTGCAAGTGCGCAAATTAAAAATGCTACAACAGGAACAGTAAAAATATACGGAAACTGTGACATGTGTAAAAACAAGATAGAAACTGCCGGAACCCTGAAAAAAGTAGCGAAAGTCGAGTGGGATAAAGATTCCAAAATAGCAACACTTACGTATGATTCGACCAAAACGAGTCAGGACGAAATCTTGAAACGCATTGCTTTAGCCGGTTACGACAGCGATAAATTTCTTGCCCCGGATGATACTTACGATGCATTACATGGCTGTTGTCAATATGAAAGAGAAGCAAAAGTAGCCGTTTCAACAGAGATGAAGATGGAAAGTGTTGCTGCAGAAAATCATGCAAACCACGCTGCAGTTGTAAAACAACAAGTGGATACGGAATTAAAAGTTGTTTTTGATACCTATTTCTTATTGAAAGATGCTTTGGTAAAAACAGACGGAAAAGCTGCCGCTACGGTTGCGAAAGACCTTTTGACAGCATTAAATGGAGTGAAAATGAATAATCTTGCTATGGATGTTCACATCGTTTGGATGAAAGAAATGAACGGTTTAAGGGCTGGAGCCAAGAATATTTCGGAAACACAAGACATCAAACGTCAAAGAGAAATTTTCATTCCACTTTCAAAATCGATGTATGAATTGGTAAAAGTAGCTCAATACGAAACTCCGGTTTACCTTCAGTTTTGTCCCATGGCTAATGATGGTAAAGGCGCAAACTGGTTGAGTAAAGAAAACGCCGTTAAAAACCCCTATTACGGTTCTCAAATGATGACCTGCGGAAAAACGGTTGAAACGATTCAATAACTGCATAAAAGGAATATAAAATGAGAAAGATAATGCTGCTTTTCAGTTTAATAATCAGTATTTCAACTGCAACTGCACAAATGAAAATTGGAGACAGCCTGCCTGATTTTCAACTTAAAAATAATAAAGAAGCAATAATAAATTTGACTTCTCTGAAAGGTAAAACGGTCTTAATTGATTTTTGGGCTTCTTGGTGTGCGCCTTGTAGACTGGCCAATAAAAAGTTGGCTCCTTTATACAATCAATATAAAAATGACAACTTCGAAATTGTTGGGATATCCCTGGATACGGACAAAACCAAGTGGATGAATGCTATTCAAAAAGATAAATTATCATACGAGCAATTAATTGATGCTAAAGGTTTTGATGCTAAATCAGCACTACTTTTTGGAGTAGAAGCACTACCTAATTCGTATTTATTTGATGCATCAGGAAAATTAGTAACCATCAATCCAACGGAGCAAGAAATAATAATGCAAATAAAAAAATAAAGTAAAATGAAAAATATAAATTTAAAATTCATTGCTATAGCTTGTTTGTTTTTAATACCAAGTATAAAATCCTATTCTCAAATCTCAAAAGCAGAGATAACTGCTATAGGTTTAACGTGTTCTATGTGTTCTAATGCTATAAACAAACAGTTAAAAGCAACCGTTGGTGTGGATAGTGTGAGTACTGATTTGAATACGAATACCTTCACGGTTTATTTTAAAAAAGAAAGTAAAATAATGCCAAGAGTACTGAAAGAAGGCGTCGAAAAAGCAGGTTTTTTTATCGGTTCATTAGTAATAACAATGCCTGCAGAAAGCTTTAAAACCGAAGGCGATAATACCATTTCAGTAAACGGTTCTACTTTCGTTTTATTGAATGAGGAACTTAAAAACAGTAACAGGGAAACCAAATTGAAGGTTTATGACAAAGGATATGTAACCCAAAAAGAGCATAAAAAACTGCTTAAAACGTTTTCAAAAATAGCGTCATATCCATTGGATAACGAAGACGATTACCATATCAAAACTGTAATTTAATGAGAAAGTTTTTAATCGTATTTATGTTTTTTCTTATTCAAGGAATATCGGCTCAGGAGCTTTTTGTGGTAACTGATCCGGCAAGCAATGTTCCTGCGGGTTCATTAGGAATTCGTTTGGGACAATCCATTTTTAAGGAGCAAATGAAATCAGGATATAGTTATCATCTCATGCCTGAAGTTACTTGGGGAATCAATAAAAATTTGATGGTGAGAACATCAATGTTTGTTAGCAATAGAAGCAATCAGCTGGTTACTGAAGGCGCTAGTTTTTATACGAAATATCGTTTCCTTTCTACGGATGATTTGCATAGTCATTTTAGGATGGCAGCATTTGGGAGATATAGTTTTAATAATGCAGATATCCATCAGGAGCAGATAGAAATTATGGGGCATAATACTGGTTTTGAAACGGGAATAGTTGCTACGCAGCTTATAAAAAAGGTAGCCATAAGTGCTTCTGTCAGTTTTGAAAAAGCATTTGATAATAAGCCGGATTACAGATTTCCAACGATACAAAGTGATAACGCTACCAATTATACAGTATCGTTAGGAAGATTGATGTATCCAAAAAAATACACTAATTTTAAGCAAACAAATATCAATACAATGCTTGAGTTTGTTGGTCAGACATTAAACGAAAATGGTAAATCATATTTGGATATTGTGCCTTCCATTCAATTTATCATCAACAGCCAAGCCCGAATTGATGTTGCTTATAGACAAGAATTATACAGTTCTATGTTGCGGTCTGCGCCAAATGGATTTTATCTAAATTTAGAATACAACTTTTTTAATATCATAAAATAAATTTTAGGGCTTGAATTTAAGCAGTGAATAGCTGATTAAAAAGAAGTCAATATATAATCATAAAAAAATACCATGAAAAAAATACTGTTTTTGTCTCTGATTGCGACTTTTATGACGGTTTCTTGTAACCAAAAAAACAAAGATGTAAAGACTTTAAATTCTGAGAAAACAGAAAAAACGGCTGAACTATACTCTTGTCCGATGCATCCGGAAGTTACTGGTGTTGCCGGAAGCGAATGCCCAGAATGCGGAATGGAGCTAACTGAAAAAGTTATTCCAACAACCTCAGCTGGAAAAGAAGAAACTCCTGTTGCTATCTCTGATGCAGCGGAAGAGCCAAGCAACATAATTAAAATAACGAATACTGACAAATCAACTTTTCCAACTGATGCGATTGTTTACAAGTATCTCAAAATTAAAAATGCACTGACCAAAGACGATTCAAAAGGTGCAACTGCTGCTGCAAAAGAATTAATTGCCACTTTGAATAACAGCAGTTCAACCTCTTTGGATACCAAATTAAAAAACACTTACAATGGTTTTGTGGCTGATGCTAAAGCGCATGTCAAACACATTGGCGATAATGCAGGCAAAATGGATCATCAAAGAGAGTATTTTTCTTTATTGAGCAAAGATGTTTATGGTTTAATAAAGGCTTTTGGTACAAAAGAAACTGTATATCAAGATTATTGTCCAATGTATGGCGACGGAAAAACCGGGTATTGGATCAGTGAGACAAAAGAAGTTATCAATCCTTATTATGGTTCTGAGATGCTGAATTGTGGCAGAAGAATTGCAGTTGTAAAATAATGATGAAGCTTAGCATAAAAAATATGGTATGCAACCGATGCATTACAGCAGTGGAGTTAGAGTTAGAAAAACTCGGACTTCATGCCGTTTCAATAACGCTAGGAGAAGTCGAATTAGAAGCAGAATGTACCGAAACTCAAAAAAGGGATTTACTCAAACGCTTACTTTCTCTGGGTTTTGATTTAATCGATGATAAAAAAAACATAACAATCGAAAGAATAAAAACAGTGCTAATTGATTTAGTTTACAACAAAAATAATGTGTTAAAAAGCAATTTATCGGATTATTTGTCAAAGGATTTGGCACAAGATTATAGTGCTTTGAGTAATTTATTTTCGGAGATAGAAGGAGTTACAATTGAGCGGTATTTTATTGCTCAAAAAATAGAAAGAGTCAAAGAATTATTAACGTATGATGAGTTGACTTTAAGCGAAATCGCCATTCAACTTCAGTATAGCAATGTGGCACATTTGAGCAATCAGTTCAAAAAAACAACTGGATTTACGCCAACTTATTTTAGACAATTGAAAGTAAAAACGAGAAAGCAAATCGATCATTTGTAATCACGCAAACCTTTTCCAAAATTGTGTAACAAGGGAATGACGGTATAATCGGAAATTCGTGGTGTCAAAATTCAAACATTATGAAACATAGTTACACTATTACCGGAATGTCATGCGATGGTTGTCGCTCGAAAGTGGAAAAAACATTGAATGCTATCGATGGAATTCAAGTGACAGTTACTTTGGATCCGCCAACAGCAACTATAACAATGGATGAACACATTCCCACTGCTCAATTACAAGAGACCTTAACTGCAGCCGGAAATTATACAATAACAATGAATAATGCAACTGATTCTCATGACGTTACCGAAAAGCCAAGTGAAAAATCATGTTGTAGTTCGAATAAACAACAAGAGAAACCAATCGTAATTTTGCCCACTAATGCGCAAGCAAAATACTATTGCCCGATGCATTGTGAGGGCGAAAAAGTCTATGATAAACCCGGAAGTTGTCCGGTGTGCGGAATGAATCTTGAAAAAGTACCAGAATTAAGTGCTGCAAAAACAATGTACACGTGTCCCATGCATCCCGAAGTAATCAAAGACGGTCCCGGTTCGTGTCCCATTTGTGGGATGGATTTAGTGCCAATGGAACCTACCGATTCTGAAGAAAATAAGGTGTACAATGATTTGGTGCGCAAAATGAAAATAGCGGTTGTGTGTACCGTTCCTATTTTTATTATTGCCATGTCAGATATGATTCCGAATAATCCATTAATGAAAATAATGGATGTAGAAAAGTGGAATTGGGTGCAACTCATTTTATCGCTTCCAGTCGTTTTTTATGCGTGTTGGATGTTTTTTGAGCGCGCTTGGAAATCAATTGTTACTTGGAATCTCAATATGTTTACCCTTATCGGAATTGGTTCTGGTGTTGCTTTTCTGTTTAGTTTAGTCGGATTATTTTTCCCAGCTGTTTTCCCGGATGAATTTAAAACGCACAACGGAACGGTTTCACTCTATTTTGAAGCAACGACAGTTATATTAACATTGGTTTTATTAGGACAATTGTTAGAAGCCAGAGCACACAGCCAAACCAGTGGAGCCATAAAAGAATTGTTGAAATTAGCGCCAACCGAAGCCATTTTAGTTAGCGATGGAGCGGATAAAGTAATCTCGATTCACGACATCAAAAAAGGAGATTTATTGCGGGTAAAACCTGGAGATAAAATTCCGGTGGATGGAAAAATCACCGATGGCGAAAGTACAATTGATGAATCGATGATAACAGGTGAGCCCATTCCTGTTGATAAAAAAATAAGCGACAGCATTAGTTCCGGAACGATAAACGGCAATAAATCCTTTGTGATGATTGCTGAAAAAGTAGGTTCGGAAACCTTGCTTTCGCAAATTATACAAATGGTCAATAACGCCAGTCGTTCGAAAGCACCCATCCAGAAATTAGCCGATAAAACAGCTAAATATTTTGTGCCAATTGTGGTTTTTGTATCTGCAATTACCTTTTTTGTTTGGGCACAATTTGGTCCTGAACCCGCAATGGTTTATGGATTTATCAATGCGATTGCGGTATTGATAATTGCCTGTCCGTGCGCTTTGGGATTAGCTACGCCTATGTCAGTCATGGTGGGTGTTGGTAAGGGAGCACAATCGGGAGTTTTGATAAAAAACGCCGAAGCACTGGAAAACATGAACAAAGTAAATGTGTTGATTACAGATAAAACAGGAACAATTACCGAGGGTAAACCTTCGGTTGAAAAAGTATTTTCCTTGAATAATGACGAAGATTCTTTGTTGCAAAGCATCGCATCTTTAAATCAATACAGCGAACATCCTTTGGCGCAAGCCGTAGTCAATTTTGCGAAAGCGAAAGCAGTTTCATTAATCGAAGTAAAGGATTTTGAAGCGATTTCAGGCAAAGGAGTTATTGGTACAGTAACTAACAAGAAAGTGGCGCTCGGAAATGAAAAATTGATGGAGCAAGTAAATGTTTCAGTTTCTGAAGAATTAGAAAATAAAATCACTGCCGAACAAAAACTGGGAAAAACGGTTTCTTATATTTCAGTGGACGGAATCGCGGTAGGATTTGTATCGATAACTGACGCCATAAAAGCAACAAGTATCGAAGCCATAAAAGAACTGATGCGCCAGGGAGTTGAGGTGATTATGCTAACGGGCGATAATGAAAACACAGCAAAAGCAGTGGCGACACAATTGAATTTAAGTTCGTTTAAAGCAAGTTGTTTGCCCGAAGACAAGCTCAATGAAATTAAACGATTGCAATCCGAAGGAAAAATTGTGGCTATGGCAGGTGACGGAATCAACGATGCTCCGGCTTTGGCGCAAGCCGACATAGGAATAGCCATGGGAACCGGAACAGATGTGGCTATTGAAAGTGCAAAAATAACATTGGTGAAAGGGGATTTGCAAGGCATTGTCAAAGCGAAAAACTTAAGTCATGCAGTGATGCGAAATATCAAACAAAATTTATTCTTTGCCTTTTTCTACAATGTACTTGGAATTCCAATTGCAGCAGGCGTTTTGTATCCTTTTTTTGGAGTGCTGCTTTCGCCAATGATTGCAGCTTTGGCAATGAGTTTCAGCTCTGTTTCTGTAATTGCAAATGCGTTGCGATTGCGTGGTTTAAAATTTTAAATAAATATATTTTAGAGTTCAATTGAAAATTAAAACATGAAAAACACCATATTATTAACCGTATTTCTGATTCTTATCTCTCCTTTTGCTAAAGCAGAAATTGGAAATGAAAACAACATTTCCAAAAAAATAAAAATTTTTCAGGTACAACCTACGACATACACATGCCCAATGCATCCTGAAATTCATGCTGCTAAACCGGGAAAATGTCCAAAATGTGGTATGGATTTAATAAAAGAAAAACCAGTAAAAAAATCCGTTCTAAAAAAACAAGCGCCAAAAGCAGTTGTAAAAAAAGCTGTGCTAGTAAAAGCTAAGATTATCGAGACTAAAGCAGCAAGTGATGATTTGCATCAAAATCATACAAGTGCTCCTGTAGAGAATATTAAAGTTATAGAAGAGCCAGTAAAAAAAATAGTCAAAAATGTCCCTTCAAAAACTGTTCGGTATGATTTATATGTTCGGGATACGATTGTCTCTTTTGGTGATAAACCAAAAAGAGCGATTGCCGTAAACGGACAAATTCCAATGCCAACACTTACGTTTACCGAAGGCGATATTGCCGAGATTTATGTGCATAACGAATTAAATGAAGATACCTCGTTGCATTGGCACGGATTATTTTTGCCCAATAAAGAAGACGGTGTGCCTAATTTGACACAAATGCCCATCAAACCGGGTACAACACATAAATATACTTTTCCCATTATTCAACACGGAACGCACTGGTACCATAGTCATACGGGTTTGCAGGAACAAATTGGGATGTACGGTTCCTTTGTGATGAATAAAAGAAACGAAGACCCAACCTTTAGGGAAGGAATTGATGATTTACCAACCGTTCCCATTATTCTCAGTGAATGGACGGATATGAAACCGGAAAATGTACATCGAATGCTACACAATGCCACGGACTGGTTTGCAATTCAAAAAGGAACTACGCAAAGCTATGCCGAAGCTATAAAAGCGGGACATTTTAAGACAAAAGTCACCAACGAATGGAAAAGGATGAACGCCATGGACGTAAGTGATGTGTTTTACAATAAATTCCTTATCAACGGGAAAAATGAAAGTCAGCTTTCGCAGTTTAAGGCGGGAGATAAAGTCCGATTACGGATTTCCAATGGTGGAGCTTCTACCTATTTTTGGTTGAATTATGCCGGAGGAAAAATCACCGTGGTTGCTAGTGATGGAAATGATGTGGAACCTGTTGAAGTCGACCGATTAATCGTTGCTGTTTCTGAAACGTATGATGTTGTTGTAACGATCCCTGCCGATAAAACTGCATATGAGTTTTTAGTCACTTCGGAGGATAGGACTAAATCGGCTTCGTTGTATTTAGGAGATGGCATCAAGCAATTGATTTCGCCTATGCCTAAATTAAAGTATTTTGAAGGGATGAAAATGATGAACGGTATGATGAAAATGAATGGCGATTTAGATGATATGGGCATGCAAATGTCACTCAACCAAATGGACATGAATGTGGTGATGTATCCTGAAATTACTGGCCCCCCAACCCCCAAAGGGGGAGCTCAAAAAGAAGTTGAAGTGAATCATTCTTCGCATGATATGGGGAAAATGAAAATGAATAATTCTTCTCCAAAAAAGGACAGCATGAAAATGACGGAAGCCGATTATAATAGTAACGAACTTTCAGAAATCACTACCTTGAATTATGCGATGCTGAAATCACCCATTAAAACAACATTACCCAAAGACGCACCGGTAAAAGAATTACGTTTTGAATTATCAGGAAACATGAATCGGTATGTTTGGAGTCTGGACAATAAAGTAGTTTCGGAAGCCGATAAAATTCTAATTAAAAAAGGAGAGAATGTTCGAATTGTACTCTTCAATGGCTCCATGATGCGCCACCCGATGCATTTACACGGACACGATTTTAGAGTGCTGAACGGAAAAGAAGCATACGCACCGCTGAAAAATATCATTGATATTATGCCGATGGAAACCGATACGATTGAGTTTAATGCGAATGTTAAAGGCGATTGGTTTTTTCATTGTCACATTCTCTATCACATGATGGCGGGAATGGGAAGGGTTTTTAGTTATGAAAATCAAGAGCCAAATCCCTTGATTCCAAATCCAAAATTAGCGCAACGCAAATTATTTGCTGATGACAGAGCTTTTCATGTGATGGCCGAAAATGATTTTGCCACCAATGGAAACGATGGAATGTTGATGATTCAAAACACGCGTTGGAGTATTGGTACCGAATGGCGTTTGGGTTACAACGATCATCATGGTTATGAAACTGAAACACATATAGGACGATACATCGGGAAAATGCAATGGCTGATGCCGTTTATTGGTTTTGACTGGAGGTATCGAAAAATGGAAATGGGAGAAATGGAAGAAAATCTTTTTGGTCAAGCCAATACCAAAGACAATCGTGCTGTTTTCAGCGCCGGAGTCGAATATACGTTGCCCATGCTCATCAAAGCACAAGCCGAAGTCTTTACCGACGGGAATTTCAGATTGCAATTTGAACGCATGGATATTCCGGTTTCCAAAAGATTGCGCATGAATTTAATGTGGAATACGGACAAAGAATACATGGCGGGTTTGCGCTATATTGTTAAAAGAAATTTTGGAATTACCACGCATTACGACAGTGATATGGGAATGGGTTTTGGATTGAGTTTGAATTATTAAAAACGGAATACTTTGTTTTTGTAATTTTGGAAAAAATATAGTGCTATGGTACAACTTTCAGAAATCTGGATTTATCCTGTAAAATCATTAGGTGGAATTAAATTGCAAGAAGCTCAAGTGACCGATCGTGGTTTGGAACACGATCGCCGTTGGCTGTTAGTTGATGAAAACGGATTGTTTCTGTCGCAAAGGGAACATTCGGAATTAGCTCTTTTTCAACCTGAAATTGCAGGGGATTTTCTGAATATTACACATCGTGTACAATTAGAAACAATACAACTACCGTTGCATCAATCTTTTTCGGAGACCAAAACTAAAATTGATGTGATGGTTTGGGAGGATTCCATTCAGGCGTATGAAGTCGATTCGGTTATTTCAGATTGGTTTTCCAGAATATTGGGATTCTCTGCTCGTTTGGTTTACATGCCCGAAGAAAGTCACCGAAAAGTAGAGGCTAAATATGCCGTTACAGAAGCTGATATTAATTCTTTTTCGGATGGTTATCCTTTTTTGTTGATTGGTCAATCGTCTTTGGATGATTTGAATTCGCGTATGAAGGAAGCGCTGCCGATGAATCGGTTTCGACCTAATTTTGTTTGTACAGGCAGTGACGCTTATGAAGAAGAATCTTGGAAAGAATTCACAATTGGTGAACTAACTTTTTTTGGTGTGAAACCTTGCGGGAGATGTATAATGACAACAGTAGACCAAGAAAAAGGAGTGACCTCAGGAAAAGATCCTTTACGGACTTTGGCAAAATACAGAACAGTAGGGAATAGCGTGTTGTTTGGGCAAAACTTGATAGGTTCTGGAACTGGTCTTGTTGCTGTTGGTGATGCTATTGCTGTTTTGATTTCTATTTAAGTTTCCTAATTTCTTACTCAAATTTATAGCTTTTTGAAATAGCTAAAAAGTCGGGAGACGCCTTAGCGCAACCCGACTTTTAATACTATTCTTGTTTATAGCTTGAGTGTTATAACGTATTTATGAGCAATCAAATCAATCTTTTTTATGTTGTTCCGTATGATTTTGATTTCCGTGAATCGTATGGTCTCCCACATTCATTCCGTTTGACATCCCGATCATTAAGGCGGTTATAATTAGCATAATTTTTCTTTTTGCCCAATGAATAGGGCGTTTAGATTCCTCTAAACGTGTTTTAGTTTTGTGTTTATACATTTTGTAAATGATAAATGATTAGACATTTGGTATCCTCTTTATGCATGGAATTGCATAAATGCGTTGAAAGAAATTTCTAGGCTGTGTATAAACTTTTATAGGAATTTCGGGAAGTAATCATCTCATTTATGAAGATGTATTGAGATGCAAATGAACGTACTTTTTGATAAAGCTGCGTTTGTAATTTTAGAAGAACGGGAATTTGAAGACTAAAAATATCTTGAAATTGGAGATAAGCTAACTGAAATAGGAATGCTGTTTTTTCAGCCGAATTTATCTGATGGAACACATATAATTTCGAATCCTTATGATTTAATTCTCGTCTTAGAATTACGTTCGAGAATTGGTAATAATCTGCTGAATTTGATGGAGAATCTAAAGCACCGTCATTCACCATCAGGCCAAAAGCCAGAAAGAGTGAAAGGAGATATTTTAGATACTTTGTCAATTTATTTTAATTTGAATTATTGTATAACGTTACGAGGTTTTGTTAGGATTTTGCGGCTAAATTACCTTTAATTTTTGAATTATTAGTGCCAAATTTTTATTATCCGCTACTCTTGAACCACTTATTTGAAAAAGGTAAGTCGTTTATCTTTCACGGAATCTATGCGAAGCATTTTATAATCCAGCACATAATTTTGGTAAACACGCCATGGTGCTTTGTTCCCTTGACTAGGAAGTGTATTCGCAGCTCTGTTTATATAGCCGGAGTTCAGATTCAATAGCGGAACGGGCTTTAAATTTGTCTCGACTACTTTTGCCTGCACCGCTTTATAATTGTGGTTGTCTAAATATTTCAAAACTCGAGATATATATTCGCTGGTAAGGTCACTTTTCAACGTCCACGAAGCATTGGTATAGCCAACAAAAATAAAGAAGTTGGGCAGGTCGCTTAACATAAGACCTTTGTATACAAAAGATTTAGAAACATCAAAAGACTCCGAATCCAGTTGGATTTTCACACCTCCAAACGCTAATAAATCAAGTCCGGTTGCGGTGATTATAATGTCGGCAGCTAGTTTTTTTCCTGATTTTAATAAAATCCCATTAGTTAGAAAGCGATCGATATGGTCCGTAACTACAGTAGCTTTCCCTTTTCTGATGGCTCTAAAAAAATCACCGTTTGGGGCAATGCAAAAACGTTGTTCCCATGGATTATAGTTGGGTATAAAATGGGGGTCTACAGGAAAGTCACCCAGACCTTTTTTAGCCCCTTTTATGATAAATTTTTTCATTGCCTCTGGAAAGTACTTGCACAGATTAAAAAAGACTATAGCATAGAAAATGTTTTTATAACGAATCAGTCTATAGGCTACTTTTTTTGGGAACAAGCGTTTCAGGCGAGCAGCGATTTTGTCTTTATTGGGCAAAGCAGCAATATAGGTTGGGGATCGTTGCAGCATAACAACTTGCGCCACTTTTTCAGCAAGTTCAGGAAGGATGGTTATAGCAGTGGCTCCGCTGCCAATTATTACCACTTTTTTATCTATAACATCTAATTTTGCAGGCCATTTTTGGGGATGGACTATTTCACCTTCAAAATGAGATTGATCCTTAAATTCAGGAGTATATCCTTTGTTATAATTATAATAGCCGCTACAGCTAAAGATAAACTGGCACGTATAAACAGTTTCTTGTTCCGTGGCAGTATTTATGGTAGTGACGGTCCATAATTTCGCTTTTGTATCGAAGTTATAAGAAAGAGCGCGTTGATTGTACCGGATATGATCGCCTACTTTATATTCGTCTGCGGCTTCATTCAGGTATTTCAAAATCGAAGGCCCATCAGCGAAAGACTTTTGGTCCTCCCATGTTTTAAAGGAATAGCCAAAAGTGTACATATCCGAATCGGAACGGATTCCAGGGTATTGAAACAGACTCCAGGTACCGCCAAGTTCTGCCCTTGCTTCTAAAATAACATAGGTTTTGTCTGGATTTTTTCGGGACAAATGACAGGCAGCGCCTATACCGGATAATCCTGCTCCTATTATTATAATATCGGTATGCGTCGTATTCATGTTGTTATTTTAGAATTAAATGCTGTTGCAAAATACAAAATACTATCAACAAAAAACGCCATTACATTTTCTTAAATAATGATATTTGTAAGCGATGCTAAAAACTCTTGAAAGTGAAAAGTGAGTACGATGTTGTTTGAGGAACGCGAAGAGATTTTGTCTTTGTCTTTTCTACGAAGGAGAAATCACTGCTTTCGATTAGATATTTACCCGACTCACGTTAATTTTTATAGTTCGATTTAAGGAAAAAACGCCTAAAGTCTCTTGACTTTTTTAAGTTTTGTATTCGAATGGAGTCGTAAACTGAAAGCAACCATAAAATGTTTTAAAAAAAATGTCTCTTCCTGTTTTACCGTAAGTGTTAATCCTGAATGAATTATAATTTTCAAATAAAAAAATGTGGTTTCCACGCAGCGGTTTTTGGTTTTGGCTTTGCGCATCTCAAAAATAGTACTATTTTTGTACCCGAAACAATGAAAATGGCCCGTTCGTCTATCGGTTAGGACGCATGGTTTTCATCCATGTAAGAGCGGTTCGATTCCGCTACGGGCTACAATTCTAAATAACAATCTTAAAAAGCCTCGAAAATTATTTTTCGGGGCTTTTTTTATTGGTTATGGATTTTATGAAATAAGAGAGTAATTGAGCTTTCGGAGCAGAGGTAAATATTAAATTCTATTTAGCAATTCTTTTACAGTAGCAAATAGTCCAATCAATAATATTATAAATATTCCGCGTATTCTAAATTTTGATAAGGAATCTCTATATTCATTTTTTTTCTCGCTTTTTCTCTTTTCGTATAAATCCCATTTGACAATTAAAAAAGCAACAAAAATCCAGAAAAAGAAATAAAAAATTAATGTATTTGTACTTTCTTCTTGTATGTATTCCATTGATATTAATTTATACTTATTTATAATATACTACGATGCGCAAAGTCTCCCGACTTTGTGCCAAATCCTATATGCCGTTTACGTTTTACACTTTTTGCTTGTTATTGTGGGCGCAAAGTCAGAGACGTTTGCGCAGCATTAATGATAATTTTATTCTTTGAATGAACACTTTGCGGAGCTGGGCAAATTTATTTTTTGAAAGAACACTTTGCGAAGCTGGTAAAGTATTAATCAATAGTTCCACATTTAAAAGTGTCATATTCTATATTTAATTTTTTAAACATCATTTCAAAGTCCTCTATTTTAGAATTATATTCTGTTTTTCCGTATTTGAGGTAAATTGTTGTTTTTAAGTCACCTCTGATTATAAATTTCTTTTTATATGGTTTGCATTTTCGTCCATAAAATTTCATGTAAATTCTATTATCGACAATGTCTTTTGGATTAATATAAAAAATGTCAATTCCATCAAAATCAGTACAGCATTTTGCTTTGATTCTTTTATTGCCGGAGTATATTTCAGTAAATGTTCCAATTAAAGTATCTTTAGTCTTTTTCTCAATAGTTAATAAATCAACTCTGAAGTCCTTTTTTAAGTTTTCAGTTTGCCCAATTATAGATAGACTAAAAAGCAAGAATACTATGTAAATAATATTTTTCATTTCAACTGTTTTACAACGATTATTATTTTCCTCCGCTTGCGCGAGCGTCCCGCTCGTGTCACGTATGAAATTTGTTCTTTTGTTTTTCGTGCTTTTGTGTGGTCACGAGCGGGACGCTCGCGCTAGCGGGGGGAGCAGTTTTTTTATTCTGTTGACATTATTTTCAAAAACGTTTTCATAAAATTTAATGAAGTTAAAAAAGATAAAATATTTAAGAAAATTATTGGATAAATTAATATTTGATGACTTTTAAAAAAGTCCTCAAAAAGAAATGAAAATATTGAAAATAGAATAGCAATAAAACTTAAATAAATTGAATTTTTCAAAGAAGAATTTAAGGATTTCATTCCTCCAGATTTGCGAATAAATTCAATTTTTTCATTTCTTATAGAATGTAATAAAGTTGAAATGGTTAGTAAAAAACCAATAATAATACTGAATGTAGTTATAAAAAGTTCAAAGAATTTTTGATAATTTAATTCTCGGCAATAATGATTTGAAAGATAGTAAATGGCATAGGTTACTAACAGTGATAGAATAATATAAAATATCTTTTCAAATTTTGTCATTTTATTTTTGAAGTTTTTCTAATTCCTCTCTATGTGCTAAAAAATCACCTTCTAATTGGTCATATTTTATTTTTATCTGAAAACTCCCAATTGTTCTTGTTTTTTCAATGCTTATTTTAGTAATTAATCTATTGGAAATTAAATCAAATATATGGTAATTTTCTGAATCAACATCCACACCAGTAATTCTTAAATTTTGAACTAAAGTTTCTTTTTTGTCGGTTTTGTATAACCATTGTGCTAATTGTCGAACGTTTTCAAGTGAGAGTGTTTTTTTTCTTGAACGACCATTTGAAATGATTATTTTGGCGGAAGTACCTTTTAGATCTTGCATTAATTGCAAAATATTATTTGCATTTTTTTCACTTGGCTTTAAAATTCCCATATCATTATTTGGAATTGCCAAATCCATTTCTAAACGAGTATATTTATTTGAATTTAAAAATTTATTATACTCGTTTGGTAATACAACAAATTTTAAATGACAATTTGTTAAATCAAAATTCTTCATTATAAAATCTTCAACAGATTTTTGTGAAGTTCCTGGTTTTTTTGATTCTAATCCAATAATTCTTGTTTTTCTATCATAAATAAATGAACTGTCAAAACCAAGACCGTCAAATTTCCCTATTTTAAGTTCAGAGGGTTTATTTTCAATATCATTAAAAGAAGGAGGAATATTAGTTGTTTGATTATAAACAAACGTTCCTAAAACATATCTGTTATGTCTTTCCTCTAAATCGAAAATATTTACATAACCATCAGAATGTTGAATACGTGTAAAACCACTTTTTTTGGTAAATATGTTTTTATCACAATTTTTAAAGAATATATCTTTTTCTTTTGGATTTAGACCTTCATCATTTGGAAATAATTGATAATAATAAACATTAGTGTATTTTATTTCACTCATATTTTCTGTTTTTTTGTTAAAAATCGTGTTTGATTACAGATTCTTCGTTAAAATTGCTCACAACTCGTTTATATGTGTGACAAAATCACATAAAGCGACCCAAATTTGGGTAGATAGGTATGATAATCATCATATCTAATTTCAAATATATAAATAAATTATTACAAATTATCAAAGCAACTTTATATTGTTGAATACCTCGACCCGCGTGAAGGATGGCAGTGAAAATCCTTTTATGAAGCGAAGCGCAATAAAAGATTATAACGTACAGCCTGACCCAAAGTTGTGAGGAGGAACGACGAAGCAATCTGCAGGGACACGCCCAAATTATTTTCCTTTTCTGGCCTGTGATTTTGTCAAATAACTGCCTAAAATTCAAAATGGTAAAATACTTGTTTGGGTTGCAAAAATTTTATAATTTTGCAGTCCAATTTTATTATGTAAATTAAAGAAGAAGATGGATATCAAAAGAGTAGCAATAGACGCTGTGAATGAAACAATTGTAATGACTGTTGTTCACATGGATTACAAAGGACAAGTTGCAAAAAGAATAAACGAAAAAATGCCTTTGGCAACTGTTAAGGGATTTAGAAAAGGAGCGGTGCCTAAAGATCTTGTTGAAAAACAATACGGTAAAGCTATTAAACAAGAAGAAGTTCAGAAAGTTGTTGATTTGGCTCTAGAGCGTTTCGTACAATCTGAAAGATTAAACCTTCTTGGAACGCCACTTCCTAAAGTAAACGAAGATTTTTCTTGGGATGCTGAAGAATTGGTTTTTGAATATGAAATTGGATTGGTTCCAAACTTCACTTTAGACTTAGATGCTAAAAACGACATCGTAAAATATGTGGTTACTGCTGACGATAAATTAATCGACGGTCAAGTGGAAAGAATCCAAAAACAATTTGGAACTGCAATTCCTCAAGAGGTTGTTGGTGCAGATTCAGATGTAACAGGAACATTCACTAACGAAGAAAAAGGAATTAATAACGCTACCACTATTGCTGCTGATCTTTTCAAAGACAAAGCGACTTGGGATTTATTCACAGGTAAAAAAGTAGGTGATGTAGTGACTGTAAATACTAAAGGTTTATTTGAAGACGACCACCAATTGATGGACGTGATGAAAGTAAGTCATGATGACGTTCACGGTTTAGATGTTGATGTAAACTTCACAATCGAAGCAATCAACACTGCTGAATTAGCAGAATTGAACCAAGAATTGTTCGACAAATTGTTTGGAGCTGGAACTGTTTCTTCACTAGAAGAATTGAAAGCAAAAATCAAAGAAGATGCTGAAACTCAATTTGCACAACAAGCAGACCAAAAATTATTAGGTGATGTAACTGAGTTCTTAATCGAAAGCACAAAATTTGATTTACCAGCTGAATTCCTTAAAAAATGGTTGCAAACTGTTGGTGAGAAAAAATTGTCTCCTGAGGAAGCTGAAGTGGAATATGCACGTTCTGAAAAAGGATTGCGTTTTCAATTGATCGAAGGTAGAGCAATGGCTCAATCTGATATCAAAATCACTTTTGAAGACTTGAAAACATTCACTACAAAAAATATCCGTCAACAAATGGCGCAATTCGGGCAAACAAATCCTACTGACGAAGAAGTTCAAGGAATTGTAGCTAGAGTTTTGTCTAACCAAGACGAAGTGAAAAGACTTTCTGACCAAGTTGTTGCTGAGAAATTATTGGAATTGTTCAAAGAAAAAGCAAATCCTACTACTAAAGAAGTAACTTACGAAGAATTTATTGCTGCTTCTTACGGAGAATAAATTCTAGTCTTAAAATCAAATGTCATAAAGTCAAAAGTTGAAAAAAACGGAAAACAATTTCGTTAGTTGTTTCAAATTTTATGATTTGATTACAGATTGTAAACAATAAAAAATAGTTATATTTGAGCGTCAGAAAAAATATTTTTTGGCGCTCTTTTGTTTGAATTAATTTCAGGAGCTAATCCAGCTGTACGTTTCAAGTTTTTTCTTCCGTTTCTGTTTTTTAAATTCCTGCAAGAGCTTCTTCCAGTCGCTTTGCAAGAATAAAAAAACTAAAAAACGGAATTCAAAAAGCTTTTCTCTTCCATCTGGGCTAAAAAATAAGACATATTGACATCATTTATAAAGAGGTATGACCTTTGCATTAAATGGAATCACAAGATATAACGTAAAACTTAGAACAAAAAAATATGAACTACGGTAAAGAATTTAAAAAATTTGCTACAAAGGACCACGGCGTAAACTCTATGTATTACGATAAAATCGTAGGCGCAATGACTCCTAAAAACATGACTCCATATATCATTGAAGAACGTCAGTTGAATATTTCACAATTAGACGTTTTCTCCAGATTGATGATGGACAGAATTATTTTCCTTGGAACAGGAATTGACGACCAAATTGCAAACATCGTTCAAGCACAGTTATTGTTCCTTGAAAGCGCCGATGCTTCTAAGGACATTCAAATTTATTTGAATTCTCCAGGAGGAAGCGTTTACGCAGGATTGGGGATTTATGACACGATGCAATACATCAAACCAGATGTAGCAACGATTTGTACAGGAATGGCAGCTTCTATGGGAGCAGTGTTGTTATGTGCAGGTGCTGCAGGAAAACGTTCAGCTTTGCCACATTCAAGAGTAATGATTCACCAGCCATCAGGAGGAGCGCAAGGGGTTGCTACTGATATGGAAATCAACTTACGTGAAATGTTGAAACTGAAAGATGAATTATACAAAATTATCTCTCACCATTCTGGACAAACTTTTGATAAGGTTCATACTGATAGCGAACGTGATTATTGGATGATTGCTGAAGAAGCAAAAGCATACGGAATGATTGATGAGGTTTTAATAAGAGGATAAATTATTAGTCGAAAGTCAAAAGTCCGAAAGTCAAAAGCATAGCTGAGACTTTACGACTTTTGACTTTATGACATTAGACTAAAAGAATGGCAAAAGTAGTATTAGAGTGTTCGTTTTGTGGAAGAAAGAAGCCAGAAACCCAATTATTGATTGCTGGTATCAATGCACATATTTGTGATAAATGTATCGAACAAGCACACGGAATTGTTTTAGAAGAATTAAAATCCAGCGGAAGTTCAAAGCTGGTTGGAGATTTGATTTTGAAAAAACCAAAAGAAATCAGAGCGTTCTTGGATCAATATGTAATTGGACAGGACCAAACTAAAAAAGTAATGTCGGTTGCAGTTTACAATCACTACAAACGTTTGATGCAACAGCAATTAGACGATGAAGTTGAGATTGAAAAAAGTAACATCATCATGGTGGGACAAACAGGAACAGGAAAAACATTGGTGGCTAAAACCATTGCAAAAATGTTGGATGTCCCTTTAGCTATTGTTGATGCAACAGTACTTACAGAAGCAGGTTATGTAGGAGAAGATGTCGAAAGTATTTTGACGCGTCTTTTGCAAGCAGCTGATTATGATGTTGCCAAAGCAGAACGCGGAATTGTATTCATTGACGAAATAGATAAAATTGCACGTAAAAGTGACAATCCGTCTATTACGCGTGACGTTTCCGGTGAAGGGGTGCAACAAGCATTATTGAAATTATTGGAAGGAACTGTTGTGAATGTGCCACCAAAAGGAGGACGCAAGCACCCAGACCAAAAATTTGTTGAGGTCAATACTCAGAATATTTTGTTTATCGCCGGTGGTGCTTTTGATGGAATTGAAAGAATTATTTCGAAACGATTGAACCGTCAAGCCGTAGGGTATTCTACTTCAAAAAATGTGGATAATATTGACAAAGACAATTTGTTGCAATACATTATCCCAAAAGACATCAAAGATTTTGGATTGATTCCGGAGATTATAGGTCGTTTGCCAGTATTGACACACATGGATCCTTTAGACAGAGAAACCTTGCGTGCAATTTTGACACAGCCTAAAAATGCGTTAATCAAACAATACGAAAAATTATTTTTGATGGATGAAGTAACTTTTACCATCACTGACGAGGCCCTGGATTTTATTGTTGATAAAGCATTAGAGTATAAATTAGGCGCTCGTGGATTGCGTTCTTTATGTGAAGCTATCTTAACAGATGCGATGTATGAACTGCCAAGTTCTGATGATAAAACATTAGAAATTGATGTTGAATATGCTAAAGAAACGTTGAATAAAAATTTATTGAAACGTTTGGAGATTGCATCCTAAAAAATGCATTTTTCTTAAAAATACAAACCTGTTCATTCATTTGGACAGGTTTTTTTATAGGTAATTTAAACTATTTGTTATTGTTTAAAAAAAGGAACATTTTTTTTTTATATCAACGTCAGATTGACGATTTTTGTCCATTCTAAATCAAATAATTATAAAATGCAGGTACAAGACATAGAGGTTATTTTATTAAAAGTTTCTGGTCAGGATAAACCGGGGGTAACAGCTGGTTTAACATCCATCTTGGCGACTTACGATGCCATTATTTTAGATATTGGGCAAGCAGATATTCATGATACACTATCTTTAGGTATTTTATTTGAAATAAAAGCGGGGTCTTCTTCTGGACCTGTTTTAAAAGATTTATTGTTTAAAGCCTATGAATTGGGTGTGAAAGTAAAATTCATACTGATTTCTATTGCTGATTACGAAATTTGGGTAAAAGCACAACGCAAACAACGCTATATTATCAATATTTTGGGCGAAACATTAACGGCGGTACAATTGGCTGCTGTGACTAGGATTCTCTCCAACCAAAGTCTGAATATTGACGCTATCAAAAGATTAACCGGCAGGGTTTCTATTATCGATAAGGAAGAATTTCCTCGTTCTTGTATACAATTATCAGTTACGGGAACTATTGTAGATAAAACGTTTATGACGGCGAGTTTTATGGAAATTTCCAGAACGTTAGATGTAGATATTTCTTTTCAAGAGGATAATATGTATCGCAGAAACAGACGTTTAGTGTGTTTTGATATGGATTCGACGTTAATTCAAACCGAAGTAATTGATGAATTGGCTGAGTTAGCGGGTGTGGGTGAGCAAGTAAAAGCCATCACGGAAGCAGCGATGAATGGCGAAATTGATTTTAGCGAAAGCTTCAAACAACGTATGGCTTTGTTAGAAGGTTTGAGCGAGGACGTACTGCAAAACGTTGCTGAAAATCTGCCAATAACCAAAGGAGCGCATCGATTGATGAAAGCCTTGAAATATTACGGCTATAAAACGGCTATTTTATCTGGAGGATTTACCTTTTTTGGAAAATACCTGCAAAAAGAATTAGGGATTGATTACGTTCACGCTAATGAATTGGAAATTATAGACGGCAAATTGACGGGTAATTATCTTGGCGAAATTGTTGATGGTAAAAAGAAAGCAGAGTACCTTCAAGCCATTGCTGATAAAGAAGGAATACATATCAACCAGACCATTGCGGTGGGTGATGGTGCCAATGATTTACCTATGTTGAATTTAGCAGGATTAGGAATTGCTTTTCATGCCAAACCTACGGTAAAAGAAAAAGCAGAGAGTTCTATTTCCAGTTTAGGTCTCGACGGTGTTTTATACCTGTTAGGCTACCATGACAGGCATATAGATATGATGGAGGAGGAGTAAATATATAATTATAAAAAATAAAAAGGGCTGTGTCAGAATCATTTTGTTCAGCCTTTTTTATGCTTTAACGGTAAACACTTTTTCAGGTTTTTCAGGTGTTTGTTTTTCGGGAGATTTACAAATTCCCCTAGCACCACAACTCATTCTATGCGGTCCGCAGGAGCTCAAGAAAAAAAGTGTTATCAAGATGTAGAAGGTGTTTTTCATCGTATCATTTTTTATACGGCTTGAAACTGCATGCTTTTCAGTTGTTCTAAATAATCTCTTTGGTTTGAAAGTCTTGGGATTTTGTGTTGTCCACCTAATTTGTCTCTATCTTTTAACCAATCATAAAATAAATTTTTACGGGCTACATTTATCATTAGCGGGTTTAATGTCATGTTGTTGTAGCGTTTGGCTTCGTAATCCGAGTTTAAGGATTGTATGGATTCATCTAATGCTTTCTGGAATTGAGATACATCCGCTGGAGGGTTTTTAAATTCAATCATCCATTCATGAGCACCTTTTTCTTTGCCCTCCATAAATATGGGCGCAACGGTGTAATCAACCACTTCGGTTTGGGTCATTTTACACGCTTTGGCAATAGCCTGATCCGTGTTTTCGACCATTAATTCTTCGCCAAAAACATTAATGTGATGCTTGGTTCTTCCCGTAACCCGAATTCGGTATGGATTCAATGATGTAAAACGTACGGTGTCGCCTATCAAATAACGCCACAAACCAGAATTTGTGGTAATTATCAAAGCATAATTTTTAAACAATTCTACGTCTGCTAATCGAATAACTTTTTGTTCCGGTGTCCCAAAAGTATCCATTGGAATAAATTCATAGAAAATTCCGTAATCCAACATCAATAATAAATCACTGGAATTATTTAGATCCTGAATGGCAAAAAAGCCTTCAGAGGCATTGTATATTTCGTAGTATTTAAAATCTTTTTTCGGGAGTATTTTTTTGTACTGTTCTCGGTACGGTTCAAAATTTACTCCTCCATGAAAGTACACTTCTAAGTTTGGCCAAAGTTCGAATAGATTTCCTTTTCCGGTTTCTTCCAGCATTTTATTCATTAAAACCAACATCCAGGAAGGAACTCCAGCAAAACTGGTTACATTTTCATTTTTCGTTTCGTTTATAATCGCAGTAATTTTGGTTTCCCATTCGCTCATTAAAGAAATTTTGTTGCTTGGCGTACTGCTGAACTCCGCCCAAATAGGCATGTTTTCGATTAAAATTGCGGATAGATCTCCAAAGAACGTATTGTTGTCTTCATAGATTTGGGAACTTCCGCCAAGACGCAGACTTTTCCCAAGAAACAGCTCTGAATCTTCGTTGTTATTCAAATACAAACACAATAAATCCTTACTTCCTTTATAATGACAATCTTCCAAGGCTTCATTACTCACCGGAATAAATTTACTTTTGGCATTGGTAGTTCCGCTTGATTTGGCAAACCATTTTATAGGGGTTTCCCAAAAAACATTTTGTTCCCCTTTGCGGGTTCTTTCAATCAACGGCTGTAATTCTTCGTAGGTCGAAATAGGAATTCTTTCGGCAAAAGTCGCATAGGAATGTATCGAAGCATACTCATATTCTTTGCCTAATGCAGTGTTTTTTGATGACTGAATTAAATTCATAAGCAATTCTTCCTGAACCTCATTCGGGTATTTTAGGAAAAGTTCAATCTGATGGATTCTTTGTTTTAGAACCCAAGAGGCAAACGAATTGATTATGGTTAGAGGCATATAGATTTCAGATTGTTGATTAACGATTTTAAATTTCAGATTTTTTTCTATTGTAAAAAGGTTGAAATTTAAGATTTGAATATCGATTGACAAATACTAACTTTGTCAAAGCATCAAAAATAGTGTTTTTTTATAAAAAACAATTCTATATTATAGTAAAGATTTTAACTCAGAAATGGGTTTCTAATAATCGGAATTCTAAAATGGGTAGCGTTAATCTAAAATCATAAATCGTTAATCAACAATCTAAAATCGCAATGACTTACGAAGGTGTACTTACAAAAATGCAAACGGAATTTGGAAACCCAATTCAATATTACTTAGTTTTTGAGAATAGTTTTTTGAATGTGAATCAGTTGTTGAATAAAGAACTCGAAATCAATTTTGTGGGATACCAATGTTTGAATTGTGGCAAGAAGAAAAAAATATTCCGTCAGGGATTTTGTTATGATTGCTTCTATTCTAGTGCAGCTGTTGGCGATTGGATTATGAAACCGGAGTTGAGTACTGCTCATCTTGGGATTCAGGACAGGGATTTAGCATATGAAGAAAAAGTACAACTGCAACCGCACATTGTATATTTGGCTTTGTCAAGTGAAGTCAAAGTAGGAGTGACCAGAAAAACGCAGATGCCAACACGATGGATTGATCAGGGCGCAACCCAAGCCATTTCAATTGTGGAAGTTCCTAATCGCTATTTAGCAGGAATTACTGAGGTGGCATTGAAAAATCATTATGCCGATAAAACCAATTGGAGAAAAATGCTGACCAACAATGTGGAGCAAATTGACTTAATCGCAGAACGATTAAAAGTAGAGAATTTGATCCCAACAGAAGTTCAGGAATACTTTTATTCGCAGAAGAATGATTTGTACAAGATGCATTATCCCGTTTTACAGTATCCAACCAAAGTAAACAGTTTGAGCTTGGATAAAACACCGCAGTTTCAGGGAAAACTTACCGGAATAAAAGGGCAATATTTACTTTTTGAAGACGGAACGGTTTTTAATATACGTGGTTCAGAAGGCTATGTAGTGACAATTAATGTATAAGAAACACAGGTTTTTTAACCATTAAGGAATTAAGTTTCATTAAGATTTAGAGCTTAATTTTTCTTAATTCCTTAATGGTAAAATCTCAAAAGCAAATAGTTTCGTTGTTTAGATTCAAGTATAAAATTCAATAAAAAAGAGGAATCTCACTTGGTGAAATTCCTCTTTTTTGCTTCATAAAACGGTCTTAATTTACTTTTGTAGTATCTACTGCTTTCTTTTTCTTTTTAAATAAACCGTTGAGCAAATCGGCAGCTTTAGCTTTTACCTCTTCTTTTGTGGCTGGTTTAATAGGAGTCGCCGTTTTTGTAGTATCTCCAGGTTTCTTATTTTTATTAATGAAATCTGTCAAAGCCGAAGTTCCTTGTTTTACAAGCCTGTCTTTTTGTTGGTTTACTAATTGTGCAGTCAATTTAGTCACCGCACTATTGATGTCGGTTGTGATTTTTGGATTTGTAAAATTACCTACTAATACAGCATTTATAGGAAAGCTTTCTAATTTTGCAGCATCGGCAGCAGATAATTTTGCAATTAGCGCATTCGCTTCTGAACCTAGATATTTAGCCGGAACATCAAATTTTAAATTGTAATTCATGCTTTGGTCAAAACCGTGCGTTCCTCCAATAGTGGCTTTGATGTCTTTGTACTTAATATCAAATGGTTTTACATTTACTTTTCCATCTTTGAACGTAACCGCCGCTTTCAAATCATTCAAATTAATTTTACTTACATCAATAAATTTCAAGTTAGACCCTAATGCAGTCAGCAAAGTCGAATTAGTTGAGTTTACTGTCGTAGAAAGCAATTGTCCCAATAAATCTCCGGTAAGCGTTTTCAAGTCAGGAGTCAGTTCTGTTGCATCAAGATTTCCGTTCAATTTGATACTTGAATTTAATTTTCCGTTGATAATTCCGGCAATAGGCGCAATTTTTTTCAACATATCCAGTTGAGTGAAAGACTGTGCGATATCGACTTGATTTAATTTTAAATCCATATTAAAAACGGGCGTTTTTCCTTTTGTGGAAACAGCTCCATTCACTCCGATTGTCCCTCCGAAAATAGATGTTTTTACATTTTCTAAAGTTACTTTTTCGTCTTTCACGATTAGTTTCCCCGAAACATCTTTGAGAGTCAAATTGTCATATAAAACTGTAGTCGCTTTTGCGGTAAGCGTACAATTTAAGAAAGCAGGAATCTTCATTGCGTCTGCTTTTTTAGCACCAACTTTAGTGGTTTCACCTGTTGTCATAAAATCATCAACGGCTAATTGTTTAGAATTCATGTTGAAGTTTCCTTTCAATTCTTGGTTTCTAAAGATAAATCCGTAAAAATTCTCTAAAATTCCCGTTACACTAATGTCACTTTTTCCTGTAGTCGCGTTCATTTGTTTTAAATTGACCTGACTAGGATTAAATTGAACCAAAGCAGTGCTGATATTCATTGTTTTGCCGTTTTCATCCACATAGTTGAAACCAGATAAACTCATGGTTCCGGCATTATTTATATTTTGATACTGACTTTTCTCTACAGACGCCATATCAAATTTTGTAGTCACATCAGCCTTTAAAATTCCGGATAAGGGCTTGTCCAGCTTTATAGGATACGCTTTAGAAAGATTGGCTAAATTGATAGTTCCTTTTAAAGCCGCGTCAACTATTGCATTTTGAGTGATGTTTCGGATGTTTGCTTTAGCATTAAAAACATCTTGGTCAATTTTGAAAGAAAGCTTGTCTAAATTGACGTATGTATCATTTAGAATACCCGTTTCGTTGATGATTTTAGTATCAATAATGATATTTTGAACCGATTTTGGTAAATTAGGATATTGAAACGATGCGTTATTGGAAGCAATTTCAATATTGAATTTTGGCACTGTTGTATCAGAATACAAGCCTTTTGCAAAACCCGCAACGGTAAAATCACCGGTTGTTTTCACGTTGTCTAAACTTGAGGCATAGGCTGCTGGAATGATTCCTAAGAAATTTTTAAAAGACGAGGTTGGTGTTTTAAATTTCAAATCATATTGTTGGCCCGTTTCCACCATTTGAATAAAACCATCAAACTCCAGCGGCAATTGATTGATTAATGCTTTATTTTCTTTGAAGGTGTATTTGCTTTTTTCTAAATCGATTCCCAAAACTGCGTCCAGCGTCAAGGCGACATTATTCATGTAATTGACTTTGTCCATATTCAGTGATACTTTTGCAGTTGATTTGGTAACCAAATCTAATTTTTGTGCTGCAAAATCTCCGGTTCCTTCATGGTTTAGACTGTCGATTGCCATTTTTATTTTTGAACTTTCGTCAAAATAGCGAAACTTGAAATTCTCGATTTTATACTCTTGGATTTTTAATGATAACGGACTGCTTTTTCTATCGTCTTTGGCTTTGCCATCTTTCAATGCAATGTCGTAATTCCCGATTCCGTCTTTATTAAAAATGATATTGATTAATCCATTTTTCGAAGTGATTCCGTCAATAGACATCGCTTCCTCTTTACCTTTAAAAAGTTCTTTGATGGACATTTTTAAATTCAATTCACCTAATGAAATCAAAGTATCACCTTCAAAAGGAGCTTTGTTTATAATGACTAATTTTTCCAATGTTACATTCGCATTTGGAAAATTTTTGAATAAGCTTAAATCTGCTTCTGCAAAAGAGACTTTGGCATCTACTTTGGCATTAATGGCTTCAGAAATTTTAGCTTTTATTTGATCTTTAAATAGATAAGGCGCAGCAAATAAAGTCACGACGAGCAGGACAATCAGAACTCCAATGATTTTTAAAACTTTCTTTACCATAATTTAATTTCTTTAGATTCTATTAGTGTAACAAAAATAATGCCTTCTGTTCTTTTACAAAAATAGTATTTTTAGGACAGAGTGATTTTTTTGAGGTTTTTTATAAACAATAATTTAACTTTATAGTATAAAAAAATCCGTTTTAGCAATTTCTAAAACGGATTTTTTAATGGGTTATAAAAGTTTTAATGAATATTAATTTCAAAAGGCATTAAGGCTTGAACTCCTTTTTGTGCTTGCAATTTTTTTATTTGTTGCATAATTCTAAAGTTTTCTTCTCCTATTTCCTCTTTTATAAAATCTTCTTTAGATTTTGCAAAAGGAAGATTAGCTAAAAGATCGTCGAAGTTTTTCTCGTATTCCGGGTAATTTTGGGTACTGTAGCTTTTTATTTTTGCCAATGAAGCCGCTTTTGCAATAGCATCATCTAAGCCTCCAATTTTATCTACAAGTCCAATTTTCAATGCTTCGGAACCGGTCCAAACTCTTCCTTGTGCAATCGCATCTACTTGTGCAAATGTCATTTTGCGACCTTGTGCTACATGTGTAACAAATGTTTTGTAAATGTGTTCCACACCTTCTAAGGTAACTGCTTTGAAATTTTCATCGATTGGAACAAAAGGACTGTAATTTGCTGAGTTTTGATGTGTTTTAACTTGCTCGGTATGAATTCCAATTTTAGTGGCCAATGGTGTGAAATTAGGTAATATTCCAAAAACACCGATAGAACCCGTGATTGTGTTTTCTTCGGCAAAAATGGTGTTGGCGTTACACGCAATGTAATACCCACCAGAAGCCGCATAATTACCCATAGAGACAACTACTGGTTTTACTTTTTTAGTCAATTCAATTTCTCTCCAAATTAAATCTGATGTCAAAGCACTTCCACCCGGACTGTCAATGCGGAGTACAATGGCTTTTACATTTTTGTTTTTTCGAGCCTCCTGTAACGAGCGACGCATAGAACCTTCGCCAATGACATTCACATCGCCTTCACCGCCCATAATTTCTCCTTGAGCATAAATAATAGCGATTTCGTCATTGCTGTCAAGATTTTGGGAAGTAGTAGCAATTTTTTGAGCATAATCTACAACAGATATTTTATTGTAGTCTTCGTCATTGGCTACTTTAAGTGCTTTTCGGATGGCATTGTGATACACATCTTCATAGGCAATAATGTCAATTAATTTTTGTGATTTTGCCATTTCTGGAGTTCGAGCAAGAAGTCCATTGGCAATTTCATTCAATTTAGCTACAGATATATTTCGGCTTTTAGAAATGTCAGCAGTAATGGAATTCCAAACTGAATTTAATAATGCAGTAGTTTGTTCTCTATTAGCATCGCTCATTTTATTTTCTAAAAATGGCTCAACAGCACTTTTGTATTTTCCGTGACGGATTACTTCCATTTTTAACCCTGATTTTTCCTGAAAATCTTTAAAGAACATAAGTTCAGCAGAAAGACCTTTGAAATCCATGTCTCCAACAGGATTTAAGTAAATTGGGCTTGCAACAGAATTTAGGTAATATTCTTTTTGTGAATACGAATTAGCATAAGCCATGACAAATTTTCCTGATTTTTTAAAGCTTTCTAAAGCATCTCTAATTGCCTTGCTTTGTGCCATTCCCAGTGAGGAATTATTATTTAGTATAGAAATACCTTCAATGTCGGCATCTGTTTTTGCTACTTCAATGGCGCTGATAATGTCTGACAAACCTATTTTTTTGTTTTCTGAAAAAATCGTTACCCAAGGATCTTTATATTTTCCTGCATAATCGTTACTGATGTCTTCCAAATTCAATTCAATAACAGAATTATTTTTCACCGTAACGCCTTCAGATTCACCACCAAAAATAGCTCCGATGAGGATGATTCCAAAAAAGAACAACATGAAAAAAACAAAAATACCTATAATGGTTGCCAATACATTTCCTAAAAATCTCATAATTATATTTTTTTAATATGTCGTAAAAAAGATAGAAATGTTACAAACAATTGTTTCGTATTTCCAAGTTTAATTATCAACACAGGATGCAAATATATTGCTAATTCTAAAATTCTTTTAGTTAATTTGCACCTTATTATGAAATCACAACATCAGGTCATTTTATCTATAGGCAGTAATCAAGGCAATCGTTTGGAAAATATCGAGCGTTGCTTGGAGTTGATACATCAAGAAATAGGTACTGTAATCAAAGTTTCCAGCTTATATGAAACACCAGCCTGGGGTTTTGAAAGTGATGCTTTTTATAATTGCGCTTTGGTTTTGCATACTTTTTCCTCTGCTCATAAAATTCTGACTCAGGTTTTAAAAATCGAAAAACGACTGGGTCGTTTGCGAAGCAAAACTCAAGAATACCAATCACGTTCGATTGATATTGATTTGATTGCTTTTGATTCAGAAATTATTACTACCGAAAAACTGCAGATTCCACATTCTTTGATGCAAAACAGAAATTTTGTTTTGTTGCCTATTCAAGATTTGAATTTAGATTGGGAACATCCCATTCTTCAAAAAAATATTTCAGAATTATTGGCAATATCGCCAGATGACAGTGTTTGTAAAGTCGTTCGGGATTTAGTTAACCCTTTGCAGAATATTTCTTTGGAGCAATTTAATTATGTTGCTTTTGAAGGGAATATCGGAGCGGGAAAAACCACTTTGGCCATGAAGATTTCTGAGGATTTTAATGCAAAAACAGTATTGGAGCGTTTTGCGGATAATCCTTTTTTACCCAAATTTTATAAAGATCAAAACCGATATGCATTTCCTCTTGAAATGTCTTTTCTTGCGGATAGATACCAACAATTATCAGATGATTTAGCACAATTTGATTTGTTTAAAGATTTTCTGGTTGCTGATTATCATATTTTTAAATCTTTGATTTTTGCAAAAATCACACTGGCTGAAGATGAATATCGATTGTACCGCAATCTCTTTGATATCATTTACAGGGAAATGCCCAAACCGGATTTGTACATTTATTTGTATCAAAATTCAGAAAGGCTTTTGCAAAATATTAAAAAACGCGGCAGAAGCTACGAACAAAAAATCCCAGCGGAATATTTAGATAAAATCAATAGCGGTTATCTCGATTATATTAAGTCACAAACTGATTTGAATGTTCTCATCATTGATGTTTCTGATAAGGATTTCGTAAAAAATCAAGAAGATTATATCTATATTTTAGATGAAATACAGAAGAAGATTAATCCATAAATAGGCTACTGTTTTGAGCTTTTAAATTAATGCTCTTTATCTTTTTAGAGAAAAATGTCCTTTCATTACAGGTCTAGTGTTGTCAATTTTTAAGACATACCAATAATCGGAAGCAGGTAATAGATCTTTATTAAAAGTTCCGTCCCAAAATTGATTGGTAGTACTTAATGTAGTTATCAATTTTCCATATCGATCAAAAATAGTTACTTCTGCCTCAGGATAATTAATCAATCCTTTTACTTCCCATACGTCATTATAAGAGTCGTTGTTTGGCGTGAAAAACTGTGGGACTATTAGTACAATGAAATTTTGTGTATCATAACTGCACAGATCGATTTCTCTAACGTAAGCAGTTTGTAATCCTGCAAGTGAATTTAGAAAAACATTTGACAATTGATAGTTTATTCCATCTGTTGAATATTCATAATAGATGTCAGGATTTTTTAAAATTATGGTTACTGTAGTTTCATCAACAGATATTGATTCTATTACAGGAGCCGGATTTTCTATTACGGTTATTGTTTTTCTGACGGTACAACTTTCGGGTGCTGTACGTGTTATATCTACAGTATATGTTCCGGCTTTAGAAATTTCGATTGTTTGATTTTTTTCTCCGGTTGACCATAAATAGGTCATTCCTGTTTCTGAAATTTTGGCGTCGATGGTTAGTTTTTTTGAATGACAAATAACTAATTTTTCGTCTGGAATGGTTGGGAGTTTATATACAACCACTTCCACAGGAACTCTAGTTCCTGTGGTGCAATTTTTATTTATGGCTTCTACATAGAATGTTGTGTTTGTAGTAATATCTCTTGTTATACTTGTTCCTACCGCTATTAGATTATTTCCAGTTAATTCGCTATACCAATATATTGTTCCTTCTGTTGTTTTTGCGTCAAGAATTATGCTTCCTGGTCCGCATAAAGTGAATCTCGAATTAGTTGTTGTTACTATAGGGGTATTGTAGATAGTAGCAGTAACGGGAGTTCTTGTAGAATATTTTTCACAAAGCCCATATTCTGTGTCAATATAATAAGTTGTACTTTTTGAAATAATGGGTGTTGTAAAATTAGGACCTGTAGCTAAAGGGACTAACTCTGTCTCATTTTCAAACCAATTAATTGTGCCTAAATTTGAGGTTGCCTGTAAAGTTAAACTTCCTGGTCCACAGGTAGCTGATTCTGTTGTGCTTGTGATTTGCGGGATTGTAATTGAGGTACTAGTTGCTATATGTATTTCGGGATCATTTGGCATTCCTCCGTATTCTACTATAAATCCGTTGGCTTGTTGGGAACCTCCAAATGATTCGCCATTGTAATTTATATCATTCCAAGATCCTTGAGTTCCTTTGCTATTATTGTCTATTATAATTGCATAATCTTCATCTACTCTGAATAAATTATAGATGTTATCAGGTTCATAATAAGGAATTCCATTATACCAGTTGGTACTGCTCCTGTTCCAATTTGCATAGTTGGTTGTTGAACCAATGCCATTTGGATTTGATGCATAAACGCCAGGTGCAGGAGTGGATTCTAAATTGTAAAAAAAAGTAGTTCCTTTTTCTGGGCCCGTCATCCATTTCCAAACACCTTCTTCCGCTGTATCAGATCCTCCAATCCATCCTGTTCCCGTTTGTTGAGTAGCTGCAATTTGGTTTTCATCTGCTGATAAAATGGTTACTAAATAACCTTTTAATCCGTGATAAGTTTTTGCATTAGCCAAGTCATTTGCTAGTCCCCAATCAATTCCTGAATTTGGAGCAATTCCAATACTTGGTACAAACTCATAAAAATGTTGGTTCGATGCTAAGTAACTGAGTTTATCTGTACTAATCGAAAAGGTTCTGTTTCCTGTTGGTAGGTTTGATGAATTTGTATAAACAATGTCTTTTATTGCTTTTACAAAATCAACATAAGTTACAGGAATACCTGGTGTTGAACTTGTGAGTGTCAGTCTACCAGTAGCTAAATCCCAGTTAGGGTTTATTGTGGGATGAGAGCCATTGAGTGTCAACAAGTCTTGAGAATAGTTATATCCACTAGAAATTTGAATATAGATTGCATCTGTGCTTATGTCGTCTGGATCAGTAATTGTAATATCAGTAACAATATTCATGGAAGCATGTGGGCAATATACTTGATCTCCTGTAGCTGTAATTATTGGAAGAATAGTATTAGTTGACGAGGTTTTAATTTCTTTTAATAAAGGAAATGATCTGTGATTAATTTTGTTATTTGTACATGAAATAGTAACTTTTCCTGAAGAGCGAATACTATTAGTTGAGTGTACAATTTTACAACTCAAAAGTAGCACTACGAGTATTAATCTAAAAAAGTATAGTGTTTTCATTTTGTAAAAGTGATGATTTTAATAACAATGTTATCTGAATACTTAATTTAAATAAACATTTTAAAATTTATCTTTTTAAAGAAAAATGTCCTTTTATTACAGGTCTTGTATTGTCAATTTTCAAGACATACCAATAATCAGAAGCAGGCATCAGATTTTTATTGAATATTCCATTCCATGATTGGTTGGTTGCACTTAGTTTAGTTATCAATTTTCCATACCGATCAAAAATGGTTACTTCTGCTTCAGGATAATTAATTAATCCTTTTATTTCCCATACGTCATTATAAGAGTCGTTGTTTGGGGTAAAGAATTTCGGAGCAATTAATACTACAAATGTTTTGCTATCTGCACCACAGGAATTAACTTCTCTTGCATACGCCGTTTGCAAGCCGCTGGGTACATTGAAAAACACGTTCGAACTTTGATAGTTGATTCCGTCAACAGAATATTCAAAATAGTCCTCGGATTTTAATAAATAAATCACGACTGTAGTTCCGTTTACGTCAACGCGGTCTATTTCAGGAATATTGTGCTCTATAACAGTAATTTTTTTTCTGCTGGTACAATTTTCAGGTGTAGGACTTGTTATATCAACGGTATAAATACCAGAAGTAGAAACGGTAATTGTTTCGGTCGTTTCTCCTGTTGACCATAGATACCTCATATTAGGAATTTGTGCATCAAGAGTAAGAGTGCTGGATTTGCATAATGTTAATTCTTGATCCGTAACAACTGGTGGGGTATAAATAGTAACCTCAACCGAAACTCTGTTCCCATTACTGCATCCGTTGTTTGTAGCTTCAGCGTAATAGATTGAATTTTTTGTAACATTGAGTACAGTGAGGCTTGTTCCAGTTCCTATGATTGTGCTACTAGTTGGACTAGAATACCAGTTTATGTTTCCAGCCGAAGCTGTTGCTTCTAGTGTTACAGTTCCAGCTCCACATCTGGAAACAGGAGAATTGGTAGTTGTTATAGTAGGAATTGTGTATATGGTAGCAGTAACTGCTGTTCTCGACGTTGTGCATCCTGCATCAACATAATAGGTTGTTGTGACTGTTAAAAATGGCGTTGTATAAGTGTTTCCAGTTGCTAATAAAGTTCCAGCATTTGCGGCATCATACCAGTTTACGGTTCCGTTAGAAGCGGTTGCTTGAAGTGTTACGGTGCCTGAATCACATCTTGATGCTGGAGTTGTTCCTGTTATTTGTAATATTGTTATGGTCGTGCTAGTTGCAATTTCAAGTGTTGGGTCTCCAGGCATTCCCCCATATTCTACAATATATCCTTTGGGTTGGTAGTTTCCAGTTGGATCGCCATTCACTTGTAAATCATTCCATGATCCTGGTGTTCCAATTCCTGGGGCGGTTATGTGTGCATAGTGTTCTATGCCGTTGCTGTTGTTGGGTTCATTAGTGTTCCAAAAAGCAAAATTAGGGCTTGAGCCATTTACAGCTCCATTCCAAAAAACAGTACCGTTTTCTGGACCTGTTACCCATTTCCATACACCTTCTGTTTCGGCATCACTGCCTCCAATCCATCCGGCACCAGTAGCTTGTTCTCCAGATATTTTTGCTTCATCGGCTGCGGTGATTGTGGCTAAGTAGCCTTGTAGTCCGTAATAAGTACTTGCTTCTGCTGCTGTTTTGGCTGCTGTCCAGTTAATCCCAAGGTTTGGAAAATATTGATAATAATGTCCGTTTCTAGGCAAATAATTTGCTTGTCCTACGGTGATTGAGAAATTTCGAATCCCTGACGGAGAAGTGGATGAATTGCTAAATTCAATGTCTTTTATTGCTTTTACAAAGTCGCTGTATAAAACATCTGCTCCGGTTGGGCTGGATAATTTTAATTTTCCTGAGGGAGCATCCCAACTAGAAATAATTGTTGGGTGTAACGTAGGGTTGGCTAATTGGATTAAATCCTGCCCGTTTACATAACCCGAAGAAATCTGAATGTAAATAGCCTCTGTGCCTGTATCTGTAATGTCAGAGTTAGTGATGCTTACATCGGTTACTATTTTCAATGAAGTTCCGGGGCAGTAGCTTTGATTTCCTGTTGCTGTAATTCGTGGAGCATTGTCTGCAATATATAATGGAGTTGGACTTGTAATAAAATTAAGAGATGATGGATTTATCGGACCTTTTGAGATTATGGCAGTATTTTTCTTTATCGAATAAAATGAAGTGGCGGAACATTCAGCCATTGGAACGAGCGATAAAAAAGCTAAAGATAATTTCAAAAAGTTATATATTCTCATATGATAAAAGTATTACTTAATTCTTAATTTTATTAAAAAATCATTTTGGCCAGTTCAGTTTTTGAAATAAATCCCAAACTACAATTCCTGCGCTCACGGATATATTCAAAGAATGTTTGGTGCCTAATTGTGGGATTTCAATACAACCATCGCATAACGCAACTGCTTCTTGTGAAACACCATATACTTCGTTTCCAAAAACTAAAGCATATTTTTCTCCCTTTTGAACTTCAAAATTTTGAAGAAAAACGGCGCTTTCTACCTGTTCTATGGCAAGCGTCATTACACTTTCGGCTTTTAATTTTTCAATAACGGCAAGAACATTTTCGTGATGTTCCCAAGTTACCGTTTCGGTTGCGCCAAGTGCAGTTTTGTGAATTTCTTTGTTTGGTGGAGTGGCGGTAATACCACATAAATATATTTTTTCAATTAGAAACGCATCTGCTGTTCTAAATACGGAGCCAATATTATGCAAACTACGGATGTCATCCAATACTAAAATAAGCGGTGTTTTTTCAGATTGTTTAAATGCTTCAATAGATTTTCGATCCAGTTCGCTGTTTTCTAGCTTTCTCATATTTTATAAATTATTCAAAAAAAAAGCTTCCGAAGTTAATGGAAGCTTTTTTTGTGTATTGAGTTAAAATTTAGCTTTTTGAAGATTCAGCGGCTAAAACATTTCCTTTTATTGTAAGTGTTTTGTTGGGAACAACAGCATTAGTTGTTAATGTTACTGTTTTAGTAAATGCTTGGCCACCTCTTGAAGTGTCATATTTTACTCCAATAACTCCTTTTGCTCCTGGAGCAATTGGCTCTTTAGGATAAGTAGGAACTGTACAACCACATGATCCTTGTGCATTAGTAATGATTAAAGGTTTGTTGCCGTTATTTGTGAAAACAAATTCGCGTTTACCATCAGAGTTGTAGGCAACAGTACCATAGTCGATAGTTTCAGTTACAAAAACCATTCCTGCGCCATTTACTTTTGTAGCAGCAACTTTAGCAGTAGTTGCTTTCAGTTTTTTTGATGTTTCTTGTGCAGTAGAAGTTGCAACTCCTAAAACAACTAGCATAGCTAAGGTAATTATTTTTTTCATATCTGTTTCAATTTAAAAGTATTTACAAATCTAAATAAAAAATAGAAATTATGCTTTAAATCTTTCTTAAAATAGTTTAATTTTTTGAACTCCTTATTTATTTGTTTTAAAATATATAAATTCGCTGATATTTTTTCATTTTTTAAACATAAACACAATTGGCATCTAAAGATAAAGTAGTTAAGGAAACTCCGTTAATGAAGCAATACAATGAGATAAAAAGAAAGTATCCTGATGCATGTCTTTTATTTCGTGTCGGGGATTTTTATGAGACATTTGGGGAAGACGCAGTTCGTGCTTCAAAAATATTAGGAATTGTCCTAACGAAGCGTGGAGCAGGTTCTGAAACTGAAACTGCTCTGGCAGGTTTTCCGCATCATTCCTTGAATACCTATTTACCTAAATTAGTCAAAGCAGGACTTCGTGTAGCAATTTGTGACCAGCTCGAAGATCCAAAAATGACTAAGACTATTGTAAAACGCGGTGTTACAGAACTTGTAACTCCTGGTGTTTCCATGAACGATGAGGTTTTACAATCAAAAACGAATAATTTTTTAGCGTCCATTTTTTTTGCTAATAAATCCATAGGAATTTCATTTTTGGATGTTTCTACAGGAGAGTTTTTAACGGCGCAAGGCAATGCAGAATATATTGATAAACTGTTGCAAAATTTTAATCCAAGTGAGGTTCTAATTCCAAAAAATAATAAAAATGATTTCCGTGAAATTTTCGGAGATGATTACCATAGTTTTTACTTAGAAGATTGGATTTACAAAGAAGACTACGCATTCGAAACCTTAACCAAGCATTTTCAAACGGTTTCCTTAAAAGGATTTGGAATCGAAGAATTGAAAGAAGGAATTATTGCTTCCGGAGCCATTTTGTATTATTTATCCGAAACGCAGCATAATAAAGTGCAACATATAACAGCGATTCAGCGTATTGCTGAGGACGCTTATGTCTGGATGGACCGTTTTACCATTCGTAATCTGGAATTGTACCACAGTTATAATCCAAACGCGGTGACGCTTCTCGATGTTATTGATAAAACGCTTTCGCCAATGGGTGGTCGTTTGTTAAAAAGGTGGTTGGCGCTTCCTTTGAAAGACAGTGCTAAAATAAAAAGTCGTCACCAAGTGGTTTCTTATTTAAAAGATAATCAAGATGTTTTAAAGAATATTCAGAATCAAATCAAGCAAATTTCTGATTTGGAGCGTTTGATTTCAAAAATTGCTGCCGGAAAAGTATCGCCTAGGGAGGTAGTTTATTTGAAAGAATCATTGGATGCCATTATTCCAATAAAAACTTTGGCGTTAGAAAGTCCGCAAGAAGCCGTAAAAGTAATTGGTGACAGTTTGCACAGTTGCGAATTGTTGCGCGAAAAAATCAAAACCGTTTTAAATCAAGATGCGCCTGTGGCTATTGCCAAAGGAAATGCCATTGCCAAAGGAATCAATGCAGAATTAGATGAGTTGCGTGCAATATCAACTTCTGGAAAAGAATTTTTGGAAGGAATTGAAAAGCGAGAATCACAATTAACGGGAATTTCTTCGTTGAAAATTTCCTTTAATAATGTTTTTGGCTATTACATCGAAGTTAGGAATATGCATAAGGATAAAGTTCCTGCGGAATGGATTCGAAAACAAACTTTGGTTAATGCGGAGCGTTATATTACGGAGGAATTAAAAGAATATGAAACAAAAATTCTTGGTGCCGAAGAGAAAATTCATAAAATCGAAGTAGAGTTATTCGAACAATTGGTGAGCTGGATTGCCACGTATATCAAGCCGGTCCAAATGAATGCCAGTCTGGTGGCGCAACTCGATTGTTTGTGTTCTTTTACGCAATTGGCTATCGAAAACAAGTATGTTTGTCCTGATCTTGACGAAACATTCGAACTGGAAATCAAAAACGGAAGGCATCCTGTTATCGAAAAACAATTGCCGGTTGGAATGCCTTATATTGCCAATGATGTTTTCTTGGATAGAGAAACACAGCAATTGATTATGATTACAGGTCCAAATATGTCTGGAAAGTCAGCTATTTTGCGTCAAACAGCGCTGATTGTACTGTTGTCTCAAATGGGGAGTTTTGTACCTGCAGACAGCGTAAGAATGGGAATTGTAGATAAAATATTCACCAGAGTAGGAGCGAGCGATAATATTTCGATGGGAGAATCTACTTTTATGGTCGAAATGAATGAAACGGCTTCTATCTTGAATAATATTTCCGACAGAAGTTTAGTGCTTTTGGATGAAATTGGAAGAGGGACGAGCACCTATGACGGAATTTCCATAGCTTGGGCAATTGCGGAATTTTTGCATGAGCATCCTTCACAACCCAAAACCTTGTTTGCAACGCATTACCATGAGCTGAATGAAATGAGTGAATCATTGTCTAGAATTCAGAATTATAATGTGGCTGTCAAAGAATTGAAAGATACCGTACTTTTTATTCGAAAATTAGTAAAAGGAGGAAGTGCGCATAGTTTTGGAATACATGTGGCAAAAATGGCCGGAATGCCTCAAATTGTAATTTTGAAAGCGCAGAAGCTTTTAAAGAAATTAGAAAAGAATCATTCCAGCGATGCACTGAACGGAATTAAAGCTGCTAAGGACGAAATGCAAATGAGTTTCTTTAATCTGGATGATCCTCTATTGGAAGAAATCAAAGAAGAGATTATTAGTCTGGATATAAATACCATAACACCTATGGAAGCGCTCATGAAATTGAATGAAATTAAAAGAATGTTGACTAGAAAATAATTTATTTTATTTTAAAGTTTAGGTTATCAGAACATTAACTTTTATCTGTAATTTTTTTATAAAAAAGGCTTGTGTAATTCAATAAATGTCCTAAATTTGCATCCGCAATACAGAACAAGTATCGCGGTTCTTTCTAAGAATTGAAAATGCGAAAATAGCTCAGTTGGTAGAGCGCGACCTTGCCAAGGTCGAGGTCGCGGGTTCGAGCCCCGTTTTTCGCTCCACACCACATAATGCTCGGATGGTGAAATTGGTAGACACGCTGGACTTAAAATCCAGTGAACAGCAATGTTCGTGCGGGTTCAAGTCCCGCTCTGAGTACTAAACCGCTTCAATTGAAGCGGTTTTTTTGTTTTATGGTTTTTCATAAAACTAAATCTGTTGGAACTAATATCAACCCCTTCTTTTTTGTGATTTATAATTTGAATTTTTGTTATTTTAATAAACTATGGGGGCTTTTGTAATTAGTAAAAGATATAACGACGAATATAAATTTGTTTTTACTTCCAGAAAAGGGAAAGTTGTTTTTACGAGTTTAAGTTATGAGCTCAAGTTTGAGTGCGAAGAAGATATTGAAAAGTTTAAAGCGACAATTGAAACCGCTGACTTTTTAAAATTTAAATCTTCCGGCGGGAAGTTTTATTTTAAATTAATGCTGGAAGGAAATCATTTTGCAACAAGTAGAAAATATACCACTTCGTTACGTCTCCAAAAAGGAATCGATGAAATTGTTCGATATGGATCAAATTCAGAGGTGTTGGATTTTTCTGGAAATGATTTTATTTTTTCGGATTAAAGGTTTTTGAATTAATGGGTAAATAAAAAAGAGAGTCGTGAAATTTAAATTTCACGACTCTCTTTTTTATTTGTACTTCTCTTGTTGAAGGATTGGAAATGTTACAAATTAAAAAAGCCATCTCGCATAGCGGATGGCTTTAAAATTTTTAGAATTTGAATTCTAATTATTTTTTTGCAGCTTCAGTAGCAGTTGCAGCAGCTTCAGTAGCAACAGCAGCAGCAGAGTCAACAACAACAGCAGCAGAATCAACTACAGCAGCAGCAGAATCAACAACAGCAGCAGCAGAATCAACTACAGCAGCAGCGTCCTCAGCAGGAGCGTCAGCTTTTTTACATGATACAACAGTCAAAACAGCAACAGCAGCTAAACTTAAAAATACTTTTTTCATCTTAATTTAATATAAAAGGTTAATTATTAATTCGTGGCAAAGATATAAATTTTTTAATATGTAAAATATTTTTTTATTTTTTTTTTAAAAAATAATATTTTTTGTCAACGCTGAAACAAATAACAATTATTGTGCCAATTAAGCTAAATAATTAATAAATGCTTTCTATTGTTGTTGAGTCCTTGGTTTTACTTTAAGTTTTTCTTTTTCAGAGGTTTGCTTTTCTTGGGATGAACCAGTTTTAGCTCACTTATCAAGTTTTTTGCGCCAGCATATCTATCCATAATAAACAGGACGTAGCGTATGTCTACCATAATGTTTCTACAAATACTTGGATCATAATAGATATCACTCATGGTTCCTTCCCAAACTCGGTCAAAATTAAGTCCTATTAAGTTTCCATTAGCGTCTATCGCTGGACTTCCTGAGTTACCACCAGTAGTATGATTTGTACCGATAAAGTTAACAGGCATTTTTCCGCTTTCACCATAAGGACCGTAATCTTTGCTTTTGTATAGATCTATTAATTTGGCTGGAACATCAAACTCATAATCTCCGGGAATGTATTTTTCCATTACGCCATCTAAATAAGTTATTGGTGTGTAAAGCGTAGCATCTTTAGGTTGATATCCTTTTACTTTTCCATAAGTAACTCGTAATGTGCTATTGGCATCTGGAAAGATTCTGCTATCTTTATTCAATTCCAATTGCGCTTTCATGTATGTGCGTTGTAGCGCAGTAATCTTTAAATTGATTTCGTCGTATTTTGGCGTAACTTCTTTCAAATATTTATCAGCTAATTCCTTTACTAGTAAAAAACCTGGGTCATTATTTAAACTTGTCAAAACAGTTCTCGTGTCGCCGGTTAATAATTCTTTAAGACCTGCATAATTTTTAAGTTTGGATTTAGTGTATATTTCCAAAGCTAAATTTTTAGCGTTTACATTCATCAAACTTTGTGGTAAAAATTGTTTTGGAGATTTGGCAGCAAATAATTCAATCAATTGTTCAAAAACTTTTTCATCAACAGTTGCATTAAAATCTTTGTAAAAAGCTTCCTGGCTTGTTAGTAAATTGTTTTTTCGGTCAGTAAAAGACTGCTCTCCTTTGGTTTTGTAAACTTGCTCCAGCTGATACAATTTATAACCAACGCTTAATAATTCGGTATTAAGTTGCACAACTTCTGTGAAATAATCTCTGGCAGAGGCATATGGCGCTATTTCTGCATAGTTTTTTTCAAAATCTGCTAATAGTGCTCCGTATTCTTTTTCTTTGCCTGATTTTGTTATTTTCTGCTGAAAGGTTTTTTCAGATTCTTTTTTAATAGCAACGGCATTTGATTTTTTTAATCCTTGAGTTTCGCCAATCCATTTTTTCCAAGAATTAGCAATCCTGGCATATTTAGAGGCATACTGAATTTTGATGGCATTGTCTTTTCGCATAAAACCATCAGCAACTTTCAAGGCTTTGTCTCTGATTTCGATTTTCGCCGGATTTAATTCGTTTACAATTTGCTCAATCGCTACAGAGGGTAAGTATTCATTCGTTTTTCCGGGATAACCAAAAACCAGTGTAAAATCATCTTCGGCTACACCATCAAGTGAAATCGGCAGAAAGTGTTTAGGTGTGTAAGGAACATTGTCTTTAGAATACGCAGCCGGGTGATTGTTTTTGTCTGCATAAATTCTAAACAATGAAAAATCTCCGGTATGACGCGGCCAAACCCAGTTATCAGTATCAGAACCATATTTCCCTATTAAGGAAGGTGGAGCGCCAACCAAGCGGACATCTGTAAAAGTTTCTGTTATAAAAAGCATATACTGATTGCCTTCGTAAAACGTACGGATTTTATTTTCCTGCCAATTTTCCTTTGGGGAAGAATTAGTAAGTGCCGTAATATTTTCTTGAATTTTGTTTTGTTTTTCTGATTCGCTGTTTAGAGCAGTAGTTCCTTCTAAAACTAATGTGGTTACATCTTCGATTTTTACAATAAAAGTAACGGTCAAGTTTTTATTAGGCAATTCGTCTTCCATTTTGTAAGCCCAAAATCCATCAGTAAGATAATCATGATCTACTGTAGAGTGTGATTGAATTTGTGAAAATCCGCAATGGTGATTCGTTAAAATTAAACCTTTTGGAGAGATAACTTCAGAGGTACAACCGCCATTAAAGTGCGGTACGGCATCTTTTAAACTCGATTGATTGACATCGTAAATCTCTTTCACAGACATTTTCATGCCTAAATTTTTCATTTCTGTTTCATTCATTCCTTTCAAAAGTGAAGGAATCCACATGCCGCCTTGCTGTGCCTGCACCTGAATGACAAATAGTAATAAGAATAATTTTAAAAATTTCATGGTATTAAATTTAGGGTGTAATTTTATCTGACTCTGTATTTCATCAATTTTCTGTTGTGTAATTCAAAACCGTGTGTAAGGTACAATTTTTGTGCTTTTTCATTGTGCTTTTCCACTTCCAGATAAATCAGTTTTAACGATAGTTTGTGACTTTCTCTTTGAATAAATTCGAGTGCTTTACCGCCAATTCCTTTGCCTCTCACTTTTTCGGTAAGATATAATTCGTCTAAAAAAGCAATTTTTCCTTGGTATTCAAAACTAAAAACGAAGGTTAGAATAATGTATCCTATAAGTTCATTATCGGATACAATGAGCCATGATTTTCCTAAATTTTCATGTTTAATAAATTCCTCAAATAAAGCTTTGGAAACGTCAATGTCAATGGGGTAATTATCAATTGCATAAAACTCTTGCATCATGGTCACAATCGTTTCAATATCAGCAATCGTTAATGGTTTAAATTGAATCATTCAAGATGTGTTTTAAAATACTGGCAGTAGCTCCTTTATTCATTTGTACAAAAGTGCTGCACATATGCCCTTTTTCTTGTCGAATGTCATCATTCTGGATTACGTTTTTAAATGCTTCGTCTAGTTCTTTACTATTATTAATAGAAATACACGCTTCCATATTTACCAGTGCAGTAGCCTCTGCAAAATGCGAATAGTTGGGGCCAATGAGAATTGGAACTCCAAAAGTCGCCGGTTCCAGTAAATTATGAACTCCGGAATTCCCGAAACCACCGCCTACATACGCAATATCGGCATAACTGTATATTTTGGTCAAAATACCAATTGTGTCAATTATAAAAACGTCAAAATCAGCGAGATTTTTCCCTTCTTTTTCAGAGAACAAAACTGTTTTTTTTGTAATTGAATTTTTTAATGCCTGAATTTGTTCTTCTTTAATATTGTGCGGCGCAATTATAAACTTGACATTTAATGTATTCGAATTAATAAAATCGACTAATAAATTTTCGTCTTTTGGCCAAGAACTTCCCACGACAATAGTTAATGTGTTGTCTTTAAACTGAGAAATAAAATCCAAGGAATTGTCTTTTTCTAAAATTGCGGCAACTCGGTCAAATCGAGTGTCTCCAGAAACCGAAACATTCGTTTTACCTACTTGTTGCAGTAGTTTTTTTGAAATTTCGTTTTGCACAAAAAAGTAGGTGAAGGCATCTAGCGCGTCTCTATAAAAACCACCGTACCATTTGAAAAACAGTTGATTTTTTCTAAGAATTCCAGAAATTAAATAGGTTTTGGTTTTTCTTTTTTTGAGTTCATATAAATAATTGGGCCAATACTCATATTTGATAAAAAATACTAAATCCGGATGAACGAGTTGTAGAAATTGTTGTGCATTTTTCTGGGTGTCTAAAGGCAAATAAACCGTGACATCAGCAACACTATTATTTTTACGAACTTCATAACCTGAAGGAGAAAAAAAAGTAACCACGATTTTGTGCAATGGGAATTGCTCTTTTATTTTTTCAATTACGGGCAAGCCTTGCTCATACTCGCCTAAGGATGCTGCATGAAACCAGATTGTTTTGTCAATAGGTTTTATGTTTTGTTCCAAAACAGGAAAAACTTCTTTCCGGCCGTCCACAAAAAGTTTCATTTTTGGGCTAAAAAGAGCTGCAGTTTTTAATAAAAAACCAGCAATTTGAACAATTGGATTATAGAGAAAAAGCATCTGTGAAATTTTGGGCTAAAATACGTTTTCTTTAGGTTTTTTGTTTCAGCAGCAATATATAAATTTTGGTTGTCAGGAACTCGCTTTTTATTTCATTGGAATATTATCTTTTTTTACTGTATGTTGCATTGGTTTCAACTCATAAATAACTATTTTTGTTCTTCGTTTTAAGGAAGTATTTGCTGTGTTTATAAACGGTAAACTTTCGAACATTAATAAAAAATTGCAATGAAAAAAATCCAAATGGTTGACTTAAAAAGTCAATATGAAAAAATAAAAGATACTGTTAATAGTTCTATTCAGGAAGTTTTAGACACTAATGCCTATATTAATGGACCTCAAGTTCATCAGTTTCAAAAATCTTTAGAAGAATATTTGGATGTAAAACACGTAATTCCATGTGCTAATGGAACCGATGCTTTGCAAATTGCAATGATGGGATTGGATTTAAAACCAGGGGATGAGGTAATTACTGCCGATTTTACTTTTGCAGCAACAGTGGAAGTGATTGCTTTACTTCAATTGACACCAGTTTTAGTCGATGTGGATATGTATAACATGAATATTTCTATTGAAGGAATTAAAAAAGCGATTACGACAAAAACAAAAGCAATAGTTCCAGTACATTTGTTTGGTCGTGCCGCCAATATGGAAGCTATTATGGTTGTCGCCAAAGAATATAATTTATATGTTATCGAAGATAATGCGCAAGCGATTGGCGCCAATTGTAAGTTTTCTGACGGAACAAAAAAGAAAGCAGGAACGATTGGACATGTAGGAGCTACATCCTTTTTTCCTTCCAAAAACCTTGGATGTTACGGAGACGGTGGAGCCATTTTTACAAATGACGATGCATTGGCTCACAAACTTCGCGGAATTGTAAACCACGGAATGTACGAACGTTATCACCATGATGTAGTAGGTGTAAATTCACGTTTAGACAGTATTCAAGCAGCAGTTTTGAATGCTAAATTACCTTTATTAGACCAGTACAGTAAAGCCAGGCAAGATGCAGCCAGAAAATATTCAACTGCTTTTGAAGGACATAAAAATATAATTGCACCAAGTATTTGTGATATTTGTGATTGCCATGTTTTTCATCAATATACATTGCGAATTGTTGATGCTGACAGAAACGGATTAATGCAACATTTGCTTGAGAAAGGCATTCCGTGTGCTATTTACTATCCAATTCCGTTGCATTCGCAAAAAGCATATTTGGATTCCAGATATAAAGAGGAAGATTTTCCTGTTACCAATCAGTTGGTTAAAGAAGTGATTTCGTTACCGATGCATACAGAATTAGATGACGAACAAATTGAATTCATTACGGATAGCGTTTTAGAGTTTTTAAAATAATAGAAAGACGCAATTTATTGCGTCTTTTTTATGTGGTATAAATACAACAGGTGCGGTAAATCGCGTTTGTATAAAAAAGTAATCATGAAAATAGTAGTTACAGGAGGTTTGGGTTTTATTGGTTCGCATACCGTTGTCGAATTACAAAATGAGGGTTTTGAAGTAGTAATTGTAGATAATTTATCGAATACATCATTGAGTGTGTTGGATGGAATTCAGAATATTACCGGAAAAATTCCCGCTTTTGAAAAGTTAGATTTACGAGAAAAGGATAAAGTCCAGGATTTTTTTAAAAGGCACCATGATATTTCAGGTGTGATTCATTTTGCAGCTTCAAAAGCGGTGGGTGAAAGTGTAGAAAATCCATTGTTGTATTATGAAAATAACATCAATGCATTAGTTTATGTTTTGCAGGAACTACAGCAAAAACCGGAAGCAAATTTTATTTTCAGTTCCTCTTGTACCGTTTATGGTCAAGCTGAAACAATGCCAATTAGGGAAAACGCTTCAATTCAAACAGCTATGTCTCCTTATGGAAACACAAAACAAATAGGAGAAGAGATCATTACAGATACGGCCAAAGTTACTAATATCAACGCAATTTTACTGCGTTATTTTAATCCAATTGGGGCGCATCCTTCCACTGAAATTGGAGAATTACCTAGTGGGGTTCCTCAGAACTTAGTGCCATTTATTACACAAACTGGTTATGGTTTACGCAAAGAATTAGCTGTTTATGGTGATGATTACCCAACTCCAGACGGAACAGCAGTGCGCGATTATATTCACGTAGTAGATTTGGCGAAAGCCCATGTGATCGCTTTGCAACGCTTATTGAACAAAAAAAATACGGATAAAGTAGAAATATTCAATTTAGGAACAGGAACCGGAAGCTCCGTTTTAGAAGTCATTAATAGTTTCGAAAAAGTAAGCGGTAAAAAATTGCCTTACAAAATTGTAGGTCGTAGAGAAGGCGATATTACTTTAGCTTACGCCAATACTGATAAAGCCAATACTGTTCTGGGATGGAAAGCACAATCGACGCTTGAAGAAGCAATGGCAAGCGCCTGGAAATGGGAACAGAAGATTCGTTCGTAAATATAGGGTAGAGACGCACTGCAGTGCGTCTTTGCATCTGAGAAATCCCAAATTATCGCGATGGTAGTTTGGGATTTTTATGCTATTAAAATTTATAACAGATACTTAACTCACGGCTAACGTTAATTGAGGGGGAATTGATTTTTTTTGCCAAAAATATATAGTATGATTCCAATTCAAGTTTTAAGAAGCGCAATTTTTTTAAGCAGTGCCTTATTGTTATTGTCATGCAATAAAAAGGATCAAAACAATCTATCACAAGAAAATGCAAAGTATCCTACTTTAACAGGAATAAATCCTATTGTAGTGGCACATCGAGGTGCATCAGGTTATTTGCCAGAACACACCATTGAATCATATACCAAAGCTATAGCGATGGGAGCTGATTTTATTGAACCTGATTTAGTAATGACAAAGGATAAACAACTGGTGGTGCGTCATGAACCTATGTTGTCCGGAACGACAAATGTGGCTGATATTCCGATTTTTGCATCCAAAAAGACAACCAAAAATGTTGATGGAGCAATGGTGACTGATTGGTTTGTTTCTGATTTTACTTTAGCAGAAATTAAACAATTAAGAGCAAAGCAGGCTTTGGAAGAACGTTCGCAGGACTATAATAATATATATGCGATTCCCACATTTGTGGAAGTAATTGCTTTGGCAAAACAACAATCGGCGAAAACAGGTCGTACTATTGGAATTTATCCAGAAACAAAACATCCTTCTTTTCACGAAACGCTAAACTTGAAAATTACAGCTAAACTGTTAGAGGTTTTAACTGCTGAAGGTTGGAATAATGCTTCGTCTCCAGTTTATGTTCAATCGTTTGAAGTTTCTAATCTGCAATATATCAGAAGCAAGTCGACTGTGAAAATTATTCAATTGTTAAGCTGTTCTGATGTGGCTCTAAATGGAGATTTAATTTTTACAGTTCCTAAAGGGGAAGCCATTTCAGACGTGAAACCGTATGATTGGTATTTGAAAGGAGATGCTAGAGATTATGGTTTTTTTAGAACAGAAGCAGGTTTAGATTTTGTTAAAACGTATGCTAATGGGATTGGTGTATGGAAGCCTTTTATTATTTCATATAGAGGGACTGACGCAAATAATGATGGTAAAGCGGATGATATAAATAAAGACGGAAAAATAGATGATGCCGATAAAGAGGCGTTACTACCGACAACTTTAATTTCGGATGCACATAAAAAAGGATTGCAAGTGAATGTTTATACTTTTAGAAATGAAGAGCAACGCTTATTACACAATTATAATAATAACCCAATTTTAGAATATCAGGCTTTCTATAGATTAGGAACGGATGGTTTGTTTTCTGATTTTCCGGATACGGCTGTTCAGGCTAGATAATTCATTTTGTTTTATGTAATTAATTGTAAATTTGTTGAGTAGATAAGTTTATCATGAATACTAAAATAAATACTAAAATAAATCCGAAAATAAATAAAGCGGAAGAACCTTTTGTAAGTTACGAAGTTTCGAAAACTAAATTAAAAGGAATTGATAGAGACACTTTTGATTTTGATGAAGAAATGTAAAAAGGCTTTACTCCAGAACCGTTTAAAGCGGAAATGCATAAAAGAATAAAAGCGTAACAAAAAATATTTTTATTATATTTTGTATAGGATACAGAAGAAATAAAAATATCCTCACAAACATCAGTTCATGAGGATTCTATTTTGCATCAATTTTCTGTAAATGAAAACCGAGACTGAAAACTTATTTTCTCAATTTATAATTCGTTCAGACTTTCTATACAGCCTCTTTTTTTTGAATTATTTTTTTGCGGCTTCTTTCAATTTTTCATCGGCTTGATTCATTTTGTCAGCTCCTTTTTTAAGGACTTCTCCTGCTTTAACCTTGGTAGAATCAGCTGCAGCATCCACTTTGACAGCTGCTGTGTCTATAGCTTCTTCCATTTCATTACCAACGGCTTCGGTAGCCTCTTTTACTTCGTCTTTTGTTTCTTTTTTGCAAGAAGTCATTAAAGTTGCAATACATGCTAATCCTAAAAGTGCTTTTTTCATTTTTTTCATTTTAAAAATTAAAATTAATTTTAACTCATTTTATAAAGATAAAAAAAATCCTCACAAACTCTTGTTTATGAGGATGCTATTTTGAACATTTAAGGCTAACTATGCATTCGCAGTAATCGCTTCTTTATCAATTTTTCCAATCAATCCGGCCAATACTTTTCCGGGACCTACTTCAGTAAATAAAATAGCACCGTCAGCAATCATTTGTTGTACAGATTGTGTCCATTTTACCGGAGCTGTCAATTGAATGATTAGGTTTTTCTTAATTTCGGCTGGATCTGAAACTGCGCTAGCCGTTACGTTTTGATATACCGGACAAATAGGAGTTGAGAACATAGTTGCTTCAATAGCTGCAGCTAGTTCTTCTCGAGCCGGTTCCATCATTGGAGAGTGAAAAGCACCACCAACAGGTAATAACAACGCACGTTTTGCACCCGCAGCCTTCATCGCTTCACATGCTTTTTCTACTGCTGATGTTTCTCCAGAAATTACTAATTGTCCCGGGCAGTTGTAATTTGCCGCTACTACAATTCCGTCAATCGAAGCACAAACTTCTTCTACGATATTATCAGCCAGTCCTAAAACGGCTGCCATTGTAGATGGTTTTATTTCGCAGGCTTTTTGCATTGCCAAAGCGCGTTGTGAAACCAATCGCAATCCGTCTTCAAATGACAAAGCGCCATTTGCTACTAAAGCAGAGAATTCACCTAGTGAATGTCCTGCTACCATTTCTGGTTTGAAATCCTCCCCTAACGTTTTTGCCAAAATCACTGAATGCAAGAAAACGGCCGGTTGTGTGACTTTGGTTTCTTTCAATTCGTCGGATGTTCCTTCAAACATGATGTCTGTGATGCGGAAACCTAAAATTTCGTTGGCTTTTTCGAATAATTCTTTTGCAAGAGTTGAATTTTCATATAAGTCTTTACCCATTCCTGTAAATTGTGCGCCTTGACCTGGAAATACGTATGCTTTCATCTGTAATTTTTTATTGTTATTGATTTGTCAGATGTAATGCCAAAAGGCATTTCATGTGTCTAATTTAAAGATTGAAAAAATGCATGGATTGAAAAATGAATTTCAATCGGGATGCAAAAATACTATTTTTTGCGGTATTGTAAATAGGGTTTCTGTTTTCTTTAAAATTGACACTTTTTTAGTGTAACATTTAGAAGGATTAAAGACTAATGTTAAAATATAAAGATTGAATATCATGAAAAAAATCTTCTCAATTGTTTTTCTAGTCCTTTTTGGATTTTTCCTTTTTTACATCACCCTGCCGGTTATTAATTATGGATTTACGGGCTTTGCTATTGTTTTGTTATTATTAGTTATTCTTGGAATTTTATTTTCTTTGGGACTTACAGTTTCACAACAAACAAAGCAAGTGAAGATTGTCGCTAGGCCGAGCAAGGTTTTGTATATTCTAGCAGGAATACTTTTAGTGTATTGTATCGCGCTTCCTTTTATGACAAGCTTAAAAATATTCCGAAGCGATTCGTACCAAAAATTAATAGGCGAAGTCAAAAACGGCCAAAAAATAACCAATCATATTGCTCCAATTTCTATTGATAAAATCCGTGTGGTTGATGAGGAATTAGCGCATCTTTTGGGTGAGAAAATTTTAGGTTCACAACCCGCTTTGGGTAGTCAAGTAGAATTAGGGGATTTTTGTATTCAAAAAGTGAATAACAGCTTGTACTGGGTTGCACCATTATTACATTCGGGGTTTTTAAAATGGTTTAATAATCAGGAGGGAACTGCGGGATATGTTATGGTTTCTGCAACCAATGAACGCGATGTGAAATTAGTTCAGAATGTGGGAGGAAAGAATATCAGGATTAAGTACCAGCAAGGTGCTTATTTTCAAAGTGACATTCACAGACACGTTTATTTTAATGGCAACGTTACTTTTGGTCTGGCTGATTTTAGCTTTGAGATTGATGATGCTGGGAATCCGTTTTGGGTTGTTACTAAATATATAAAAAAAATTGGTTTCTCAGGAAAAGAAGCTACGGGTGTAGCTGTGGTTGATGCGCAATCTGGTGTTATAAATGAATATTCAATTGCTGAAACGCCAAAATGGGTAGACCGAATCCAGCCTTTGGATTTTATAGAAGATCAATTGAACGATTGGGGTGAGTATGTTCATGGGTACTGGAATTTCTCTAATGCGGATAAACTCCAAATCACGGAAGGATTAACATTAGTTTACGGAAAAGATAATAAATCCTATTGGTACACAGGATTGACTTCGGTGGGGAAAGAAGAGTCTGCTGTAGGTTTTGTATTGGTAGATACCAGAACCAAGGAAACTACTTTTTATAAACAAGGTGGCGCGACAGAATTTGCTGCTCAAAGCTCTGCACAAGGGAAAGTTCAGGAGAAAGGATATAAGGCTTCGTTGCCTATTCCGTATAATATCAATAACATTCCCACGTATGTGATGACGCTTAAAGATGATGGTGGATTGGTTAAAATGTTTGCGATGGTCGCCATCTCAGATTATACGATTGTGGGCGTGGGTAATACGATGCGAGAAACCTTGACTTCGTTTAAAAACGTCTATAATATGGCGGATAATAAAATAAATCCAAATAGTGTTTCCAATAAAAAATCGCTGAAATCAGTGGTAACCCGAATCCAAAATGATGTAAAAAACGGGAATAGTTTTTATTATTTTAAAGTCAAAGATTATCCTAATATTTTTGTGGGTTCTTCACAAATATCCAATCAATTACCGGTGACAATGGTGGGTGACAGTATAAAAATTTCTTTTGATATAGACTTAGAAGAAGTAATTGATATTTCGAGTTTTGAGAATATCAATCTGAAATCGAGTCTGAAATCGAAATAATGACAAAGGGCCTAAAGAAAATTCTTTAAGCCCTTTTCTTATTTTTTTGGCAGTAATTTGAATAAGGTGACTTTGAATTTATTGTCAACCACTTCACCAACCACTTCTGCTTTTCTTATCGCTGAGCAAAAACCATCGCTGGCATGCGCATCACCATGGGAGTCGATAGAACTTCCGTCAACAAAATAGGATTTTCCGTCAATGCGAACGGCTAATTCGCAACCGTGTCCTTCCATCCCAAACTGGCATTGTCCGCATGAAGCTTCGACAATTTGAAGTTTTGGTTCTTCTTTTTTATCCTGAGCGCTTGCAAGTGTCGCAGAGAATAAAATAGCTAAGTATAGTATCTTTTTCATAAATGATTAAATTTTACTTTAGCTAAGATACAGGTTTTTTTATATCGAATAATTTTTAAACATGTAAATCCACAATAATCTGGAAAGACGAATATTAATAGAAGCCATGGCGATAATCACTACAGCAATAATTGGAATGATCCTTAAATCGAAAGTTTCTTTAAAGAAGAATTGGGCAATAACATAGGTAGCAATTCCTTGGGCCACTGTTAAACCATAATTTACATACATGGCTCCAAAAAAGTAACCAGGTTCTTTTTCGAATTTATAATTGCAATGAGAGCAATATTCGTTCATTTTAGGGAATCCAAAATTGAAAAATATACTTTTTTCATTGAATACTTTGCCTTTAAGACAATTAGGGCAATCATTATTCAGGATGTGTACAATAGAATTTGACATCGTAATTATTTTTATCAAAGGTATTTCTTATTCATGTCATGGATGTTTTCTATATTCGCTAATTATAGCACAATAAAGACATTTGAAGCGAAATGAAAAAATATCCTATTTATAACATTCAGCGGTTTAACTGTACTTCAGTAAATAGTGATTTGTATATTAATACCTTCAAAAATCACCTAATCGACCATAGTTTTGTTGAGGAACCGCACAGGCATAATTCGTATGTTTTTGTCTTTTTTACCAATGGTTCCGGAACGCATGAAATCGATTTTGATGTGTTTACGATTCAGCCAGGTAGTATGTTTTTTTTGCAACCCGGACAAATGCATCATTGGAATTTATCTGATGACGTGGAAGGATTCGTAATTTTCTATTCGCAGGAAATGTATAATCTTTATTTTGGACAAAAAACCATTGGCGATTATCCTTTTTATTCTTCGGTGGACAATAAGCCAGAAATGTTTTTTGATGTAGCCGAATCGAAAGCTATTCTCCCTTATTTTGAGAGTCTGATTGAAGAAACTCATACAAATCAGCTGTTGAAGCAAGATAAAATAATGAATTTGTTGGATATTATTCACATTGAAATTGCCAGAAAATATAGTGAAACACATTTGCATGAAGCACATTCGTATAATGTGAAAATTAAAAATTTTGAAGTGCTTTTAGAGCAAAATTTTAAAACAGAAAAGGCGCCTTTTTTCTACGCTTCACGACTCAATATTACTTTGAAACACTTGAACAGGATTTGCAATGAAATGTTGCAAAAAACCACAACTGAAGTGATTACAGCTAGGATTATCCTTGAAGCGAAACGCATGCTGATGGATAAAAAGTTTACCGTCAATGAAATTGCAACGGAATTAGGCTTTGATGATTATTCGTATTTCACACGATTGTTCAAGAAACATACAGGAATAACTCCGACAGATTTTCGTACTTCTAAAAAGTAATGGGGATCAATCTCGTTTCCTTTAGACGTTTGTCAATTCGATCGCAGTCGAGTCTTACCGTTTAGTTTCGACTGCGCTCGACTTGACAATATTATCTATAGCAAATTATGGGTGTGCGGTAACTAAACTGGCTGCTTTCTTCGCTTTTTCTACCACTTCTTCAATTGGAGTTTCTAAACGATCATTGACTAAAGCTACAGCCATTCTTCGATATGGTCTTGAAGTTGGTTTGCCAAAGATTCTGAAATCAGTTTTTGCTAAGGAAGCAATATTTTCTATTCCGGAATAGGTTGGATTGGTTGAATTTTCCGAAGCTAAAATTACAGCACTCGCTCCCGCTTTTTCTAATGTAATTTCGAAAATGGGTAAACTGAGAATAGCTCGTAAGTGCAATTCGAATTCGTTGAAATTTTGTGTTCCGGCTAATGTCACCATTCCGGTATCATGAGGTCGAGGCGATAATTCCGAGAAATAAACACCATCATCAGCCAAGAAAAATTCGACTCCAAAAAGTCCTGCACCACCCAAAGCTTCTGTTACTTTTTCGGCCATGTCTTGCGCTTCGTACAAATCCTTGTCGGATATTCTGGCGGGTTGCCAGCTTTCCTGATAATCGCCACGTTCTTGACGGTGACCAATTGGCGCACAAAAAAGTGTTGGGTTATTATTTTGAACAACGGTTAATAAAGTGATTTCCGAATTAAATTTGACGAAAGCTTCTACAATTACCTCAACCACATCGCCGCGGGAACCTTCCACAGCATAATTCCATGCTTTTTTGATATCCGCTTCGGTTTTGATGGTTGATTGTCCTTTTCCAGACGAAGACATTAAGGGTTTTACCACGCAGGGCATTCCAACAGCTTCAACACCTTTTTGCAATTCCTCGGCAGTGGTGGCGTAGCGATAATTTGCGGTTTTTAAACCTAATTCTTTGGATACTAAATCACGGATCGCTTTCCTATTCATCGTGAAGTTTGCCGCTTTCGCAGAAGGAACTACGGTGATACCTTGCTTCTCGTAATCATAAAAACGTTCGGTTCTAATAGCTTCTATTTCAGGAACGATGAAATCTGGTTGGTGTTTGGCGACGATTTTGTCTAACGCATCTCCGTCGAGCATGTTGATGACCTCAAAATCATGGGCAACTTGCATGGCAGGAGCATTTTCGTAACTGTCCACAGCGATTACGATTTGCCCGATACGTTGTGCCGCGATTGTAAATTCTTTTCCTAATTCGCCTGAGCCTAGCAATAGTATTTTCATTTTTTGAAGTCTTAATTAGAATGTAAAAATACTAAATTGCTTTTTTATGACTGCCCATTCGCTATAAACTTTGCCCGAAAGTCAATAGATTATGATCCGGATCCAATATCGAAAATTCTTTTTGTCCCCAAGGTTTGATTTCCAGAGGACCATTGGGATGAATGGTAACGCCGTTGTTCAAGAAGTTTTTATATACGGTTTCAATATCCTGCACCCGAATGTAAACTCCTGAGTAATTTTCGACAGCATTAATAGTTGCAATTTCAAAAAAATGAATTTCAATGCTGTCTTTTTGCACCATCAAATACCCATCAAAGTCTGCATTACCCCATTCCTGAAAACCCAATTGGTTGATGTAGAAATTCCGTGTAATTGCTTTGTTACGCATGGGTAACTTTGGGTTGATGGCGGTGAGCATGATGGTTTGGGTTTGATGTGGATGTTAGAGTTTGTTTTTTAGAATAATGTTAAATGATTGTAACGGGTTTGTCTAAATATTAAACATTTTTTTTTCTGTTTTTTTATAAATATTTGAAGGAAAGTCTAATATTTCCTTAACAAAAGTAATTTGAGACTAGATTAATTTCGTTTTTCAATTTACTCAAATCATATTATATACAAACTTAACTTTTATTATGTGCATTACTCAAATGAGTTATAATTATTTTTTTAAGGGTAATTTCCCTTAAAATGTTTTTTAATGTCATATTTTGATTATATTTGCGAGGTAAATACCCTTTATATGAAATCAGTAGGCATAAATAAATTATTACAATCAATTTTTTCAGAGGATAATTATATTGATATAAGAGAAATTTTTGAAACTAAATTGATTGAATATAATTTAAGTAAAACAAAAGCTCTAAAATTACTCAACATAGACAAAGATGTTTTTGAAGAAATAATTTCAGGCACTGCAAAACAACCAAATTTTATTAATATTGTTAAGATTTCAGAGTTTTTGAATATTGATATTAATGAATTTATTAATGTTGTTCTAAAGAATCAAAGCAAAGAAAATATTTCTTCAATTGAAAATGCAAGAAAAGCAACCTTTTTAGTTAAGAATTTTGACATAAAAGCTTTAACCAAACTTGGTTTTTTTAGCAATAATGATGATACTGAAGTGTTAGTTGACAAAGTTTTGTCTTTTTTCGGCTTAAACTCAATAAGTGACTTCGAAAAACAACTTGATGAACCTCTGTACAGCAGAGTTAAAAGAAATTTTTCAGATAAAATGAAAGACTTTTGGATAAAATCAGCTTATCAAAGTTTTAAGATTATCGATAATCCGAATGATTATAATCGTGAAAGATTAAAAGATTTAATAGTGAAAATCAAGCCATATTCACAAGATTTACAAAATGGACTTTTCACTGTTTGCAGAGCATTATATAATCTTGGAGTCACAGTTATTTTTCAAAATTATCTTTCTACTACTCAGGTTAAAGGAGCTACATTCATTATAAATGGTAAACCCTGTATCGTTTTAACGGACTTTAACAAAAAATATCCAACTCTTTGGTTTACATTAATGCATGAATTGCATCATGTATTATTTGATTTTGATTTAATTGAAACTAATAGTTTTCATTTAACAGGTGATAATGATTTATTTTTAATTGAAGAGAAAGCTGATTCTTTTGCGCGGGATATTTTTTTAAGCGAAGAGAAGTTTCACTACATTAAAAAATATATTAATAATTCATATTTAGTGTCAAAATTTGCAAAGGAAAATGAATTGCATGAGTCAATTGTTTATTCATTTTTCACTTGGTATCAAGATAAACTATATAAGAAAAGTTATCATGCTGCTTTTAGAGACTTTTATCCTGACTATTCGGAATCTTTGAAGAAATTAAGTCCAATTTCTTGGGATGATAAAAATTTGAAGCAAGCAAGTGAGAAAATAAAAACCATTTTAGAAATTAAATTTTAGTAGTTATGATTGAAGACGAAAATAAAAAAATTAGGAAAGAAGAAGATTTAGAAATTTCTAAAGCTGATTTAGAAAGATTAGAAATACTTCAAAAATCTAATGAGAAGATTGGTAAGCAGCTAAGCTTTAATTCTGAGATTGGTGGTTTAGAAGAAATTGATGAGTTACGCAAATTAGTTGGTAAAGAGTTTGAAAATCCTGAAGAAAAATATAATATTTACTATAAAGGAATTCGCAAACTATTGATGGAGTATTTACCAAAAGGAAAAGAATATAAAGAAATAAGAGATATTATTTATGACGAAAAAAACATTTTCTTAAACAACGGTAAGAAAAAATCTGACAATAATGGTATCAGATTGTCTGATGGTAGAATGACTTTTCAAACCAATATGAATGAGATTTTAGAAATAATTGTAAAATGGATTTCAGATTCTCAAAATCCTTTTGATATTTATAGATTGTTTTATGAGTTAAATGAGAATTTTGGATATGGACATGAGCAATATGACAAATCAACTTTAAATGTTGCAAATGCAATGTTGAAATTGAGCCAGAATTGAAAACATAAACTATCATAAATTTCATTATTTTTCTGTTTGCGTTGTTATTTGTAGGTATACCTCACGAACATTCCGTACTAGATTAGAATAATTAGGATTTTGGCAGGGTTTGCGTGAGGGAGTGCAGTGGAAATCCTTTATATTTTTTCTTTAAAAATATAAAGATTGAAGCGTAAAGCCCGACCCTTGCGGTCACGCCCAAAAACAACTAAACCCCAAGAATGTCTTGAGGTTTTGATGGTATTGTAAGTTGGATATTTGACTTTCTAACTTTCGATTTTATGAGATTTGACTATAGTGCCAAAGCATCTTTGATTCTTTTTAATGCTTCTTTCAAGATCTCGTCGCTGGTTGCGTAAGAGAAACGGATACAGTCAGGATTACCAAAAGCGTCACCTGTTACCGTTGCTACGTTAGCTTCGGCCAAAAGGTACATTGATAAATCCATTGCATTATTGATTTCGGTTCCTTTCAATGTTTTTCCGAAGAAAGAAGAAATGTCTGGGAATACGTAAAAAGCTCCTTCGGGAACGTTGATTTTTACTCCTGGAATTTCTTTTAATAATCCTACCACTAAATCTCTACGGCTGTGGAAAGCGTCAACCATGTGTTTTAATACACTTGGATCAGCATCTACCGCTGTAATGGTAGCGCGTTGTGCGATAGAATTTGCTCCTGAGGTTACTTGACCTTGAATTTTTGTACACGCTTTAGCAATGAATTCTGGTGCGCCAATATATCCAATTCTCCATCCTGTCATGGCAAAAGCTTTGGCAACTCCGTTAACGGTAATTGTTCTTTCTAACATTCCTGGGATAGATGCGATGCTGCAAAAAGTCCCTGAGAAATTGATGTGCTCGTAGATTTCGTCAGCAACAACATATACGTGTGGGTATTTTTCTAGCACTTTTGCAAGAGCCGTTAATTCTTCTCTGTTATAAACAGATCCGCTTGGATTACAAGGAGAACTGAACCACATCATTTTTGTTTTTGGTGTGATTGCCGCTTCTAATTGTTCTGGTGTGATTTTGAAATCAGTATCTACAGATGTAGGAACTTCTACAGGAACTCCACCGGACAATTTTACGATTTCGAAATACGAAACCCAGTAAGGCGCTGGTAAAATTACCTCGTCACCATCGTTTAGCATTACTTGTGCAATGTTGTATAAGGATTGTTTTGCTCCTGTTGAAACTACAATTTGAGATGGTTTGTACTCTAAATCATTGTCTCTTTTGAATTTTCTGCAAATGGCTTCTTTTAATTCTGCATATCCTTCTACTGGAGAGTAAGTGCTATAATTTTCGTCTATCGCTTTTTTAGCCGCTTCTTTGATAAAGTCTGGCGTATTAAAATCAGGTTCGCCTAAACTTAAACTGATAATGTCTTTTCCTTGTGCTTTTAATTCTCTGGCTAAGGCAGCCATAGCTAATGTTTGTGATGTTGCTAGATTGTTAATTCTATCGGATAATGGATTCATTGTAATAGGTTGTAGTTAGTTTATTTATTATTGTAAAGATGCATGGTAGAGATGCTCTGCGGTACATCTCTACAACATGTTATGTTTCGTTTAATTATGTAAGTTCCGGTTTCATTCCCAAATCTTTTAAATGCTTGAAATGAGCAATAACGGCGCTTCGCATTGTTTTGTATTCGTAATACGGCAAGTTGCATTCTTGAGCCGTTTCTTTTACGATACTGGCAATTTTACCATAATGCACGTGACTGATATTTGGGAAAATATGGTGCTCAATTTGGTGATTCAATCCGCCAGTGTACCAGTTAACAATTGCGTTTTTTGGAGCAAAATTAGTAGTCGTAAACAATTGGTGTATCGCCCAAGTATTATCCATTTCACCTAATTCATTTGGTGATGGATTAGTCGTTTCTTCAACAACGTGTGCCAATTGGAACACAACACTTAGAATTAATCCAGCAGTGTAATGCATCACGAAGAAACCAATTAATACTTTCCACCAAGTGATTCCAATAACGATTGGTAATACGATCCAGATAGAAACATAAATTACTTTGGTGATAATTAAAGTCGTCCAAAGTATTTTTGGGCTTTTCGCTTCTCCGTAAGATAATTTTCTTTTCAAGTAGCTTCTCATCTGTTTGAAATCAGTTGTGATAGCCCAGTTGAAAGTTAGTAATCCGTATAAGAATACAGAATAATATTGCTGAAAACGGTGGAAATTATACCATTTTGCTTCTTTAGTAAAACGGATAACACGTCCGGCATCTAAATCCTCATCGTGACCCGGAATGTTTGTGTAGGTGTGGTGTAAAACATTATGTTGCACTTGCCAGTTGTATACATTTCCTGCCAAAACATAAATAGTTCCACCCATGAATTTGTTGACCCAGGTTTTATTAGAATAGGAGCCGTGATTTCCATCGTGCATCACATTCATTCCCACTCCAGCCATTCCAATTCCCATCACTATTGTCAATAGAAGATGTGCCCAAAATGGCATTCCAAGTGTCAGAATTAAAAAATAAGGTGCAAGAAAAATTGAAAACAGAATTATAGTTTTCAAATATAGTTTCCAATTGCCGGTCTTTTGGATGTTGTTTTCTTTGAAGTAATTGTTAACCCGTGAGTTAAGTGTTCTAAAAAACTTTAGGCTATCTTGCTTAGCAAATGTTGGCGCATTATTATTCATATGTATTTAATAAAGTTCAAAGGTAATTATTATAAATTTTTCGATATACAAAATTGAGATAAATATTTTAACTCTAAAGTATTACTTTTGTTAAAAAAATAATAGATGAACGAGATTCTTAAGTATTTTCCTAATTTGACTGATATTCAGAAAGAACAGTTCGAAAAACTTGATTTTTTATACCATGATTGGAATGAAAAAATCAATGTTATTTCGAGAAAAGATATTGATGCTTTGTATACCAAACATATTTTACATTCGATGGGAATTGCTAAAGTCATTAAATTCGAACCAGGAACCTATGTTCTTGATGTTGGAACTGGTGGAGGATTTCCTGGAATTCCATTGGCGATTCTTTTTCCAGAAACGCGTTTTTATTTGATTGATATTATTGCAAAAAAAATAAAAGTGGTTCAGGCTGTTGCCGAAGGATTGGAATTGAAAAATGTAAAAGCGGAACAAATGCGTGCCGAAAATGTGAAAGGAGATTTCGATTTTATCGTGAGTCGTGCCGTTACAAATATGCCGGATTTTGTTTCTTGGGTAAAAACCAAAATCAAAAAGAACAACAAACACGAATTGAAAAATGGAATTCTTTATTTAAAAGGAGGAGATTTAACGGAAGAATTGAAGGATTTCCCAAAAGCTACGGAATACAATTTAGCTGATTTCTTCGAAGATGAATTCTTTGAAACTAAGAAAGTGGTACATGTACCGTTGAAGTTTACGGTTTAGATAAGTTTAAAGGATTTATAGTCAAGATCATTTTAATAAAAATAATGAGGCAAGTATTAATAATTTTATTTTTTATTACACTCAACTCTGTAAATGCTCAGAATATTTACACACAACATTATGGTGATTATAATGATTTGCCTATTATATTCATTCATGGAGGTCCCAGTGGAAACTCCAATTTATTTGAAGCCACGACTGCACAAAAATTAGCAGATAAAGGTTTTTATGTAATTGTTTACGATAGGCGAGGAGAAGGTCGTTCAAAAGATGTTAATGCGACAATGACATTTGATGAAGGTTTTGATGATTTATTATGGATTTATAAAATGTATAAGATTGATAAAGCAAATATTCTCGCCCATAGTTTTGGAGGGATATTAGCAGCATTGTTTACTAATAAATATCCTGAAAAGGTAAAAAGCTTAATTTTAGTTGATGCTTTATTTTCGCAACAAGCAACCTATAACCATATTTTGAGAAGAGCAAAAAAACAGTTCAAAAATGATTCTTCAAAGTTAAATCATATTGTTGATATTAAAAAATTAAGTAAAAATTCAGCTTTATATAGAAAACAATGTTTTGAAATTGCAGACGATATGTTTTTTTTTAATATGCCAAATCCAACTATTGAAAGTAAGAAATTACGACTAGATTATGAAGAGGGTAGTATTTATAAAACAAGCTATAGAAATCCTGAATCACCTACAAAGTTTTATAAGAATGAAGCTAAAAATAATTTAAATACAATCCCTATTTTAAAAAATATTGATAGTTTGGGAATTCCAATTTATGCACTTTACGGTAAAAATGATGGGGTGTTCTCAATAAAACAATTGTCTGATTTGAAAAGTATTGTTGGGAAGAATAATCTTGAAATTATAGATAATTGTTCTCATTATTCTTTTGTTGACCAGCAAAAGTTTTTTTTGACTTTTATGAATAAAAAGCTATTGTTGTAAATTCCTGATGTTTTTTTTAAATGATTTTTAACTAGAATAATAAAAGCCGAATCTAAATCTAGATTCGGCTTTTTACTATTTGTATGTTCTTTAAGACTTTTGACTTTTAAACTTTACGACTAATTTATTATCCTAAAAATGGATATCTATAGTTCTCTGGAGTAACAAAAGTTTCTTTGATGGTTCTTGGAGAAACCCAACGCAATAAGTTTAATACAGAACCAGCTTTGTCATTAGTTCCTGAACCTCTAGCTCCACCAAATGGTTGTTGTCCTACAACAGCACCTGTTGGTTTGTCGTTGATGTAGAAATTACCTGCGGCATTTTCTAAAACTTTCATTGCATATTCTATGGCATAACGGTCTTGGCTCAAGACAGCTCCTGTTAATGCGTACTCAGAAGTCGAATCTACTAATACAAGTGTTTCTTCCCATTTAGCATCTTCGTAAACGTAAATTGTCAATACTGGTCCGAATAATTCGGTTTCCATTGTACTGTATTTTGGATTTGTAGTTACGATAACGGTAGGCTCTATAAAATAACCAACAGACTTGTCGTAATTTCCTCCTGCAATAATTTCGGCATCAGCATCTTTTTTAGCTTGGTCAATAAAACCGGCTAATTTGTCAAATGAACCTTCTGAAATTACGGATGAAACGAAATTATTGGTGTCTCCTGGAGATCCCATTTTCATAGAAGCTAAATCGGCTACTAATAATTTTTTTACTTCCGGCCATATAGATTCTGGTACATAAGCTCTTGAAGCAGCAGAACATTTTTGTCCTTGGTATTCGAAAGCTCCTCTGGAAAGTGCTGTAGCAACTTGAGCTGGTATAGCTGATGAATGTGCTACAACAAAATCTTTACCACCAGTTTCTCCTACGATTCTAGGATATGTTTTGTATTTGCTGATGTTTTGTCCAATTTTTCCCCAAATGTCATTGAAAACACGAGTGGAACCTGTAAAGTGAATTCCTGCGAAATCTGGACTTCCTAATAAAGTTTCAGAAATCATTGCTGAGTCTCCATAAACTACATTGATTACACCATCCGGTAATCCTGCTTGTTTGAATACTTCTACGATTACATTTGCAGAATAAATTTGTGTAGCACTTGGCTTCCAAACTACAACATTCCCCATCAATGCTGGAGCAGCTGGTAAATTACCTGCAATTGCTGTAAAGTTAAATGGAGTGATGGCATAAACAAATCCTTCAAGTGGTCTATGCTCTAATCTGTTCCAAACACCTTCTGATGAAACGGGTTGTTCAGCATAAATTTGAGTCATGAACTGTACGTTATAACGTAAAAAGTCTATAAATTCACATGCTGCATCAATTTCAGCTTGATGTACTGTTTTTGCCTGAGCAATCATAGTAGCTGCATTTATTTTTGCACGGTAAGGTCCAGCAAGCAATTCAGCAGCTTTTAAAAATATCGAAGCTCTGTGTTCCCACGCTAAATTTGCCCATTTCTTTTTAGCTTCTAGAGCAGTTGAAATGGCTTTTTCTATATGTTCTTTATTTGCTTCGTGATACTGTCCCACAGTGTGTTTGTGGTCGAAAGGAGGATTTATTGATTGAGTTTTTCCTGTACGGATTTCTTCTCCTCCAATGTATAAAGGCACATCTACTGTTTCATTATACATTTTATTGAAAGTGGCTAGAACTTCTTCTCTTTCCGGACTTCCTGGAGCGTATGACTTAACGGTTTCGTTAAACGCTTTTGGGACGTTGTAAATTCCTTTTGGCATATTAATAGATTTTAATTAGAATCAAAAATTGAGCTGTAAAGGTAGCAATAATTCATCAATCAGAGAATCAGATTGGAAGTTAAAATTCTAATAAAAGAGTTGTGATTTAATTCAAAGCAAACGGCGCACATAACCTAAAAGTAGGTACGATAACTTTGAAGTTTCTTGTAGAGGTGAAGTTAATCATGTTGAAATATCCTTTCATGGCACCATAAGGCGAAGAAAGTAAACAACCAGAGCTGTAGGTGTGTTGCTCGCCGGGTTTTAATACTGGTTTTTTACCAATTACACCTTCGCCATCGACTATTTCTATTGCATTTAGAGAATCGAAAATTTCCCAATGACGAGAAATCAACTGAACAGAATCTTTACTGTGATTTTCAATTGTGATTACATAACTAAAGGCAAAGTGAATCTTGTAGTTTTTGAAGTAGGTTCCTTCAAAACTAGTCAAAACTGAAATTTTTATACCTCTTGTTATTTGAGAAACCATGATTAAATGGATGAATATGTTTATTGACAAATTTACAAAAAATTGAACTCGTTTTGCTAAATTTTAAAAAGTTTTTTTAGTTGGTAATATTTAAGGAATTTGCCATTCCTTTCCCAACAACTCTATCGTATCGATCTGTGTTTTCTCTGTAATAAACGAGTACGGTGTAATCATTTTCGGTTTGATAAAAATTCCCGTCAATTGCATTTTCATAGTCAATAACTCCTTTATCATCAGCTACAATATATTGATAGTTTGTAAAACCCTGCTTAACCAAAATAGCTTTTTCATAAACGCTCTTTTGGGAATTATAATCCATTTTGTATTCTGGTGTCAAATTGTAATTATTAAACATTCCGCCAACATAAATATTTTTTTTCATTCTAAAAGTAGGGGCAGAAAGACTGAAATAAACCCAAACATAATCCGCTTCGATTTCAGGATTAGTGGTATTTATGTTATTAACAACAAAATCACCATTAACATCTTGGGTAAATGAATAAGGGAAATTTGTTCGTGCGCCATTAGTGTACAAATAGGAACCATAAATTGCGGTATTAGAGTCTATGCGCGCTATATTGTTACTTGCAGAGCGGATGTCTTTGTTCTCAAAATATAGAAATTCATTTCCTGCCCAAAACTGTGTTTCAAGGTCATATTTGTAAATCAAGTCATTTCCAATGGTATATTGTGGAACTATATTTTTTATGGTAGTATTAAATTGTCCGTTTTGAAGTAAGACTACTTTAACGTTCTTCATTGGATTTTGAAATGTAATTACGCTTGATTTTATAGAGAATTCTAAATTGTGTTTCAGTTCTATATTGCTTACTGTTCGTGCTCGCTTAACCTGCATTGGAACCGTAACAAGATCTTCGCTTAAAATGAATTTTCTGGAAAATACCACTTCTTTATTTTCGTCTAAAACTTTTATGATATAATTTCCACTGATTCGCAACTGCTGTGTAAATTGATTGGGAATTGATAATTTGTAGTGGGAAAAGATTTGTAATGTATTGAAGGAATTAGTATAGTCTTGAATTCTTTGATTGTCAAAACCTTGTAAATATTCGTTTTTTGGAATTGCGGTAGGATTCCAGTTGTAATCGCAATGAATTATTTCGTAATAATAGTTAGCTTCATTACCAAAAAGATCATCAAACTGCAATTGAAATCCTTCTCCTAATTTAAAAATTGGAAGCACATTTCGATCGCTCTGTAAAAAAGAAATCGTCTTAATATTGTAAGGTGCAGCTACTTCTTTTTCGACTTGTCCAAAGGAAGAATTAGCTGTGAATGCAAAAAGTAAAAAGATGGCTATTTTAAAAAAAGGTTTTATCATTTTGCAACGCTTAAAGATTTTGTAAATATAAGGAATACTCCCCGTATTTATCCAAGTATGTAATTTTAGACAGTAAGTATTTTTTGTATGTAATTTCTGTTAATTAAAATATAATATTTTTAAAAGTTAAGAGTTATCTTATTATTTTTACTTCAAATATATCTAACCCTATGAAAAAAATCAACAATTTAGTATTCGGGATTATGCTGTTTCCATTGGCTGCTTTTGCACAGCAAATGGATTATTCAAAGGCCATTCCGTTTGATCCTAGTGTAAAAACAGGCAAGCTTGAAAATGGCTTAACCTATTACATCAAGAAAAATGCCAAACCAGAAAAAAAAGTAGATCTTAGACTAGTAGTGAATGCTGGTTCTATCCTTGAGGAGAATGATCAACAAGGATTGGCTCACTTTATGGAGCACATGTGTTTTAATGGTACTAAGCGTTTTCCAAAAAATCAATTAGTTGATTATTTGCAAAGTATTGGTGTAAAGTTTGGGCAACACTTAAATGCGTATACCAGTTTTGATGAAACGGTTTATTTTTTACCAATTCCATCTGACAGTCCTGAAAAATTAGAAAAAGGATTTCAAATTATTGAAGACTGGGCTTTTAATACCGTTTTGACACCAGAAGAAATTGATAAAGAAAGAGGCGTAGTTTTAGAAGAATACAGATTGGGTTTAGGTGCTCAAAAAAGAATGTTGGGTCGCTACATTTCAAAAATGATGCATGAGTCACACTATGCGGAGCGTTTGCCAATTGGTCAAAAAGAAATTTTAGAAAAATTTAAACACCAATCGCTAATTAATTTCTACAAAGATTGGTATCGTCCAAATTTGATGAGCGTAATTGTTGTTGGTGATATTGACGTAGCAGAAATGGAGAAGAAAATCATTTCTCATTTTTCAGGTTATAAAAATCCAGCCAAAGAAAAACCTAGAAAATTTTATGACGTTCCTAATCACAAGGAAACTTTTGTAGCTGTTGAAAGTGATAAAGAAGCTTCAAGCGCTCAAGTACAATTGATTTACAAAGATTATGGAGCTCCAAAACCTATCGTAAATATTGGAGATTTCAAAAATTACATTGTCGAAGGATTGTTCTCTACGCTTTTAAATACGCGATTGGATGAACTTACAAATTCAGCGACACCTCCATTTACCTACGGATATTCGTATTATGGCGGAACTTTTGCCAGAAATAAAAAAGCGTATCAGTCTGTGGCAATGTCTCAGGAAGATAAGCAATTAAGTGCTTTGAAAGTATTGATAACTGAAAATGAAAGAGCTAAGAAATTTGGATTTACACAAGGTGAATTAGATCGTTCGAAATTAGAATTTCTTGCTTCTATTGAAAAAGCATATAACGACAGAGACAAAACGAATTCAGTAAATTTTGTTGGAGAATACCAGGCTAATTTCTTGGAAAAAGAGCCGGTTCCTGGGATTGAATGGACGTATCAAACCATGAAACAATTGATGTCTTTGATTGATTTAAAGGATGTAAATAGCTTAATTAAAGATTATGTAAAAGAAGACAACCGTGTCATTATTCTTACTGGCCCTGAAAAAGAAGGTTTAAAAAAAGTTACAGAACAACAAGTTCTTGATGCTTTGAAAATTAATACTGAAGATATTAAGCCTTATGAAGATGCTGCCGTTGCGACAAGTTTGATAAGAAACGAAGTTAAACCGGGTACAATTGTTAGTCGTGAAAGTAATGTTAAAATTGGAACTAAAACGGTAGTGTTATCTAATGGTGTGAAAGTAACGTATAAGAATACAGATTTCAAAAATGATGAGGTTCTTTTTGAGGCAGTTAGTCTTGGAGGAACTAATTTATACTCTAATGAGGATATGAAAAAAGTTCAATTTGCTAACGGGGCCTTGGCGGAAGCCGGATTCTCAGGATTGAAATTGAATGATATCAATAAATTTATGACGGGTAAAATAGCGAGAGTAAATCCATATATAGCTGGAACTACTGAAGGTTTAAGAGGAAATTCTACTCCGAAGGATTTAGAATATTTGTTCCAAATGACGCATGCGTATTTCACCGATTTAAATATGGATGTGACCGCTTTTGAAGGCTACAAACAAAAGCAATCGGCTTTCTTTAACAATATGGCTTCACAACCTAGTTTTTATTTTCAGCAAGAGTTTTATACGTATTTGAATAAAGAAAATCCTAGATTTAACGGGTTGATTCCTTCTGAAAAAACTTGGGGAGAAACGGATTATGCATTAGCGTACAATAAATACAAGGAGCGTTTTGCTAATGCTGCTGATTTTGAGTTTTATTTCGTTGGAAATATTGATGATAAAACTATGGAAGCATATTCCATTAAATATTTAGCATCTTTACCTGCGACTGATAAAAAAGAGAAAGCCGTAGATTTAGGCTATAGAATGCTAAAAGGAGATTTGAAAAAAGTCGTTAATAAAGGAACAGATCCTAAAAGTAACGTAACGATCATGTATTATGGAGATGCAAAATATTCTACAAAAGATGCGATGAGTATGCAAGCATTAGGAGAAGTTTTGACTATAAAACTAATCGAGCAATTGCGTGAAAATGAAAGTGGTGTTTATGGTGTTTCTGCAAGAGGAAGCATGAATAAAGTTCCAAATGGATCGTACAGTTTTACAATTGGTTTCCCATGTGGACCAGATAATGCAGAGAAATTAACAGCTTCTGCTTTAAAAGAACTTCAAAATATTATCGATAAAGGACCAGATGAAAAAGATGTGGCTAAATTTAAAGAAGGGGAATTAGCTGATTTCAGAAAAGACAGTAAGGAAAACAGATATTGGTTGTCTAATTTCACAAGATCGTACACCAATGGAAGTAACGCTGAAGAAGTCTTGAAATTTGAAGAAACTGTAAACGCAGTAACGGCTAAAGATATTCAAGATATTGCAAAAAAATATCTTACAAAAGATAAAGTAATTGGAATGTTGATGCCTGAAAAAAAATAAACCAACTCAATTTATAAACTAAAAACCTGCTAAAATAAACTTTAGCAGGTTTTTTATAGTGTAAATTATTTAAAACAAACTGGAATAATTTCCCCTTTGGCTAAACAATATTTCTCTACTAATTCAGGGGCAATTTTATTTGTGTAATCTTCTTCAATTACTTTAAACCCAATGCTTCGTAATTTATCAAAATAATCACGGCCATAAATACGAACGTGATCGTATTGACCAAAGATTTTAGCGCGTTCTTTTTGATCCGTAATGGAATCATCGGCAAAAGTTGTTGCTCTTGATAAATCCTGCGGAATTTGTAAAATAGCCATTCCGCCTGGTTTCAAAACCCGATACAATTCCTGCATGGCTTTAGTTTCATCCGGAATGTGTTCTAAAACATGATTGCAAAGAATAACATCATAATGATTGTCTTCAAAAGGTAAATTACAAATATCAGCTTTTACATCCGCTAACGGTGAAAACAAATCGGTTGTAGTATAGTCCAGATTTTTCTGGTTTCTAAACAATTTATAAAAAGCTTGTTCTGGCGCAAAATGCAATACTTTCTTTTTTGCTGCCGAAGTAAAAAAGTCAGTTTCGTTATTTAAATACAACCACAATAAACGATGCCTTTCCAGGGAAAGTGTACTTGGCGAAAGCACATTATTTCTTTGTGTTTCGTACCCATAAGGCAACATCGATTTAAAGCTTTTTCCATCGATTGGGTCGGTGAAATTAGTTCCTCTTAATGAAAAAGCGATAATAGGACGCGCTACATAACTTAAACGAATAAGTATAGGACGCGGGATAGTATTGAGTACAAGTTTAAATAGTTTTTTCATTACAGCACTAAAGGTGTTTGTCTAAACTCATCTTCTTCATTACTTACAATTCCTAACGCTTTGTAGATGTATCCAAAAGTTGATAAAATCTCCGGTTTCCCATCAATAATCGCAACGTCATGCTCAAAATGGGCACTTGGTTTTCCATCGGCAGTAAGGATCGTCCAGCCGTCTTTTAATTGTTTGATGTTTCGGGTACCCATATTAATCATCGGTTCAATAGCGACAACCATTCCTTCTACAAAAAGTTTTCCTCTCCCTTTTTTACCATAATTAGGCATTTCAGGATCTTCATGCATTTTTTGTCCTACGCCATGACCTACTAATTCACGAACAACGCCATAACCATGCGCTTCTGTATATTTTTGAATTGCATTTCCTACGTCTTCTACACGATTTCCTAATTTGAATTCGCGGATTCCAACGTATAAAGATTCTTTGGTTACCTGCAATAATTTTTTTGTTTCAGGAGCGACTTCACCTATTTCAAAAGAATAAGCATGATCGCCATGGTATCCATTTTTATATGCGCCACAATCTACTGAGATTACATCACCACTTTTTAAAGGTGTATTGTTTGGGATTCCATGAACAACTTGTGCGTTTGGACTCATGCAAAGTGAATTTGGGAAGCCATATAATCCAAGAAAACTTGGTTCAGCTCCATGGTCACGAATGAATGTTTCGGCTAATTTATCCAGGTATAAAGTCGTAACTCCTTCTTTTATTTCAGAAGCAATCATTCCTAATGTTTTTGATACGATTAAGGCACTTTCGCGCATTAATTCTATTTCTTCACGTGATTTTACTATAATCATAATTTCGAATTTTCAGTTTGCAAAAGTACAATTTTATAAATTATTTAATCCGGATTAGCCATTATTTTAAAAAGCTCTGAATTTGAAATGTAAAAACGGTTCTCCAAAGCTATCTTTGAAAGCTGTGCACTGACTAAATTATTCTCTCGTGTATTGATTAAAAACAAGGAACTTTCACCAAAAGAAAACAATCTTTCCTCTGAATTTAACATCGTTAGATTATCTTCTACTAATCCTTTGATTAGTTCCTTTTGTCTTAGCAAGGATTCAATTTCCATCCTTTGTGCATTTATTTTATTGGTCAGTTGTACTTTTTCTAAATCCAATGTAAATTCGGATTCTTGAACTTTGTATTTCGCCAGTTTCAAACTACCACGTTCTTTTCGAAGAAACAAAGGGAAATAAAAATCCAATCCAATTTTATAATCCTCAAACTGATAATTATCAATGTAACTGGGTTCTGATATGTAAGAATAACCTACATCAATTTTTGGCAAAAGCATATTGGCCTTTAATTTTTTTTCCACATTTAGCATGTCAATCTTACTTTGTAGCGCGTTGATTTTTGGGTGATTGGTAATGGAGAAATTTGTATTCAATAAATCATTGGTTTTTAAACTTTCCTGAATCGTAAATTCCAATTGCGTTTCGGGAATCAATTCATCGGATATTTCCAGTGGAATATTGTTTTCCAACCAAAGAAAATTAGAAAGTTCTAATTTGGCTTTAGCCAATTTAAGCTTGGAGTCTTCCAGATTCAGGATTCTGTTTTTTACAATAATTCCCGCTTCAACGCTGTCAATTGCAGGTTTGTCACCTTGCTGGATTAACGACTGAATTCCCTTGAACCTAATTTGTGCATTCTTGTTGTATTCTTCATACAATTGCACTTCATTGAAGTTTTTCTTCCAATTAAAATAAGCCAAAGAAGCATCATATAAAACTGTAATAGCTTGCAGTTTTCTTTCTGCTTGGCTCAATTGCATTTGCATTTTTGCTTTTCGAACATCAGCCATTCTTTGATTAATAAACAAACCTTGTCCAAGCGGAACCGTTACGCCCAACGAGGTTAATCCTTGATTTGGAAGTGTGTTTTGTGGATTCAAGTAAACACCTTCGCTATTGTCAAATCCAGCTTTAATCTCGATTCCATACCAAGTTGGGATTTTGAAACTGCTGTTCAAAATGGAATAATATTCCTTGTCTTTGAATTGTTTTTTGCTAAAATCGACTTCAATTTTTGGATCAAATCCACCACGAGCCATCATCAAATTAGCTTGTGCTTTATTGATTTCCAAGTTGGCATTCTTCACCAGCGGATGGTATTTTTTCACATACCCCAGAAACTCGGTGTAGGTAAGTTCTTTTGATGCGATTTCTTGAGCAGTTACAGAAAAACCAAAGAATAAAAGCGCTAAAAATACATGTTTCATTATTTCTTTTCTTTTGTGGTTTTGGTCGTTGGTTTGTAATAATTTGGCGGAAATCCGTTCAATGTTCTCCAAATTTCAAACCAAACTGGAACATTATGCAACAAGGCAATAGTCTGTGCTCCAGCTCCTATGCTTAATTGTTTCGGCCATTTGGCTTCTTTTTTATCGGGAGCGATTAATACGCGGTATTTGCCATTTTCACTGATGAAATTTTCAATAGCAACAATTTCTCCACCAAAAGTTCCATAAGACATATCAGGCCATCCTGAAAATACAATTGTTGGCCATCCATCAAACCAAACCCGAACTTTTTCTCCTTTAGCCAATAAAGGCAGATCAATTGGGTTTACAAAAGTTTCTACCGCTATATCATATTCGGATGGCATTATGGTTGCTATTGGAGTTCCTTCTTTTATTGTTTCCCCAATACCGGACTGCAACGCTCTGTTGATATAACCACTTTGAGATGCTTTGATGTAGTACATGCCATTACGAATACTGTAATTTGCATATTGATTTTCGAGTTTGTTCACCTGAGCATCGGTGTCGTACTGACTGCTGAGCGCTGTAAATTTATCACTATTGGCTTTTGAAACTTTCTCTGCATATTCAGCGCTAATTCTGTTTATTTCAACTTTGGCGTTGATAAATTCGTTTTTGCTTGTTAAGTATTTGTTTTCTTGCGTGATAATTTTAGCTTCTACTTCTTGTAATTTTAGTCTTTTTTCTTCAATATCGGTAAGTGGTTTTAGTCCTTCTTTATTCAGCTGAACGGAACGATCATATTGTGTATTTGCTATTCTCAGCTGGGTTTTTACAGCAACAAGATCCATACTGTCACTCTTTATTTTCAAAAGAGATTGTTTGATTTTATTTTGTGCTTGTTCCAGTTTTAAGACCTTTTCCCTTTCAATGTTCTGAATTTGGCCGGAAAGTGTACTTACTTTAGAACCATACGATTGTAAAGATTGTTTCTTAGCATTCATTTGGTTTCTAGTGTTTTCCACTAAATTAGGATCCATATAATCCTCTTTTATTTCAGAGATAAACAGGATTGTATCGCCCTTATTGACAAAATCACCTTCTTGAACATACCATTTTTCTAGTCGACCAGAAATCACACTTTGAATAGATTGTGGTCTCTGGTCCGGTTTTAATGTAGTCACACTTCCAGTTCCTGAAATGTTTTGTGTCCAAGGAAGAAATAGCGCCACAAAGCCTACTATTGAAACGCCCGCTATGATTTTATTTAAAATCCTGTAATGCGGTCTGTTAGTTAAGTTCCTGACGGTTTCGTAACGGTCTAACGGTTCCAGTTTTGTTTTGTTATCTGATATGTTTAGCATGACTAATTATTTTTTAAATCAAGTTGAATCGCCCCATTTTGCATGATGATTCGTCTATTACATTTGGTTTTCCAATATGGGTTTTTAGAAGAAACGATAATCGTCCATTTATTTTTTTCGGAAGTGATGAAGTCAATAACTTCATTAGCTATTTCTTCATCCATCATGTCCGTTGGATCTTCATAAAAAAGCACTTTTGGCTTATGAATGATACTTCTGGCCAGCAATACTTTTTGTGCATTAGAAGACGATAATTGTTTTCCTTCCGGAAAAATGCGAGTCTCCAGACCTTTTGGCAATGATTTGATGAATGACGAAAGTTGGACACCTTCAATGGCCCATCTTAAATCTTCAGTACTTACTGAGTTGTCATTGAAGGTGATGTTAGATAACAGCGTTCCTTCAAATGGTGTTTCACCTTGAATAATGCTGCCTATTTGGGAGCGGTATTGTTTCAGGTTGATTTTTCTGAACGTATCATCATTGATGAAAAAAGAACCAGATGTAGGCTGCAATAAACCAGATAATATTCGGATCAGTGTTGTTTTTCCCGAACCATTGTCTCCTGCTATTGCAATTTTGTCCCCTTGCTCAATTTTCAAGGAAATGTTGCTCAGTATTTCTTTGTCTGAATCCGGAAATTTAAAACTAAGATTTTCTGTTTCTAATGAAATATTGGCATAACAAGTATCACTTTTGAACGTGGTTTCTTCCTCTAATTCCAAGTCGGTTACTTGACCAATTTTTTCAACTGAAGTCAGTACATCGTAGAATGTTTCGAGTCCGAGTATTATTTTTTCAACTGAATTGATGACTAATAAAATGATTATTTCTGCAGCTACAAATTGCCCAATATTCATTTGTTGGGACAATACTAAAAATCCTCCAATCGACAATAAACTTGCAGTGATTAAGATTTTAAAAATAATCAGTTGTGTGAACTGTCTTTGCATGATTTTAAAATGTTTTTCGCGATAATTCAAATAATCACTAACCAAATTATTATTTTTTTGCAAACCATAATTATAGTTCAGGTCATTTTTGAAACTGAAATTATTTCGGGCCATTTCTTGTAACCAGCCTGCCACTTTATATTTGAATTTAGATTCTTTTAAACTGGTTTCTAATCCTGATCTGTATGAAAATTTGAATATAAAATACAAAAGAAAAAACAGTAAAACTCCAAATACAATAAAATAAGGATGGTATAAAGACAATAAAATCAGGCCGAAAGCAATTTGTAAGAGAGCCGCCGAAAAATCGATTAATAGCTTTGAAGTTCCTTTTTGGATGGTCATCGTATCAAAAAAACGATTGGCTAATTCTGGTGGATATGAATTGTATAATTGATCTGTTTTTATTTTTGGCAAGCGAGCAGCAAATTCAAAGGAGGAACGAACAAATATTTTTTGCTGTAAATTCTCGGTAATGCGGAGTTGCATTAATGATAAAATTCCAACTAATGCAACACCAAAAACCACTAGAATAATTAAAACTATCCAAGAAGCGCTGACTCTTCCGGATTGTATAAAGTTAGTGATTGCTTGAATTCCAAGCGGTAACGACAAGCTGATTAATCCTGCAAAGATGGCATAGAAAAATATTTGATAGACATCTTTTTTATCTAATTGAAGTAAGTTGTAGAAACGTTTTAATGGAGTCATAGTAGTTTTTTTAGTTTATCGAAGGACATTTTTGACAAGATTTAAATAAAATTCAGTGGCACTCACGGATTCATTACAATCAGTAATTGTTTTTAAATGTTCCGTTAAAAAATGTTGATGTAAACTCCCTTCAACAATAGTTGATACTAAAGATTTTGCAAAAGGATATTCTGGATTGACCTCTTTGACAATGCCTACAATTCGATTAATCACTCGTTTGTAAATTAAAAAAAAACCTTCTTTGTTTTCTTGATCTACTTCTTTTGTTTGTACTGTTTTTGTGAATTCAGCGATGATGATTTTGTTTAAAATTGCTTCATTGATGTGGTCTGTGTTTGTATCATCAGCAACTTTTTCAGTTACGATAGTGATTGCTTTACTGAGTTTTTCGGCTGGATCCACAATGTTTGTCGTGGCAAAAACCAGTTTGTATTCCATCCAACTCCAGTACCAAGAAGATAAATAAACTAGTAATTTATGTTTGTTTTCAAAGTAGCGATAAATGGAACTTTCGTTAGAACCAATTTTTTCTCCCAACTTTTTGAATGTAAAATTATCGAATCCTATTTCGTGTATCAAGAGGATACTTTGTTCTACAATTTTTTTACCTAAAGGAGATGTTTCAGGGTCCTTAACATAGATTTTTTCGTTGACTTGTATTTTTAAATTGGATAGTATTGTATTCATAATCGATAATATTTTATGCAAATATAATAGTATTACTATTGATAATGAGATTTTAACTTTTATTTATAAAAAAAGCTACTCGTTTGGAGTAGCTTTTAATTCAAATATTGGATGTTAGTTTTGTTTAAAGTAAAGAATGACACGTCATTACCTCAGGTTTTTCTACTCCCATTAATTCCAAGATGGTTGGAGCGATATCGCCAAGAACTCCATCATGAATCACTCTTAAGTCTTTGTCTACTAAAATAATTGGAACTGGATTTGTTGTGTGTGCTGTATTTGGGCTTCCGTCAGGATTAATCATCGTTTCACAATTCCCGTGATCTGCAATTACAATAGTCGTATAATTGTGTGTTAATGCTGTTGTAATTACTCTTTCAACACATTTATCAACCGCTTCACAGGCTTGTATCGCTGCACTCATAATTCCGGTATGACCTACCATGTCACCATTGGCAAAATTAAGACAAACAAAATCTACTTCTTCTTTCTCCAATTCCGGAACTAATGCATCTGTTAGTTCAAATGCACTCATTTCTGGCTGTAAGTCATAAGTGGCAACCTTTGGAGAATTTTTCAAAATGCGGCTTTCGCCAATAAACGGTTGTTCTCTTCCACCGGAAAAGAAGAAAGTAACGTGAGGATATTTCTCTGTTTCGGCTATACGAATTTGCTTTTTATGCGCTTTTTCTAAAACCTCACCAAGAGTTTCTGTAATATTATCTTTATTATAAACGACTTTAACATTTTGGTAAGTTTCGTCATAATTAGTAAGGGTTACATAATACAAGTTTAACTTGTGCATGTTCTCCTCATGAAAATCTTGTTGTGAGAGTGCTTCGGTTAATTCTCTTCCTCTGTCTGTTCTGAAATTGAAAAAGATAACCACATCGTCTTCTTCAATTGTAGCCAATGGTTTGTCATTTTCATCAACTATAACCGTTGGATGAATAAATTCATCGGTTACATTAACCTCATAACTTTCTTCGATGGAAGCAACAGCATTTGTTGAATGAGTTCCAATTCCGTTTACCAATAAATCGTAAGCAAGTTTTACTCTTTCCCAACGTTTGTCACGATCCATTGCATAATAACGTCCCACAACCGAAGCCAGTTTCACGGTAGTATTAGCAATATAATCCTGTAAATCCTGAATGTAATGTTTACCAGATTTTGGATCTACATCACGACCGTCAGTAAAAGCGTGAACGAAAACTTTCTGTAATCCGTGTTGTTGTGTCGCGTCAATCAAGCCACGTAAATGAGAAGTATGAGAGTGTACACCTCCATCTGAAACCAGACCTAAAAAGTGTACTTTTTTATTGTTTATTCTGGCATAAGTAAAGGCGTCAACTAAAACTTGCTCCTTTGCTAAAGTGTCGTGAGCAACGGCAAGGTTAATTTTGGCTAAATCCTGATAGACAATTCTACCAGCACCAAGGTTCATGTGTCCTACCTCGCTGTTTCCCATTTGCCCTTCAGGAAGTCCAACATTTAAACCGTCTGTTCGAAGCTGGGCACTTGGAAAATTTCTATATAAACTGTTAATAAATGGCACATTGGCATTATCAATTGCTGATACTTTAGGGTCAGGAGATTTTCCCCAACCGTCCAAAATCATAAGAATTACTTTCTTGTTCATTATACTATATTTTAAACAAAGATAAAGTATTTCTAAAAATGTTCGAATGAATGGAAATCACTATTATACATTCGGAGGCTAACAATAACAAATAATGATTATTTTGTTGTGGAAAGTTGTCTTTTTTAAAATTAATGCATTTAGAATTTATTCTTAACTTGATTGTAATCTATAAAATAACGCACACTTATTGAGAAAACATGGCTCAATGCATCGTTATTTAATAGATTAGTGACATTGTCTTTAAACTCTTTATTGATGTCTCTTTCAAATGCACCAGCATTATTACGATATAAAACAGAAACTTGACTTCCGGGAGCAAACCACCAAGAATAAGACAAATCAGCATTCCAAGAATAAAAACTCGAGTTTTTATTAGTTGTATATCCTGCAAAATCAGCAAGTCTTCCGTTTTGTTCTAATGATAAAGTATTTTTATTTTCGGCATATGACCAATATTGGCGCAACGAAATATTAAATGTCATTTGGCTGTTCAATGAATACTTTCCAGAAAGCGTATTTGAATAGGTAATTACATTTCTATTGGCAAAAACTATTGTGTTTGGCGTTGCCGAATTCATGTCGTCATTAATGCTGTCAATGTATCCTTTATTATTGTTTTGTCTGAAAAAATTGAAGTTGTAATTCAGCGATAATTTGTCATTAAAACGATATCTAGGACCAACAGAAAAGCCATAGGAATTTCTTCCTGCTTCATCAAAAAAAGCATAAGAAGGGTTTACATCAATGGCAAAACTATTATTATAATTGGTCGAAACATATAGATAACCTCCAATTTTCGTTGGTTTTATTACGTATCTGTCGGCTGTTCTTGGTTCATAATAATCATATGTTTCTACTGCATTGGCATCAATCCCAAGTCCAAAAAAGTGATTTTTTTTGTTTTTAGAATTTATCTCAAGATTGATATTACTGGATTGAATTTTACCCGTTTCTTTTTGAAATTGTGAGTAAAGATTAAGGTAGGCATTAAAGCTGTTAAACACCTTAGTTGGATTAAGGATTCTATAGCTCGTATTACCATATAAACTGTAATAATTAGTTTCAAAATTGATTCCCAAATCATTGTTGTCGAAATCTTTGGTGACAATGTTACCACCAAAACCATAGCGGTATTTTCCGCTGGTTTCAGAGAAATTTAATTGCGAATTAATTCCTTTTTTGTCTTGAACGTCGCTGATATAACTGTATTTAAAATCTCCCGAAAGGTTATACGTGTTTTTCTTAGTATTCAAATCCCAAACTAAAGCTGTAACGTTTCCATCCCTAAAACTTCCGTTCCGAGTTACATTAGTGTTTACAAACGCAACTGAGGAATTTTTGCGAAAGCGTTGATCCAATACCAAAACATTGTAGTTCGCAAGAGGTTCAACTACTTCTTTTCTTACTTCTTGTGTGTCATTATTTCGAATAGATGCTGAAGTTTTTTCGGTAACGGCATTCAAAATTCCTATTCCCAATCCATTTTTAGTTCTTCCGGAAACCTTTAATGCATTGATAAGATTAACACTTGCCGGGTTGTCAATAATTTCTTCATTGGTTTCAGCGGTCGGATAATTGATTGGGTTTCCTCCAATTCGTCTAGAATAAACCAAATTACCTTTACTAAACAAATCGGTTCCCTCTGTAAAGAAAGGTCTGTTCTCGTTAAATTGTTGTTCAAATGGTCCTAAATTCAGAATTTGATCATCGTATTTTGTTTGTCCAAAATCAGGAATAAGAATCATATCCAGCGTAAAAGCATCGTTTATTCCGTATTTCAAATCTAATCCGCCTTTGAGAGTTCCGTATGTTTTTTGTTGCGCATTTGCATTAACATAAAAAGAAGAATACGGCAAAAGGAAGAGTCGGGTGGGAGGTTTTATATTTTCAATTCCTTCTAAAACTCCTGTTTGTTGGGTGAAAGTTCCCAATTTTGAATCAATGAAATTCCAAGTGTATTTATGACGATCCCTTCTAATTTCCCTGAAAAAATTAAGGCCCCAGGTTTGTTTATTCTCGCCAGAAAAACGCAATGCAGCGTATGGAATTCTCATTTCTACAACCCAGCCTTTGTCCGTAATTACTGCTTTGCTTTTCCAAACGGCGTCCCAGGAATAATCCTCACCATTGGTATCGGTGGTAATGCAATCGGCTTGTCCATCTGCGGCATTTACAAAAAATTGAAAATCTTGTTGTCCATCATTAAACCCATTTACAAAAACACCAAAAAGGTCAGAAGTACCAAAATTATCTCTTTGGGTGATTTCTTTTAAAATTTTATCAGGATTTTCATCATACATAATGGCTCCAATATATATGGCGTCATTGTCGTATAAAATTTTTACTTCAGTTCTCTTGTTTTCTGGAATCGCTTTGCCATTGTCTGGGTCAAACATGATGAAATCATTGGCTATTGCAGCTGTTTGCCATGTATTCTCGTCTAATTTTCCATCGATTTCAATTTTTTCCGAAATGAATTTAGTTTGTAAGACTTTTTTTTGGCTGTAGCCAAAAACAGATAGGAATAGAAAACAAAGTAATAACTGATTTTTCATGAAACGCTTGATTGATTGGTGATTGATGCAAAATTTAGAAAAACCAAAAAAGCTTCAAAGGCAACAATCACCAATCCACTGAATAGTTTGTGTTAATAGACTCCCTTTTCAATCGAATGTTACAGTTTAATCGAAAAATTAAAATTTATTTTTCACGATGTTGTAATCAATGAAATAGCGAATGCTTACGGAAAGCACATTAGTCAAGTCGCTATTAAAAATGGTTTTTAGATTTTTAGATAAATCTTTCTCGACTACACTGGCTCTTTCTAATCCATAGTTACGGTACAAAATGGATATTTCACTTCCCGGAGCAAACCACCAAGAATACGATAAATCGAAGTTCCAAGAATTAAAATTCCTGTCTTTGTTTTTTGCGTACGTACTGTTTGGAGTTAAATACCCGCTGTTTTGTAAGGTGAAAAATTCATGATTTTTTGAGTATGACCAATAATAACGTGCCGTTAAGTTAATAGTCATTTTATTGTTCAATGAATATTTACCGGTAAGGTCGTTTTGAAGTATTTCTCGATTGCGTTCAGCAAAAATGATTCCGGTTTCATTAGAATCAACCCAGCCTCGATAATTAGTTTGTTTGATGTAATCCATTGCGAAAGCAAGTGAAAGTCTGTCATTAAATCGGTATTTTGGACCTAAATAAAGACCATAATTGCCTCGACCTTCCTCGTTGTATTTTGTGAATGAAGGTTGAATAATTATCGAAAAAGCATTATTTTCATTTGAGGCAAAATTCAAAACAGTAAAAATTTTCTCCGGAATGAAGACATATCTCCCATATTCCCTAGGTTCATAAAAATCGAAAGTTTTAAAAGGTGTGGCTTCTAAGACAAATTCAAAATAATCATTCTTTAATGTTGTTGCTTTAATTTCAGTTCCAAAAGCACCGGTTTGCAGTTTGCCAGTGGTGTTTTCGATTTCCAAATTAACAAATTGGTTCACTTTGAATGTATTGAAAGTTTTTGTTGGGTTAACAATTCTGTAACTAGCACTGGCATAAGCGTTATGGTAATTAGTGTAGAAAATTATTCCCAGATCATTTACATCATAGTTTTCTGATATATATTTTCCAGAAAATAAATATCGGTATTTTCCACTGGTTTTTCTAAAATTCAACTCTGCTTTATATCCATCGTAATCTTCTATGCTATTGATAGTACTGTATTTAAAATCTCCGAATAAGTTATACGTGTTTTTTTTTGTGTTTAAATCGAATAGTAATCCAGAAACATTCGCATCTCTAAAACTTCCATTTCTAGTGGTATTTGCATTAACAAATGTAACTGATGAGTTTTGGTTGAAACGTTGATCCAAAACTAGTATGTTGTAATTTGTTAATGGTTCAATGACCTCTTTTCTAACTTCGTCAGTGTCATTGTTTAAAATAATAGCTTTTGTCTTTTCAGTAACCGCATTCAGAAATCCAATACCCAACCCTTTTTCAGTGCGTCCAGATATTTTTATGGCATTCAGCAAGTTTACCGTACTTGGATAATTGGTTATTTCTTCATTTTCGGCAGTTGCGGGTTCAGTACTTGGAGCGCCGCCTATTCTTCGGGAATAGAATAGATTTCCTTTGCTGAACAAATCAGTTCCTTCGGTAAAAAAAGGTCTATTTTCTTCTAATTGTTGTTCGAAAGGCTCTAAATTTAAAATGGCATTGTCAAATTTTGTCTGTCCAAAATCAGGTACTAAAATAGCATCCAGTGTAAAGGAATCATTTATACCGTATTTTATGTCCAACCCCGCTTTTAAAGTCGTGTCAGAACCAATATCACTTTGTTGATAATAAGCGGATGAATAAGGAATAAGGAAAAGTCGGGTAGGTGTTTCTATGCTTTCAATTCCTTCAAGTGTTCCCGCTTGCGGAATAACAGCGCCAATTTTAGTATCAACCCTGTTCCAAGTATATTTTTGCACATCGCGCTTGATTTCACGCATGAAGTTTATTCCCCAAGTTTGTTTATCGGCTTTCGAAAATCGTAAAGCGGCATAAGGAATTTTCATCTCCACAACCCAACCCAATTCAGTGAGTGTCACTTCGCTGTCCCAGATGGCGTCCCAAGTGAAATCTTCGGAATCCTCAATTGCTAAACAATCCATTTGGACTCCCGCGGCACTTACAAAAAACCTGAAATCTTGTTGACCATCATTAAATCCATTAATAGAAACGGAAAAATGATCCGAAACTCCAAAAACATCTCTATTGGTGATTTCACGTTGAATTTTTCCAGGTTCGTTGTCATAAAGCATTGCCGATATGTAAATGGCATTGTTATCGTAGAGTATTTTTACTTCTGTTCTTTTATCGTTACTTATTGGTTTTCCGTTGTCTGGTTCGAACATTATAAAATCGGTAGCAACTGAGGCATTTTTCCAAATTTCTTCATTTATCTTTCCATCAATTGCTATATTTTCAGTGATAGATTTTGCATGAAGCGTTTTTTTTTGGCTGTAAGCAGTAAAACTAATGAATATTAAAAAAGAGATTACTATCGCATGTAACTTTGACATAAAAATAAGATTTTGGGTACACAAAAATAACAAAATTAGCATAGGAATTATGTTTTTATGCTTATAACTCAATATTTGATCGACTAACACGTTATAAATGGACTAAAATTTTGTTAAAAATGTTTCGTTTTTGATTTTTTAACGTACGTTTGCAACCCTGAATTAATTTATAACTTAAAGGCAATCAATGATTTATAATATATTTCCTACCATCTTGTTCATGTTGCTGTCTTTTTCCTCTGGCAGAACAAGCCATCAAGAGTTAAATAATTTTAAATCAGTAGCTTATGTCAAAACAGTAGATTCTAGTGTTGAGGCTAAAATTGAATTGGCATACAATAATTTGCACTCTGATAAATTTGCTTTGCCTAAGTTAGAAAGCTTTGCTGAAGCTTTAAAAGGATATTATTCTTTGAAAGAGCAAGGATTAATTAAGAAAGATATTCTAACCTTAATTGATTTTAGTTTGTCCTCGAATACCAAAAGACTTTGGGTAATTGATCTACTAACTGGAGATATTTTATTTCATTCTCTCGTGGCACATGGTAGAAATACAGGAAATGAATTTGCTTCTAATTTTTCAAATTCTGCTGAATCGTATAAAAGCAGTTTAGGTTTTTATGCGACGGGTGAAATTTATAATGGTAAACATGGGATGTCACTTAAACTTGATGGTTTAGAAAAAGGAGTTAATGACAATGCGAGAGTAAGAGGCGTAGTGATGCATGCAGCTGACTATGTTTCTAATTCATTTATCAAAAATAATCACAGGTTAGGCAGAAGCCAGGGTTGTCCTGCTGTGCCGGTAGAATTGTCTAAAGATATCATCAGTGCCATAAAAAACAAATCATGTTTTTTTATTTACCATCCGTCAAGGGCTTCTAAATTTGGAACAGAATCAATTTCTTAATTTAGTGTATAAATCATTATCTAGATTGTAAATATCGTCTCTAAAAATCAGTTCGTTGTTTTTGCTCCAAGCAGTCCAATATAATAATTGAAAGGAAACTTTTTTTTTAATTTTTACAAATTTTGCTTTTTGCTTTGTAGAATTTTTGTAATTTTCTATAGATTCCAATTGATGTCATCGTCCAATAAATATTCTGTTTATTCTAATGGATTGTCTACGCTGACACAACCCGGAACTCAACGAAAGATCTATTTTGTCGAAATAATTCATGTGATTAGTATCGTGTAAATAAACAGAGAAGCGGTTTGGAAAAATAATCTTAACTATTCCGAGCGAATTAAAAGTCCCTGGGTTTTGCAAATAACGATAACTGTTGGCTAGCAATAATTGCCATTCGTAAGGACTAACAATTCTTCCATTGTAATCCTTGATCTTAATATTTGATTCCGATAAATAACTTCAGTTTTTTAAAATGGCAGGAATAACATCTTCCCGCAAAATGGTGGGAGGAAGAGTCCAAGTTGGGTTAAAGACAACCTGAGTTAATTTAGACGATAAGATTAGTGTTTTTCTTTTTGCTCTTCCCACTTTTACTCTGTGCGTTCTCAAAGTATCTTTATCTTTTATTAGCGTCAATCTGTAGTCGGGAATATTAACGATTATATATTCTTTTCCCATTTTTTTAGAATACCATTTCCAGCGCTCAAGATTTACTACAATTTGTTGTATTCGTTGTTTTTTGGAAAAATTGAGTGAGAAAGTTATTGCAGATCCAATTATTCCATCGATAGCTAAGCCATGACGACTTTGAAATTTCTTTATTCCAAGTATGGTTTCTGGTTCATGGATAGTCGTTAAGCTGTCTTGCGGATTCAATTCTTTCCAGTAAGTCAATTTTTTTAATATCAATTATGAAGGATTGGTGTCGTTTGGAGCAATTATTTCTGTGATTTTTTACGCTTTGAAATCATCTTTAGGAAAGGTATTATTAATCAGTTTTAATGCTTTTTTTAATCTTTTATAAACAATATGATTGGGTTTTAATTGTTCTATTTTATCTGCTAAGGAATCGTTGTTCAGTAAATCCGTCAAGGTTTCGTTTAGGTCAATATAGTTTTCTTTTAAATTCCAGTTTTTATATAGTTTTCTGGGGTTTAATGTTCCGTTTGTTAAATGTGAAATGTATTTTTGAAAACTTTCGGTCAGTAAAATGTCGTATTTGGCTAAATCAAAATCGTTTAGTGTTGCTGATTTTTTTTCAAAATCACTTAATGTTTTTACTTTGTAGTCCTCTGGATTTAATCCCTCCTCTTCAGATTTAAGGAGTTTTGCTAAAATTATTTTTCTACTATCCACAGATTGCCAAACTGTTCTGTAGTTAGTCGCTTTATAAAAATTGAAAAGTATTTTGTTGTTAAAAGAAGTTAGTAGGATGGAGTCAATTCTAACGGATGTATCTTCACCTAAAACAGGAGGATTTGAAATGTTATTTTTCTAGATTACCTCACTTTTTAGTTTTTCCTTTTTGCAACTAATAGTTGCACAGATTAATAGTATTAGAATCAACGTTTTCATCATTCAATTTTTTAAATATGATAATGTGTTCTCCAACTCCTTTATATTTCAAAAGGCAATCCTTTATGACTTGATAATTTTTTTAATAGAATCTAATGGCTTCTTTCGTACTATTGAACCTAACTAAATTTGAATTTTGGTCCCTACAATATTTCTCCAAATCCCTTTTTTTGATACTGTTTTTCTGCAGTAAATAAATCGTTTTTTACTTCGAATAAAGAAATGACTCTTGCAGATTTTTGTGTCATACAAATCAAAATGAAGAGTAATCTCTAAAGGACCTCCATCAAAACGACAATTTTCTATCGTTTTTATCAACCCGAAGTATAGGATTTCGTGCGGAAAATGTATCCAAAGCAACTATTTGTTCAATGTTTTGCATTATTTTTTCAAAGTTTTTTTTATGTCTTATAAAGGTATAATATTTTCATATTAAATTCTTTATGATTTGAATCCTCTTTATTAAAAAAGGTTCAAGCGGTAAGATTCAGACTTTTTAAGAAAAAAACTTGCATTCAAGCAAACTTATTAATTATATTTGCACCGTTGTTAATGCGAAAGTAGCTCAGTTGGTAGAGCTCCAGCCTTCCAAGCTGGTTGTCGCGAGTTCGAGCCTCGTCTTTCGCTCTAAGTTTCAAATTTTTTTTGAAATTTTATTTTACTGTTATAATGCGAAAGTAGCTCAGTTGGTAGAGCTCCAGCCTTCCAAGCTGGTTGTCGCGAGTTCGAGCCTCGTCTTTCGCTCCAAAAACCTCAAACTTTTGTTTGAGGTTTTTTATTTTAAGGTTGTGCGAGAAGTTTATCCCGTGAACGAAGAGATACGGGAAGCCTAGTCTTTTGCTCTTTAAAGCCGAAACTTAATTGTTTCGGCTTTTTTTTTATCATTTATTTTGGGACTACTTTAAAAAATTTAAATCAGTTCCGCTTTCCAGTTCTTCGGGTACTTGATTTTGTCTAAACAGGCGTGCTGTCAAATCGCCTTTTAAAGTGATGTTGTCTCCTTTTACGTCTAGCCAGCTGCCTTCTCTTAATCCTAAAACAGGTACAGAATTATAAGCATGAAACTCTATTATTCTGGTTTCACGAGTTTCTCCCATGTGCTCGGAGTTGTTGTCAGGATCTAAATAATGTGGATTTAGATTGAAAGGAATTAATCCCAGAGTTTTAAAACTTGGCGGATAAACAATCGGCATATCATTTGTCGTTTGCATCGTTAATCCGCAAATGTTACTTCCTGCGCTTGTTCCTAAATAGGGAGTTCCATTTTTTACTACATCAGCCAGAACTTCCATACAATTGTTTTTGTATAATTGTGACACTAAAACAAATGTGCTTCCACCTCCAGTAAAAATTCCTTCTGCATTTTTTATTGCTTGTGGAGCATCTTCAAACTCATGAATTCCGATTACTTTTTTATTTATTTTGGCGAAAGCCAAGCTTACCATATCGGTATATTCCTCATGAGAAATGCCACTGGGTCTTGCGTAAGGAATAAAAAGAACAGTATTGCAGTTTTGAAAATGCAATTGCAATTCAGGTAATAAATAGTCCAGATAATTCTGGTTGGCAAGAGTAGAAGTACTTGCGATAAGTATATTTTTCATTTTTTAGTGAATAATTTGTGCTAAAGGTATTAAATCAGTCTTTTTGATTTCACATTTTTAATTAACATTTTTTTACCAACCCATTAGTAATTAATTTGGAACGCATTAAGATACTTTTACGAGGTGTGAATAACGGATTTAAAAAGGGATGATCAGAATTGTGTACTTATATTTGGCTTTTGTAGCAACTAATGTTGTAGCACAAGAAACATCGCGAATAAAATTGAAAGGAAAAGTGACTTCTGATGTTGCTGTTTTAGAAGGAATTTATGTGATAAACTTAAAAAGTGAGCAAGCATTAGTTACAGATAAAGAGGGGAATTTTTCTATTCTAGCTAAAGTTGGAGATACATTATTATTCACGGAAGGACAGTTTAAAGAAGTTAGAATTGGCTTAACCCAAAAGGATTTTGAACAAGAAATACTTACTGTAAAAATGATGCCCATTGTAAATCAATTACGCGAAGTTATTGTAAGAAGCGGTATCAATGCAGTATCAATGGGGATAATTCCAAAGGGACAAAAAATATACACTCCCGCAGAACGAAAATTATATACTGCCAGTAATCTTAATGCCACTGCTAATGCGGGTTCTATGATGGGCGGTTCAATCTCAGCTGATCCTTTATTAAATTGGTTTTCAGGGAGGACTAAAATGCTTAAAAAAGAAGTTGAAGTTGAAAAGAAAGAATCCTATATGAGGCAGTTAGAGAATATGTTTACGATTGATTATTTTGTAAAGACATTAAAAATCCCTTCTGAATATGTTAAAGGATTTGAATATTATATTGTTGAGAACGAAAGATTCGTGACTATTTTAAAATCAAAAAATGTGACAATGACTACTTTCTTAATTGGAGAATTAGCAACTAAATATAAAGAAATAATAGCCAGTGAAAATTAAAAATACGCTACAGTTTATTGTTTTTTTGTTCGTGCAAGTTGTTTTTGCTCAAACGGGCAACGTAAAAGAGCTTCGAGGAAAAATTATCGCCGATTCTGTTGCTGTTGATCGCATTACGATTGAAAATATAACAACGGATAAAACTGCTTTTTCGGATGCGAACGGTTTCTTTACTATAGCAGTAAAAGAAAACGATGTTTTGGTGTTTACAGCCGTTAATTTAGAAGGTCTCCGGATGAAAATTGACAAACAGGATATGCTGCAGGAAGTTATTACGGTAAAGATGATTCCTAAAAGTATTATCTTGAAAGAAGTAATAGTGAATGAATCTACCATCACTGCAGAAAGTTTAGGGATTATCCCTTACGGGCAAAAAAAATATACACCAGCCGAAAGGAAATTATACACGGCAACTTCTGGTAACGGTATCGATGGATTGCTGAATGCAATTTCAGGACGAAAAGCTATGCTGAAAAAGGAAATTGTAATTGAGAAAAAAGAACAATTATTAGCTAGAATCGAAGTTCTTTTTGAAGATAAATATTATATCGAAAACTTAAAAATCCCCACAGATTATATTAGAGGTTTTCAGTATTATTGTATTGATGATACTGCTTTTGCAAATGCATTGCGATCTAAAAACAAGACAATGGTCATGTTTTTAATTGTAAGGCTCGCCGAAAATTACAATGAAATTATTGCAGGTGAAAATAAATAAAATTCTACTGGTAGTTTTATTTTTAATGTGCCAAATTTCTTTTGGGAAACTGCTGCTGAAAAGCTCCTTCATGGCAAAATTAGAGTCGATTCGGCTTATATAAGTGGAATAAATGTCTTAAATTTAATAGGTAAAAAACAGGAGTCGCAATCAGGGACTAAACGTTTTTTTTATTTTGGCAAAAGCCAAATATTAAGTTTTATAAAATAATCCAAGATGAAAACTAAAACAGGAATCTTTTGTTTGCTTTTCTTTTGCCAACTTTCTTTTGGTCAAAATGAAAACAGAAAGTCATTGCACGGTCAATTTGTAAATGAATCCACTTTGGTAGACAACGGGTATGTTTTTAATTTAAATTCAAAAACGAGAACCTTTATAAGCGACCAAGGCTTTTTTGATATTTTGGCGAAAGCCAAAGACACTTTGTTAGTTTCAAGTGCATCTTTCAAATCTAAAAAAATTGTGATTCAGTACAACGATTTTTCAAAACCGCTGTTTGTAGTCAATTTAGAAACGCAAACTACGCTTTTGAAGGAAGTTATTGTGAAGCGTAAAGCGGAAATAAAACCAATAACGGGAAATTCTCAGGGAATTGTAGATCTGCAATTTTTTGATGATGCAAAATCTTCACCTGTGAATAGAACGATGCCTTCGGATGGAAGTATAGAAAACGGAATGAATTTTGTTAGAATATTTAAAATGATTTCTAAAGTATTCAAGAATGATTCGGCACGGAAAGTCGATTTAAATTCTAATTTAGATTTCTCGGATGTGGTTTCAAAAGGAATTGACAAGTATTTCTTCATCAATACATTGAAGTTGAAAAAAGAGGAAGTTCAACTTTTTCTGGATTATTGCGAGAATGATCCAAAATCAAAAAGCCTTTTGAAACAAGAAGACGAATTTTTACTAATTGATTTTTTAATCACCAAGAACGAAGAGTTTAAAAGAATTACTACTTTTGAAAAATGAAATCGCCATGATTCCAAAATAGAAATAAGATTCAAGAATTGCGATACCATATTCCGATAAAAACAAATAGAATCTTCGTATGAAAAAAACAATCTTAATTACTTTTTTTGGCCTATTATTTTTAACGTTGACTTCTTTTAGTGTACATAAATTTTATGTAGCATTATACCAAGTAAATTACGCTCCCCAAAAGAAAATGCTTCAAATCACCGCTCGTATTTTTGTTGATGATTTGAATAGCGCCGTTGGGAAAAAGTATACTAAAAAAATCAATTTGGGCTCCGAAAAAGAAACAGATGAAGATTTGATTTTGTTGAAAAAGTATTTAGGCGAAAAATTCTACATAAAAATAAATGGGCAATCGAAACCCATGAATCTTTTAAGAAAAGAAATGGAAGGAGATGTACTTATTTGTTATTTAAGTATTAAAGAAGTCGCTAAAATTAATTCACTCGAAATTTATAACACAGTTATCATAGTAGGGAATTCAGAGCAACAGAATATTATGCATTTTAATGTGGCTGGAGTAAAAAATACATTGTTATTTACAGAGTCCACATCCAAGGGAATGTTAAAATATGAATAAATTTAGAGAAATTTGTTTTAAATTATTATTTTCACGAACTGATAATCAGATTTCCACCTATGAAAAAATTCACTTTATTATTCCTTCTTCCTGCAATTTTATTTGCTCAAGAAAAAACGGCACCTGTTGCACCAAAACAACCAGGAAAATACGATACCAATAAGTTTAGCCAAATGTATGATTTGTTAGCAACGCCTAATATGTTTCGTACGGCTTCAGGAGCTCCGGGTCCGGCTTATTATCAGCAACAGGCTGACTACAAGATAAATGTAGAGCTGGATGACAAAAAATCTAAATTAACTGGTTCTGAAACGGTTACTTATTATAACAATTCTCCGGATACTTTAGAGTATTTATGGGTTCAGTTAGACCAAAACCAAGCTGCGAAAACTTCGCAGACTCCATTGGCGGAAAGCCAAAGAATGGAACAGGTTTTTCCAGCTGGAAACTTCGCAAATAAGTTTTTAAAACAAGAGCAAGAGCGTGGTTTTAACATTGAGTTCGTGAAAGATGTAAAAGGAAATGCTTTATCGTATTCGATCAATCAAACCATGATGCGTATTAATTTAGCAACGCCAATGAAACCTGGTGAAAAATTTACTTTTTCTATCAATTGGTGGTATAATATTAATAATTACAGACAAGACGGTGGTCGTTCTGGATATGAATTATTCGAAAAAGAAGGAAACAAATTATATGTAATTGCTCAATTCTATCCTAGAATGGCAGTCTATAATGATGTTGAAGGATGGCAGAATATGCAATTTTGGGGAACGGGAGAATTTACGTTGCCTTTTGGAAATTTTGATGTAAACATCACCGTGCCTGCAGATCACGTTATGGAAGCTACAGGGGAATTGATGAACAGAAGCGAAGTCTTTACTGCAGCGCAAGTGCAACGATACGAACTGGCTCAAAAATCATTTGATAAACCAGTTGTAATTGTTACTCAGGCGGAAGCAGAAGCAAGTGAAAAAGGTTTTTCTGAAAAGAAAAAAACATGGAAATTTAGTGCTAAAAACGTAAGGGATTTTGGTATTGCTACTTCTAGAAAATTTATTCTGGATGCGATGGCAGTTCAATTGACAAACAAAACAGTTATGGCAATTTCAGTTTATCCTAAAGAAAGTAATCCGCTTTGGGGAGAAACGTCTACTAGAACTGTTGCTCATACTTTAAAAAGTTATTCAGCACACACATTTGACTATCCTTATCCAAAAGCAGTATCAGTTTCAGCAGAAGATCAAGGTATGGAATACCCAATGATTTGTTGGAATTATGGTCGTCCTGATGAAAAAGGAGTGACAAGTGAACGTATTAAAAACGGAATGATTGGTGTAGTAATACATGAAGTAGGACACAATTTCTTTCCTATGATTGTAAATTCTGACGAGCGTCAGTGGTCTTGGATGGATGAAGGTCTTAATACCTTTATGCAATACATGGCTGAACAAGAAATGGGAACAAATTTCCCTTCAAGTCGTGGACCGGCAAGTAAAATTGTTCCTTACATGAGTGGAGATCAAAAATTCTTGGAGCCTATTATGTCAAACTCTGAAACGATAGTTCAATTTGGTGCTAATGCTTATGGTAAGCCGGCAACAGGTTTAAATATTCTTCGAGAAACGATTATGGGAAGAGAATTGTTTGACCATGCTTTCAAAGTATATGCAAACAGATGGAAATTTAAGCATCCTACACCGGAAGACTTTTTTAGAACTATGGAAGATGCATCAGCAGTAGATTTAGATTGGTTTTTCAGAGGATGGTTTTATTCTACTGATTTTGTAGATATTGGTGTGAAAGAAGTAAAGCAATATTATGTATCTGAGACTGCAACAAAAGAATTGAAAGATGCAGTAGTAAGAAGAGGACGTTTTGGTCAAGAAAAAGGACCTTTCGTTTATTTAGTTCCTGGAACAAGTGAAGAATTATCTGCTAAAGATAAGAAAGCATTAGCAATTGCAGATGTAAATTTACTATCTGAGTATGTAAACCAAAACTTCTCTGCGGATGAGAAATCAAAATTAAAATCTCCTAAGTTTTTCTACGAAGTAGAGTTTAACAAGCCAGGAGGAATGTTAATGCCAATTATTGTTGAATTGACTTACGAAGATGATACAAAAGAGACATTCAAATATCCAGCTCAAATTTGGAGAAAAAACAACGATACCGCTAAGAAAGTGTATGCAACTGAAAAAGCAATTAAAAAGATTCAGATAGATCCAAAATTAGAAACAGCTGATATTGATGTAACCAATAACGCTTGGCCTAAAGAAGAAGTGAAGTCTAAATTTGATTAAATAAAGACCTAAAATTAAAAAAGACTCTGAAAAGAGTCTTTTTTTTATGAAAAAATTAAAAGTCAAAGATTCAAAATTAGGTATATTTGTAGCAATAAAAAATAAAAAATATGTTTGGCATAGGAGGAGGCGAATTAATTTTTATCATGTTTATAGTACTCATGCTTTTTGGGTCAGATAAAGTACCAGAAATAGCCCGCACCATGGGTAAAGCAATGGCGCAATTAAAACATGCTACAAACGACATAAAAAGTGAAATTCAAAAAGGAGCAGAGGCTAATGGATTTGATACACAAACATTAACCGATTTAAGAGGAAACATTACATCGCATATCAATAAAGCTAAGGATGATTTATTGGGAGATACCTCTCAAATTACTGATATTACTGGGAATATCACCTCAGAGATCAACAAAGCTAAAGACAATTTACTGGGCGATACAGCCACTCAAATCGAAACCACTAAAGAAATTATAGAAGATGTTGCTGGACCTATAAAACGTCAAATGTAATGTTAGAAAAAGTACTTTCTCTAGATACAAAATTATTTGTTTTTTTGAATGGATTAGGGTCGGAAACATATGACGGACTTTGGTTATTTATTACCAAACAAAGCAACTGGATTCCTCTCTTTTTACTCCTTTTGTATGTTCTTTATAAAAAACTTGGCGCTAAGCAAACCTTATATTTATTGCTTTTTGTAGCGGCTTTAGTCACATTTACTGACCAAACAACCAACTTATTTAAGAACGGATTTCAACGATTGCGACCATGTAATAATCCTGAAATTAATTCCTTTATACGCATCGTTCAAGTCAGAAACTCATTTAGTTTTTTCTCCGGTCACGCTGCAAATTCAATGGCAGTTGCGACATTTTTGTTTTTTAATTTTAAAGACAAAATCAAATTTTTCGGTTTCTTGTTCTTGTGGCCACTCATCTTTGCATACAGTAGAATCTATCTGGGATTACACTACCCGTTAGATATTTTATCAGGCTATTTGTTCGGATTTACTTTCGGATTTTTGATCTTCAAAGGATATAAAATGGCACAACAAAAATATTTTCCACAAAAATAATTTTAGAATTACTCAGGAGCTTTTTCCTGCTTTACGCTGTATCTTTCTAGTCTCGTTCTAAAAACGAGACTAGAAAGGATGCCGCTTCTATCAGGGCTAGGGCATTTGTTTTCAATAGAAATATCCTAGAACTAAAGAACTCTGCTTACTGTCAAACCATCACGAATAGGCAACAAAACCGTCTCTACTCTTGAATCAGTTGCTAATAATCGATTGTATTCCAGCAGTACTTTTGTACTCAAATCATTCGGTTGTAACGGCTCCAAAACTTTACCGCTCCACAGCACATTATCTGATAAAATAATCCCGCCTTTATTCATTTTTGGAACAATCAATTCAAAATAGTTGAGGTAATTTTCTTTATCAGCATCTATAAAAACCAAATCAAATTTTATGTCCAATGTTGGAATGATGTCAACTGCTTCACCTAAATGCTGGGAAATTTGCTTTCCCCAAGGTGATTTGTCAAAATGTTTTCTTTGAAAATCAACTAATTCTTCCTTGATATCAATCGTGTGCAATTGTCCGGTTTCTTGCATGCCCTCGCACAAACACAATGCTGAATAGCCGGTATAGGTACCAATTTCAAGAATATTCACAGGCCGAATCAATTTTGACAACATACTCAAAACCCGACCTTGAAAATGCCCGCTTAACATTCGTGGCAGCAGAATTTTTTGGTAGGTTTCCTTATTCAGAGCCGCCAGTAAAGCAGGCTCTTTTTGAGAATGTTGCTCGATATAATCTTCTAAATCTTGGGAAATGAAATGCATTATCTTAAACTTTTTATTGGGTCTTGAAAAGTGTTGAATATTCTAACAACGTAAATTGTGTTGTGATGGAATTGGTAAAGTATTTTGTAGTTTCGTGTAATTATTCTTCTGCAATCAATTCGGTATTCGTCAATTTGGAATTGATCAGGAAAAGTTATTGAATTTACACTTTCGAAAATTTCGTCGGTAACTTTGGAGGCAACTGCGAGAGAAAAATTTTGTTCTAATGAAAGATAAATGTCTTTTAAATCAAGTTCTGCATTTGTAGTCCAGAAAATTGGATAATCAGGATTACTCATTTTTCCATGTTTTCATTTCTTCAATGAGATTTTCTTGAGAAATTACTCTATTGTATTTGATATCTTCTAATCCTTCTTCAACCTTATTATGATATTCTGAGAGTGTTAAGGCATTTCCTGTTGCATCATAAGAAACAATTTCATTCAAATAATTATCAAATACAGAGGATACAATACGAAGTACTCGTTCATCTGCTAAATCTAATTGAAGTTGGATTTTATGTTTTAATTCTGGAAGTCCCATTTTTATTAATTTATATACAAATTTACAAAAATTTATAATAGGTTTCTTTATTGTATTTGGTCTGCTGTTTCGTTTTTTTTCTAAATTTAATCTTCTAACCTTGGGAAATGAAATGCATTTTTTGAATTTTTTTCAATTGGAAGCAAAGTTATCAAATTATCAAATCAACAAATCAACAAATTGTCATTAAATTTGCACCATGGAAATCGAGAAAAAAGACATACGATCCTTATCAAAAGAACAATTGCGAGATTTTTTCGTAGCTAATAACGACAAAGCCTTTCGTGGCAATCAAGTTTACGAATGGTTGTGGAACAAAGGTGCGCATAGTTTTGAGGATATGACTAATGTTTCTAAAGGAACACGTACGATGCTGGAAACGCATTTCGTAATCAATCACATCAAAGTGGATACGATGCAGCGCAGTGAAGATGGAACCGTGAAAAATGCTGTTCGTTTGCACGATGGTTTGGTGGTGGAATCGGTTTTGATACCTACAAATACAAGAACCACAGCTTGTGTTTCCAGTCAAGTGGGTTGTAGTTTGGATTGTAATTTTTGCGCCACAGCGCGCTTAAAAAGAATGCGAAATCTGGAACCGGCAGAAATCTATGATCAAGTAATTGCCATTGATAAAGAAAGTCTTTTGTATTACAATCACCCGTTGTCGAATATTGTTTTCATGGGAATGGGAGAGCCGCTTATGAATTACAACAATGTGTTGAAAGCAATCGAAATGATTACGTCTCCGGAAGGTTTAGGAATGTCGCCTAAACGTATTATGGTTTCGACTTCGGGAGTTCCTAAAATGATTAAGAAATTAGCTGATGATGATGTGAAATTCAAACTTGCCGTTTCGCTACACTCAGCAATCGATGAAATTCGTTCTAGAATTATGCCGTTTAGTGCTAATTTTCCTTTGGCTGATTTACGAGAATCATTAGAATATTGGTACCGAAAAACCAAAAGTAAAATCTCCTACGAATATGTTGTTTGGAAAGATATTAATGATAATAAAGCTTCTATAGATGCTTTGGTGAAGTTTTGTAAATATGTTCCTTGTAAAGTGAATCTTATCGAATACAACCCAATCGATGATGGGGAATTTCAGCAAGCTTCTGAAGAATCGATAAATGCATACATAAAAGCACTAGAAGCTAGCGGAATTGTCGTAAAAGTGCGAAGAAGTAGAGGTAAAGATATTGATGCTGCGTGCGGACAATTGGCCAATAAAGAAGCATAAAAAAAGCTGTCCGAAAGTACTTTTGGACAGCTTTTTTTTTGAGCAATTAATTTATTTTATTACTGAAGAGATTTCTTTCGCAATAGGATGATTGGCTTCAAATGTATATCCCATAATCTTAGCCATGGTTTGTGCAAATTGATCTTGATACAATTGATTTTTCTCTTTCATTTCCCCTTTTGCTTCAATTTTTGGTCCCATAGTGGCAAACCATATTTCTGATGCGTCTTTTATTTGTGGTCCATGACTCGTCCATTCAGCTTTTATAAGATCGCCTCTACCGTGATCTGTTGTAAATACTAAAGCCGTTTTGTCTTTGTATTGAGGATCGTTTTGTACAAAGTCCCAAATCTCTTTGATCCAAGCATCCACTTGGTGTGCTGCATCTAAATAGGAACGATAAAAGCCTGCATGAGCCCATTCATCCGTTTCGCCATAAGAAATGTATAATACTTTTGGTTTGTTCGTTTTCAATTCTTCAAGAGCGCCATAATGTGTAAATACATCTAGACATTCCTCCTCGTGAAAAGGTTTAAATGAATCTGCTAGCATAGCATTAATTAATTTTTGTCTCTCTGTTGGTGATTTTCCTCCTACCTTATCAAAAGCAGATACCACTGGAAAACCAGCTCTTTTTTCGTTCAAGATAGTATCAAAAGCATCCCAAGCTCCAAAAGCAGCAACTTTGCCTTTTATTTTAGCTTGTTTGTTTAAGAATTCTAAAACAGTAATATTTGGATTTGCCGGATACTTATTTGAATTGATTAAAGTATCAGCGTAGCCTGTCATGATTTCGTTATACCCAGGATAACTAAACCAGTATGGATTGGCATTATTTACTTTGTTACCAAGGCTTCTGTTACCATAAATTTGTCCTTTTTTAGCCAGAACAGACCACATAAAAGGCATTAATTTTTCTCTTCGCTCGTTTGCATTTTCAGTCCAATATTTTTTATAAATATAAGCACTGTCGTTCTGATTGAATTTTTTATCTCTCGCTAAAGCTTCATCCATTCCCTTGAAAGCCTCTTGCCATCTAAATCCATCAGTGGTGATGATAATGATGTTCTCTGTTTTTTGGGCTTGGGAACTAACGGCAACAAAAAGTATCAGAATTAAAAATATTTTTTTCATGTTCACTTTTATTAAAAATTATCCCACCATACTTTTGCGTTAATATTGTCGCTTCCTCCTATTTTTTGTATCGCCTCGCTGTTATTTTCTCTGTTTACAGATTGCTCTAAACTTGGATACAGAATTCTTCTAGGTACTTTACCGTTGTTCTTAGCTCCCGGACCTGCTTGTATAAAACTTGGTTTTCCAGTTCTTTTCCAGTCCAACCAAGATTCTATTCCAGTGTGGTATAAAGCTAGCCATTTTTGGGTATATAGTACTTCATTTGTACCGTTATATGGTGCAGTGACTGTCAAGTAATTATTTGGCATAGTTACATTCCATTGTGCGAAAGAAGCTGTTACTGCGGTATCGTAATACATTTTGGCTGATCCAGTTGTAATAAGATTGCGTTGGCTTGCTTCGGCCAGCAAGAAATTCAATTCACTATAGGTCATAAATATGGAAGATATTTTCGTTTTGGTATAAAAATAGTCTTCAGCTCTTCTAGAATATTTTGTTGGTTCTCCAATCTGATCTAACGGTAATCCGGGTCTTAATCCTAAATGATTCGTTGTTCCTGCAATAGGATCGATCCATTCATCAAGTCTGGGGTCATTATTTGCAATTAATGTATTCACTAAATTTGTGGAAGGAATTACAATATTGTAACCGTACAATCTGTTCACTCCATCACTCATAGGTGAAATATTAGGATAGCTTCCTGAGTACACATAGGTTGCATTGTCAGCATTCGATTGGAATAATGGATATACTGTTGGTTTTGTAACAATCTCATTTAATTTAGCGCTAACATTGACCTTATTTGAAATACGCATCAAGAGACGAACATGTAGTGTATTACAGAATTTTTTCCATTTCAACATGTCACCTTTATACAATAAGTCACCTTCTACTTTTGAATTTACATTTATCAAAGCGTTTGCATTGTCTAAATTTAATAGCAGTTGTGTATATATAGCTTCTTGAGAATCATACTTAGGTTTTAGTATTCCTGTTTCTCCTTTTGAAGCTTCAGAATAGGGAGCATAACCATAGGTATCCGTAATTAAACTCATGGTGTAGGTTTCAAGAACAAGACTAATCGCCTCGTAATTTTTGTCATTTAATGCTATCGCTTGTTTTTTAATATCGTAGATATCGTTAAGCCATTTATATAGTCCCCAAAAACGGTTGTCAGCACCCCAGTCATAAATGTCTAATTGATTGTACTCGTAGAAACCACCATATTGAGCTGTGATGTCTCCAAAATCATAGGAGTTGGTCACGTTACTATTGGCCAAGTTGAAAATAACGTTGGGAAGCATCTGCTTGGGTTGTGAAGCAGTTGGTTGATTTTTATTGGTGTTGATTTCTTCAAACCCATCGGTGCAAGAAATACTAAGAGTTAATAGTACTATAAAGGCTATGATTTTTTTCATGATAATTTTTTTAGAATGAAGCATTTAATTTGATTCCATAGTTTCTGGATGATGGCAGTTGCAATACTTCGAATCCAGGTAATAATGTACCGCCACTTATTGCTTGAGTTTCTGGGTCAATGTTTGGAACTTTTGTCCAAAGTGCTAGATTATTTCCAACTAATCCAATACTTAAGTTTTGCATTTTTACGGCTTTGGTCCATTTGTCAGATAGTTTGTAATTCAAACTTACCTCTCTCAGTTTTACGTAAGAAGCGTCAAATGAATTGGCCTCAATATTATCTCTACGATAAGCATTGTAGTAATACCAGTTTTCTGCACTCACAGAAGTTGTGTTTGGTCTGTATGATCCATCTGTATTTTGAACAACACCGCTGCCTACAATTCCTGTTTCTCTACCAGGTAATGAGACGGCAAGTATGCCACTTTCCATACCAATTGAATTAGTCATTGAGTATATCTTACCTCCGTGACGAACATCAAATAATGCATTTAGATTGAAGTTTTTATATTTAAGATTAGTGCTTAGACCTAACATCCAATCTGGATTATAGTTTCCTATTTTTTTGATTTTCGTATCTAAAATTGGTGAACCATTAGTGTCGAATACAATTTGATTGTCAGGACTTCTTAAATAACCGCGTCCGTACATATCTCCCATTCGTTCGCCAACTCGTGCTTCAATTGTACCACCATTAGGACCTTGAGCAATAATGTAATTGTCAATTCCCGGAGTCAATTCTTTTACAGTGCCACGGTTTTGAGTGAAATTAGCGTTAAGTGACCATTCAAAATTATCGGTTCTAACAGGCGTAATTCCTAATCCTATTTCGATTCCTTTATTTTGTATTTTACCTGCGTTGATTACGTTCGAATTAAATCCAGAGGCTTGTGACACATCTAAACCTACGATTTGATTTTTAGAATCGGTGATGTAATAACTAGCATCTAGCGTAATTCTTTTTTTGAAAAACTGCGCTTCGACACCTACTTCATAAGATGTTGCAATTTCAGGTTTCAAATTACTGTTTAAAATAGTGTTGGGATTAGTTAATGTTCCCGCTATAGTACCATTGTTGTATGTTTTTACTAATTTATAAGGATCAGTGTCGTTTCCTACAGAAGCTGCGTTTACTCTCAGCTTTAAGAAATCAATATTTTCATTCATTTCAAACAATGAAGTTGGAATAAAGCTAAATGAAGCAGAAGGATAGAAGTAAGAATTGTTGTCTGCCGGAAGAGTAGAAGACCAGTCATTTCTTGCCGTTATATCTAAGTATAGAAAATCTTTGTATCCAATATTTGCAAAACTATACATGCTGTTAATACGTTTTTTGTAAATATTCCTAGATGAAATCGGCGTAACATTAATATTTTGTAAATTGTATATTCCCGGGATACTGATTCCTTGTCCTTCAATTTTGCTTTCAGATGTGTATTGATTCATGCTGTTAGCTCCGTAGGATATTTTAACCGAAAAATCTCCAAAATTATGATCGTAACTCAATAACATATCAGCATTGTATTCTGTAAAACCAATCGTTTGTTCTCGGTACATTCCTGCAGCATATCTAGAAGATCCAATAGGTCGTCTTGACCATCTAAAATCATTAGAATTGTCCATTCCTATTCTAGCCATGAACGAAAAGTTTTCATCGATTTCATAAGTAGAAGAAATGTTCCCAAAAAGACGCCCTTTTTTGAATGCATTAATGTTTTCATTAGCAATTTTAAATGGATTGTCTCCCCAACCAAACATGCTGTTTTGTCTCACATCTTTAACAATCCAGTAATCTTTAAGCCAATCTAAGTCCACATTGGTATGATTCCAAAGTAAATTGTACATAATTCCTTGACTTCCGTAACCTGTTACTGGAGTATTATCACTAGCACTTTTTGTATAAGTAGCTACTGTGGCAATTTTCCATTTGTCTGAAATAGTGTAATTAAGGTTGAGACTTATGCTTTCTCTTTTTAAATTAGAATTAGGTACTATATCTTCGTTAGTAGTTTTTCCATAGCTTAATCTGAAATTTGTTTTTTCATCTGAACCAGAGATCGATACTGAGTTTGAAATCGAATTTCCTTTTCTAAAAAAGTCATTTAAGTTGTATCTGAATTCAAATGGTAAAACTTGTCCTTGTCCTATTGCATATCCCGGACTTCCATTTTGTAATAAAGAGACACCTGAGTCAAAACGGGGACCTAAGTTTGTATCTGCACCAGGATCGTATACTTGTTTTGATCCCGCACCATAAATACCTTGTATTTCAGGCAATCGCAATGCTTCGCTAGTCATGAAAGAAGAAGCGAATGAAACGCCAAGTCCTTTGCCTTTTTTACCTGATTTAGTTGTAATAACAATAACACCATTTGCCGCTCTAGAACCATAAAGTGCTGATGCTGCTGCTCCTTTTAATACGTTTACAGTTTCAATGTTTTCTTGATTAATTTCTGAAGCTCCATTGCCATAATCAGTTGGTAAGTCAGTCTGAGTAGTGGGACCGCCTCCTACACCATATACATTATTATTGATTGGAATACCGTCAACTATAAACAAAGGACCGTTATTGTTGATGTTCAAAGATTTATCACCACGGATAGTAATTCTTGAAGAGCTAGTGATTCCGTTTCCTGAGCCTGTAATTTGAACTCCTGATATTTTACCTGTTAAGTTTGATACAAAATTTGCCGAGTTTACTTTATTGATATCCTCTGATTTTAACTCTTGAGATGCATACCCTAGTGCTCGTTTGTCTCTTTTAATTCCTAAAGCAGTTACAACGACTTCGCCTAGTGATATAGAATCATCTTGCAATGAAACATTTAAATTTTCTTGGTTGGTCACTAAAAGTTCTTTGGTAATGAAGCCCATAAAGGTGAAAATCAATATTTTTCCCTTTTCGGTTTTAATAGTGTAGTTTCCATTTTCATCTGCAGCGGCTGCAGTTTTAGTTCCTTTAACTGAGACAGTTGCTCCAGTTAGCGGGAATCCGGATGAATCGGTTACTTTTCCTGAAATTGTAGTGGTTTGCGCAGTAGTAATATGTGCGCAAAATAGAAGTAAAAGAAAGAGTAGATTTTTTCTTAAAATTTTCATTTGTTTGTTGTTTTATTTTTGTTGTGCAAACTTATATCTCAGCTACTCGCGTCAGATTAAGATAACTTTAACAAAAAGTGAAATGAAATTAAGAATAGGTTAGCAATGTTAAGGAGAATATTTTTTTAGCATGAACCACTTAAATTGTATTTAAGGCTGAATATATTTGTCAAAAGACGTAACTTTGAATCCTAAATGAATGTCACTTCACAAATAAAACAGCCCATTTTCAATGAAATGGAACTTTTTGAAAAAAAGTTCTATGAATCGATGACTTCACAAGTGGCTCTACTCAATAGAATTACCTACTACATAGTAAACCGCAAAGGAAAACAAATGCGTCCTATGTTTGTTTTTCTGACAGCCAAAATGGTTTCAGCCGGAATAGTAAATGAACGAACGTATCGCGGAGCCTGTGTCATCGAACTGATTCATACTGCTACACTTGTTCACGATGATGTAGTGGATGACAGCAATCGCAGAAGAGGTTTTTTCTCGTTGAATGCACTTTGGAAAAATAAAATTGCGGTACTTGTGGGTGATTATTTATTGTCCAAAGGATTGTTACTTTCTATCGATAATGGAGATTTTGACTTACTCCGGATTATTTCTGTCGCTGTACGTGAAATGAGTGAAGGCGAGTTACTTCAAATTGAAAAAGCCCGAAGACTCGACATTACAGAAGACGTTTATTACGAAATCATTCGGAAAAAGACAGCAACACTTATTGCTGCCTGTTGTGCTCTTGGTGCAAGATCCGTTATTGAAGATGAAGTTCAAGTTGAGAATATGCGCAAGTTTGGAGAACTCATCGGAATGGCTTTTCAGATAAAAGATGATTTGTTCGATTATACCGATGATGCTATTGGTAAACCTACAGGAATTGACATCAAAGAACAAAAAATGACGCTGCCTCTTATTCACGTCTTGAATACGTGTACTTCAAAAGAGAAAACATGGCTTATTAATTCAATTAAAAACCATAATAAAGATAAAAAACGCGTCAAAGAAGTTATTGCTTTTGTAAAAGACAATAACGGATTACTTTATGCCGAACAAAAAATGGTTGAATTCCAACAAGAGGCCCTTTTGCTTTTAGATAATTATTCGGATTCTGAGTTTAAAGATGCGCTGATTTTGATGGTAAATTACGTGATTGAAAGAAAAAAATAATTTTTTTTTAAAATAATTCCCTCTCGTTAACTATTGATTTTATTGACTTTTTTGGTTTTTTAATTTTAAAATCAAATTTTTTTCTATTTAAGATGCAACCTTTTTGCATTGTCAATCGTCTATACTTATAGAAACACTTTATAAAAATTTTGAAAGTAATCAACTTACATCAGGAGGAAAATGAATTAATCCAGTCAGCTGTCGAAAACAATCGGCATGCACAACAGCAGATTTATACTCAATTTTCTTCAAAAATGTTAAGCGTTTGCCGCCAATACATAAAAGACATTCATCAGGCCGAAGATATCATGATTACTGCTTTTATGAAAGTGTTTACGAATCTGAAGAATTTTCAGCACAAAGGAAGTTTTGAAGGTTGGATTAGAAGAATTATGGTTAATGAATGTATTTCTTTTATTCGAGTTGAAAAAAAGCTAAAATATAGTGAAGATGAAACCTATTTTGAAGAAAGTTTCAATAATATCGAAAGCCAATTTTCAATAGACGATATCCAATTTTTGATTGATAGTTTGCCGGATGGATATAAAATGGTTTTCAATTTATATGCTATCGAAGGATTTAAACATCATGAAATTGCCAGTATGTTAGGGATTAATGAAGGAACATCAAAATCGCAATTATCACATGCCAGGAAAATGCTGCAAGCACAGATTAATACGTTAAAAAATTACAGTTATGGAACCGAATAAATTAGAAACACAGTTTAAAGAGCAATTAAATTCTAGGGAAATCAAACCGTCAGAAATGGCTTGGAGCAAATTGGATGCAATGCTTACGGCTGCTGACCCGAGCAATAGCGAAAAGGCGAAGCAAAAACCAAAAGCTAAATTCCCTTGGATGTTTATGGCTGCAAGTTTTATTGGATTTCTATTGATTGGTACCGTTTTTTTTAATGGTTTTGAAACTATAAAAATAGAGAAAGGAAATCCAGTAGTTATAGAAGAAAAAACAGATAGAAATAATTTAGAAGAGCCAGAAATAATCAATGAAGTTACCTTGCCTAGCCAAGTTCAAAGAGCAACAGTAGAGAAACATAAAGTTGTCGCTGATAATAATAATCTGAAAAAGCAGCCAAAGCAACTTAATAATACAGAAGAAGAGATTTTAATCATCAATCATTCAAAAGAAAATGAGGCTGTAGTTAATTCTTATGAAAACAAGAATTACCAATCAACAAGTGTAAATAAATATATTTCAGCAGAAAAATTATTAGCAGAAGTTACGAATACTGAATTTGAATCTAAAACTACTGATAAAACAATTAAAAAAACTAGAAAAGCTATTGTGGTAAATCCAAACAGTTTATTGGCAAATGCTGAAACAGAATTAAATCAATCATTTAGAGAGTCTGCATTGAATAAATTCAACAAGAATTTTAATGCTATAAAAACAGTTTTAGTTAATAGAAATTACGAAGAATAAATCAAAATCAATCATCAATCAAAAAACGAAATCATGCAAAAAATTATTTTAATCACAACAATTGTGTTGCTTTCCTTACTAAGTAAGGTAAATGCTCAAGGAGTAGACGCTATAAAGAACAGTTCAGACTGGCATTATAGGGGTTCAAAAGCAGAAAATTATGAAATGGGATCAGATGCGGGCGCTGAAAAAAATAACCAGACGGTTTACAAAATTAAATCGATTCCCAGTAAAACGAATGGTTTTGGGACTATAATGAAAACCATACAACCGGATGCATTTTTAGGAAAAACAATCAAAATGACTGCGTATGTTAAAAGTGAAAATGTAAAGTCATGGGCAGGGTTGTGGATGCGAGTAGATTATTATACTGCAGCAGTTTTAGCTTTTGATAATATGCAAAGAAGGCCCATCAAAGGAACTAAGGATTGGACTATATATGAGGTGGTTTTATATGTTCCAACTGAGGCAACAGCTATTTCGTATGGTGTTTTATTAAATGAAACAGGACAAATTTGGTTTAAGGATGTTGCAATAGAAATAGTTGAGGACTCCCTTGACGAAACTGGAGAAAATAAAGGAAGAGACCATAAAGCAATTTCCTTTGAAACCAAAGCCAAAGCTATTAGTAACGAAATTAAAGCAATTACAGACAATGAAAAAAATGCCCTAAAAGAGGCTGTGGAATTAATAGACAATGACTTAGAAAAAGGTATTGTGACTAAGGAGCAAGCGAGTGACCTTAAAATGCAAAAAGCAAAAATTCATGCTGCAGCTATCGAGACTAAAGTGAGTGTTGAACAAGCAAGGTTAAATCAATTGGTGCAAGATAAAGTTGATGGAAAAGTAGCAGATGAAAAGGATTATAGAAGCGAAGGGCGAGCAATTGTTCTAGGAAATAATTCAAATTCAATAGGTTCTCAAACCGAAATTAATATTACTTCCATGAAGGTGTATAATGGCCAGGAAGATAAGGAAGAACGCCAATCTAAGAGGACTACTTCACAATTAGTATTGGCTAGTGGGTTGAACAATGTAGTGACTGATGGCTCAGTACAAAAATCAGACTTTAGATATTTGGGCTCTCATTTTTATGAATGGGGATTGACTTATAACACCAGGATTTTAAAAAACAATAATTTATTGCATGCAAAATATGGTTTTTCACTAATGTACAATAATTTGCGAGCTACAGATAATAGGTATTTTATAGCAGATGGAAACCAAATAAATCTGGAGATAAATCCAATTCGTCAGGATGATTCTCGTTTCAAGAATGTAAATTTAGTATTTCCATTGCACTTAGAATTTGACTTCACAAAATCCAAAGAAAGAGATGGGAAGACCTATTTTAAAACACACGATAGTTTCCGAGTTGGTTTAGGAGGATACCTTGGTACAAATCTAAAATCGAAACAACATATAAATTATGATATTGATGGGTATAAGTCAAGAGAAATAACTAAAGGTGATTTTAATGTTGATAATTTTATATATGGATTAAGTACTTACGTAGGATATAAAGCTACCAGTTTGTACTTGAAATATGACTTAAACCCTTTGTTTAAAGATAATGTAGTGAAGCAAAACAATATTTCTTTAGGATTACGTTTTGACTTCAATTAAGATTTGATTTAGTTAGTTTTTTATTTTGAAAAGCGCTTTGAAAGAAGCGCTTTTTTATTGTTAAATAAAAACCATACCTTAAATTATAATTAGTCGATTTATGTGTTACATAAAGGAAGAATCACAGAAACTACAGTGCCTTGATTTTGTTCGTTTTAATTTCAAATTTTCCGTTAAAGGTTTTACTATTTTCTTACATAAAAATATAGCTTGTCCCTGATCTTTTTTTAGAATGAAGTTTCTTTTGATGAGTTGGATTTACTTCTTCGATATTAAGTCCATTTTCAAAATCTCGAATAACAATGATATATACAGCATCACCTTTTTTTCCTAAAATAAGTACTTTCGCATAACTCTCGGAGAATTCCAAAGCATTGTCGATTAATGCATATAAAATATAAAAATAATTGTCTTTATAAATTTTCAAATTAACTGCATCGACATCCTATATAATTCTTTTTTTAGCAGTGCTATGAGATTTGGAAATTTTTTACAACTTCAAGGAAAAAATTCAAAGATTCTGTGCGATCCTCTCTTGAGGATATAGCGGGAGTAGTTTTAAGTTTTGATATAATCTTAAATTTCGCATTTTTCTTCTTGCATTTTTTATCTTTGATAAGGTTGAATACAATAAATAAATTTTATCTTTTTAAATGTTTTGAGATCGAATTGTTTTTTTTTACTATTTTCTAGAATTACGAGAGGTTTTTTATATGCAAAGGCAGGAATAATTTAATAGTAGTGCCTTTGTTTTCTTTTGAGACAATAGTGAAAACCCCATTTGATTTTTTTATAATAATTTTGCTTAAAAAGAGCCCTAATCCTAATCCTTGTTGCTCTCTTTCTTCCCTATTAAATTGTTGAGCGGCGCCTATTTTATTTAATTCTTGTTCACTGAAGCCAATCCCGAAATCCCTGATCACTAATTCATAATATTTATTATTGAATCGTTCTCCAGAAACAATAATGATTTTGTTATTTGAAGAGAATTTTAAGGCATTGTCTATTAATTCAAAAAATAGATACTGCAAATGCTCTTCACTGATTTTAATCGTTGCTTTGTCAATTTCAAAACTGATTCTTTTTTCTTGATCTTCATGAATTTTAAAAATTTTTTCTTTTGTTTTTAAAAATGAATTTAATATTTCAGAACTAAAACTGTCATTAAATTCTACAAAATTATTTTTAAGATTTTGATAAAGAATTATATTTTGCATGGTTCTATTTAATCGTTCACCTGATAATTTAATCGATTCATAAAATGCGGATATTTCTTTTTTGTTTAGTTTTTCTTGATTTTCAATTAGAAGCTCAATTGGCCCTAAAATTCCATTTAGTGGTGTATTGATTTCATGTAAAAAAATCTGTTTTTCACCCAGATATAAATTACTATTAGAATTCTTTATTTTTTCAAATCGTTCTAGCTTTGATTCTATAATAGATATTAATTCTTTTATTTTGAATGGTTTAGCGATATAGTCATCAGCGCCTCCCAACAAACACTTTCTCATGAGATTGCTTTCTTTTTTTGCAGTCAAAAAAATAAAGGGTATAGAGTTCAAAGAATTAATATCTTTTATTATTTCAAGTAATGTACTACCATCCATAACAGGCATCATTATGTCACAGATAATTAAGTCTGGTGTCCAGTATTCTAATAAGTCTAATGCTTCTTGTCCATTACAGGCAGATTTGACATTGTAATTCTGATAGATAAGTAGTTCGCTAATAGTTTCTCTTAAATTTAATTCGTCATCAACTAAGAGAATTTTAGTTCTGTTCATATGGGAAATTTAATTTTATTGTTGTTCCAAAGTTTTCTTTGCTTTTCAATTCTATTTTACCGTTTAAAAAAACTGTAAATTGTTTTACAATTGTTAAGCCCAGACCGGAACCAATTATGGTAGTTGTATTTGAAGCTCTAAAAAAAGAGGTAAAAAGATATTGGATTTCATCTTCGGGAATTCCAATTCCAAAATCAGTTACTTCTATTTCAATTTCGTTCTCTAAATAGCCGATAATGATAAGTGGATCAGGTTTACCTGCAGAGTATTTAAACGCATTGCAAATTAAGTTTGTTAAAATATGAGTCAATAAAGTTTCATCAGTTTGAAAAATTTGTTTTTTGCCTTTTATTTTAATTTGAATCTTTCGTTTTTCAAGAGCTCCGTTAAAATAGGTGTCAACTAATGTTTTAGTATAGAGATCGAGATTAATTTTTTTAATTTCTTTTTTAATTTTTTTAGATTCATACTTCCCGAAAATTAAAATATTATTCATTAATTCAGTCATTCGATCTACTTCTTTTTTTATTCTTGAAGTAATATTTTCAACTGAATTGACTGTTTTTTTATCAAAATGATTTGTTTTAAGATCAATAAGTTCGGCGTTAGAATAGATAACAGTCAACGGGGTTCTAAATTGATGTGATGCCATTGTGATAAATCTTGATTTCATTTCACTTAGCTCTTTCTCTTTTTTGAGTGCAGTTTTAATTTCTTCTTCGGCTTTAATTCGTTGACTCACATCTCTGCTGGAAGTTTGAACTCCTACTATAACATTATTGGTATTTAATATTTTTCTTGCTGAGGTTTCTATCCAAGTAAACGTATTGTCTTTCTTTCTAAATCTATACGTAAATATTATAGGTTTCAAATCTATAAGGAAGTCTTTCTGAACATTTCTTATTCGTTCACCATCATCTGGATGGATAAAATCAAAGACTATTTTATTCAGCACTTCAATGGGTTCATATCCTAAAATTTCCTTTATAGAATTTGAAACGTAGGTATAACTTCCATCAATTTTATGTTGTGAAATTATATCAGTAGTATTGTCAGCAATAAATCTAAATTTCTCTTCAGATAACTCCAGTTGTTTTTCTTTTTCTATATTTTCGGTGATATCGATAAAGGTTGCAATAATTTTTGTGGGTATGCCTTGCTTGTTTTTTTTCAATAAACCAAAATATTTTACCCAGACAGTATTTCCATCTTTGTGAACCATTCTTGCTATTCCGGAATATTTACTGGATTTTTCAGATATGAAGTATTCTAAATCTATTGTTATTTTCAGCAAATCTTCAGGATGAGTACTGTTTTTCCAAAATTCAGCATCTATTGTTATCTCATCGTTTGTGTAGCCTAATATTTTTGCCCAATTATAGGAAAAAACACTTTTATTGGTGTTAATGTTTAATTCCCATAGGGCTTGATTAGAACCTTTCATGTAGAAGTCAAATTTTTCTAAAGAAGCTTCTAATTTTGAAATGGTTTTGTCTTGATTGAGGCGAAGCCCAATGTTTTTAGAAACAGTTTGTAAGGCATACACTTCTTCTTCTACCCATATTCTTTCCGTTTTGCAATCATCATAACCAATCCATCCCCAAAAGAGATTGTTGGAAAAGATTGGAGTGAATAAATAGGATTTTATGCCTTGCATTTCCATAAGTTCCCGGAAATAATCATTTTCACTCTCTTTTACCAGTCCATAAAAAGGCTCGTTTTTTACTAATTTTTCATAAAGTCCCGGGAAAGCAGCATAAGTAAGGCCGCTCAGGTCTGGACTATCAATGTAAGGTTCAATATCGTTATTGCACCATTCATGGGTATAGTAAAGTCTTAGCCCATAATTATCGATTCGATTTTTAAAAATATAACATCTGTCAAATTTTTGTGTTTTGCCAATATCAGTAATGCAAAAATTTAGTGCATCGTCGATTGAACCCTCTTGTAAAAGATGATGATTAGCTTTAGAAATACTCAATAAAATATTTTTCATTGTTCTGATAGTGAAGGTTGTAAAAAAAGCCGTTTGTTTATTTTTTATCAGTATTTTTTTTTCTTGATAAAAGTATTTTAATTAAATTTTTTAATGGTTTTAATTACTGATAGTTTAAAATAAAATAAGGTTTGATTAAAATAGAAATGGTTAATTTAGTAAAATGGTAAAACCCAAATTAAAAATAGTTTTAATTGAAGATGATTTAGCCTTAGGAAGCTCAATTTTAGAATTATTGATTCTGAGTGATTTTGACGTAAAATGGCTAAAAGATGGAAGGAAAGCTTTACTATATTTTCAAAAAAATATTCCGGATGTCATTATAAGCGATTTGATGATGCCTATTATGGGTGGCGAAGAACTGTTTTTAAAAATCAAGGAAAATATTAAATTTAAAACAGTTCCTTTTATTATAATTACTGCTAATATGGATGATAGTATAAAATTCAGGCAGTTAGAGAATGGAGTAAATGATTTTATAATGAAACCCTTTAAAGTAAAGGAATTGGTCTACAAAATAAAAAATGTGATTGAACTAAAAAAGAATATAGAAAAGAAATATAGTCCTGATCCGTTTTCAAAAGTTACTATTAAATTATCCGAAAAAGATTTTTTAACCTCGTTAAATGAAGTTCTTGTTAAACATTTAAAAACAAAAATAGATATTAATGAATTGTCAAGTCAGCTTTTTATTAGTAAATCAACATTAGATAAAAGGGTGAGGAAACTTACTACTAAAAACGTGAGTCAATACGTACGAGAGTTTAAATTAGAATATGCTATTAAGCTCATTGATTTAGGAGAAAGAAATGTACAATATTTAGTTTATGAAACGGGATTCAACTCATTCTCTTATTTTTCTACCAGCTTTAGGTCATATCTTAAAGTAACACCTCGGGATTATATAAAATCAATTCAAAATGAAAATAAATTGTTGATTTAAAAGTTTGTAAATACAAGCGGAATAAATAATTTAAAATCATAAAAAAACATTCTTTAGAAAAGTGTTTTTTTATGATTTTAAATTATTGGCTCTTTTCTTTAAATCAGAAGTAATAAATTAAGTGTTATGAAATAGATTACTATTTCAAAAAAATGTAATGTTTGGAATTTCAAATGATGTTTTAATGAAACTTAGAATAAGACCGTCTCAATCGGAATGGGATGATTTAAACGAATTGTTTCCTGACAATAAAGAAACAGTAACAGAAAATAACATAGTTACGTTTAGTCTCTTTGTTATTGGAATCGGATTAATTGTAGTTGCCTTTATTGTGGTAATTTCTCTTTAGCTAAGAGTATGTTAATAAATACTATTATAAAAGAGGGTTTAGTTTTTAAAAAGAATAACTGACTTTTTTTTGGGATATAAATTATTAGTACTTTTTTTTAAGCTATAACTAAAAAAAGAGTTTAATGTAATTTCATAATCTATTTTCACAAAAGATTTGGGGTTCTTCTTTTCAAGCCAGCTTACTTAAAGTTTTATTGGCGGCAATAAATTACAATTTAGTAAGGGTAAGCTTTTTGGTAAGATTCGTTAAATTTAATTTAATAATAGAGATATGAGTACAAATACAGCAAAAACCGAAAAAACTTTAGAGGAAAATTCTCTTTTTATAATTTCAGAGTCTAAAGTAACTTTTAAAAATTGTGATACTGTAATTAACTTAAATCAAATTTTAAATAGTAGAATAATAAAAAAAAGAGATTTTACAGCTAATATTATGGTATTAGTATTTTCGGTTTTATTTTATGTAATGATTGTACAACCTTTATATTTAAGTACAATATTCGAATCTTTAATTGTAGCACTAATTTTAATTTATGTATTGAGTTGCGTAGAGAATTATTCTTATAGATTACTGATAAACAAAACTAATTATGATTTTAACGAAATAATTGTCAGTAAAAAAAATCTCTATTTTGCAGGAAGATTTATTTCTAAATTTCCAGACTCTACACTATTAAAAACCAAAGTTGAACAGGAATTTGATTATCAAAGCTTGATAGAAGCATAGTTTGGTAGTTTTTTGTTTATTAAATAAATATGGTAAGTTTATTAGTTATCAATTTAGAAGTTTTGGCTAGTACTAATTGCGATTCAATGCTGTTTTTTAATTCTTTAAAAATAAATGGCTTTTTTAAGTAACCTTTAATTCCTAAAGCGTTACCTTTTTCTGGATCTTTAAGTTCAATTCTGGCAGTAAGAAACATTACTGGGATATTAGAGTAATCAGAAATATTGTGCTTCTCCTTGAAACCACATCCGTCAAGAACAGGCATCATGATGTCACAAAGGATTAGATCAGGTATAAATTACTTGACTTTTTCTAATCCTTCCATTCCGTATGGTGCATTACTTACATCATAACCTGCATAGGAAAGTAGTTCGCAGATAGTTTCTCTTAGTCTTGTTTCATCCTCAATAATTAATATTCTGGCCATCGTTTTCAATTATTTTATTAAAGGGAATTTCAGGGTTACTTTTGTGCCTTTTCCTAATTCGCTTTCTAATGCAATTGTACCTAAATTTTTTTCAGTGAATGTTTTAGCGATATACAATCCTAAACCAGTTCCTTGAAAACCATCGGTATTACTTGCTCTGAAAAAAGTGTTGAATAATTTAAGTTGGTCCTGTTTAGGAATGCCTATGCCAAAATCAATAATTTCAAGGATGATTGTATCATTATTAGAAGAAAGATTAAGAATTACCTCTTCAAATTTTTCAGAATATTTAAAAGCATTATTTAAAATATTAATAATAGCATATTCCATAAGCTTTTTATCAGCATTAACTGTAAAAGTTGAGCCATTAAAATGTGTTGTAACCTTTGCGTGATTTATTTTATCGAGGTAGTAACTGTCAATTATTTCTTGACAAAAATCCTTCAAATCAAATAATGTAGGGTTGAAATTAGTCTTTCCGGAATCTTCTTTAGAAATGGTTAATACGGCATTCATCAGCTCAACTATTCGATCAATTTCCTCTGTAATAATAGTAACCCGTTTTTGTAAACGATTTCCATTTTGTAGATTTTGATTTTCTAAATACATAGAGATTAATTCTGCGCTAGTTCTGATTGTAGTCATAGGCGTTCGAAACTCATGCGATATTGTGGCAACTAAATTTGTGCGTAAATCATTTAATTCTCGTTCTTTAGATAGCGCTTTTTCAATTGCTTTTTCGGCTATTTTTTGAGAAGTTACATCTCTTGAACTAGTTTGAATTTCTACTAAAACTTTGTTCTCTAAAATTAAACTTGTTTTTATTTCAATCCAGATATATTCATTATTACGTTTTTTAAACCTTGCAATTACTGGTTCATCCGTTTTCAAGGTGAGGAACTTTTCCATTTTTTTTTGAAGATAATTTTTATCTTCTGGATGAGCATAATCCAAAGGGAATTTTCCTAGTAATTCGTCTGAAGAATACCCCAGAAGATTTTGTATGGATGGTGAAATATACTTAAAACTTGTATCTGCATTATGTAAACAAACTAAATCTACAGTATTGTCGGCTAAAAGACGATACATGTTTTTTGCTTCATTTAATTGAACGGTTTTATTCCTGTTGTTTTCATCAGTCAATACTTTGTTTTCTTCTTCGATTTTTTTTCTTTCGGTAATGTCAATTACCTGTACGATATAATATTTAATTTTATTTTTATCGTTTTTTGCTACCGAAACAGACATATGCGCCCATATGATAGATTTATTTTTATGAATAAACCTTTTTTCGGAACTGAAGTTAGATATTTTTCCGTTGTCTAATTTTTCTTTAAAATCTAAATCGAGAGTCAAATCTTCGTAATGAGTGATTTCTTGGAATTTCAAGTATTTCATTTCTTGATTTGAGTAGCCAAGCATTTTACAAAGTCTGTCATTTACTTCAATATAGGTTCCTTCAGTATTTACCAAAGCCATTCCTACTGCTGAATTCTCAAAAGCTCCTTTAAATTGTTCTTCGCTTTGCAGCAATTTATCTTTTAATTTCTTTTCTTTAGTTATATCTTGCATGGCTCCAATCATTCGAATTGCCTTGCCTTCATCGTTACGGATTATAACAGCCTTGTCTTTTATAAAGGCATAAGTACCATCTGATTTTAGATAACGGTATACTTCTGTCCATCTATAAACGTCTGTATTTATGGCTTTTTCTGCAGATGCAAAATAGTATTCTCTATCTTCTGGATGAACAAAATTCTGGTATTCTTGCCCTGTTATAATGTTATTCTCAAATTGATGTCCAAAAAGAATAGAATAGCTTTCTCCAACAATTATTTCATCCGTAATCATATTCCAATCCCAAAGCGCATCTGAAGTAGCTTTACTGGAATATGTAAAGCGCTCATTGCTGATTTTTAAAGAATCTTCTGCTTTTTTTTGTGCGGTTATATCATTAAAAGAACATATTACATAGAGTAATTCATTAAGGTCTCCAAACACTGGTATGGCATCAACTAATAACCAAACTAAATCATTATGCATTGGCCGATGAACACCCATGACAATATTATTTATTGGCTTCAACTTTTCTATAGCCTGAGGTACAGGATGTTCATTGGGTTGGAAAGGAGAACCATCTATATGAATTACTTTCCACTGAGAATCAAAAGAGGTTAAACCACGAAGTTGATCTTCGGTAAGGCCTAACATTTCGCAAGCTGCTATATTATTTTCAAAAATTTCTGATTCTGGTCCCTGAACTACTATCCCAACAGCAACATTTTGGAGAATACTGGCCGTAAGTTGTCGGTTTTTGAAAATTTCTTCTTGAATTTTTTTGCTTTCTGTTATGTTAACACTAAAACCGATCATCATTTTAAAACTTCCATCATCATTAAAAACTGGAGTAAATTTTCTGTCATGGTACGTGATACCATTAACTTCAGAATTTAAAGTTTCTTCCCAAAATGAGGTTTTCTCTATTTGAAGTGCTGCAAGAAATTTTTCCCTTCTACTTCTAGCGATGGAGACATCTCGTTGCATATGTTGTGCATATTCAAAATCGTCTTTTCCAATTATAAATTTGCGCAACTCTTCATTTTTAATTGCTATTGGATTTACATAGATATATTTATGATTAGAGTCAAATACTACAACATCAGTTGGTAAATTATTTAATATGGTTTCATAGAAATCTTTTTGTTGCAGTAGCTTCTGTTGGACCTCAATATGTTCAGTAATGTCTCTACAGCTTCCTATAAAAAATGGAGAGCCATTTCTTTGAGATAATTTTAAACGTGTTTCATGCCAAACATAGTGTCCTTCTTTATGCAGAATTCTATAGATTAATTCCCCTTCATTTTCTCCAGTTTTAACAACTCTATTTAAAAAAGTAATACAATTTTCTAAATCTTCAGGGTGTAAAAAAGAAGCGTTGCTTTTGCCTAATACCTCTTTAATGTCATAACCCAGATATTTAGTCCAGTTGTTTGAGGCATATATAATTATTCCTTCTAAATTAATCTCGTAGATAATTTCATTTGAATTATCTATAGTGAGTTGAAATTGATTTTCTTGCTGTTTGATTGTTTCCTGTAATTCTTTATTTTCTATATGTAATTTCAATAAAGATTGAATTTGTTCTACAGCATGATGTAAATATTTTAACTGTACTGAGGAAAGCTCTTTCGGCCTAGTGGCCGTAATACAAATAGTTCCGATAACTAGATTTTCATCAAGACAGATTGGAAGCCCAGCGAAAAAATTCTCTAAGTTTTCGGATTGATTGGAAACCTCATTATTAATATCTGAAACGATTTTAATTTTATTTTGCTGAATAACATTCTCATTAAATGCTAATATATTAGGTGTGATAGGAATAAGATCTAAGCCTATTTTTGCTTTTACAGCTAGTCCAGTTAAATCAATTAATGATATAAAGACACAAGGGACTTCACATATTTCTGATATAAATAATAGAACACTATTGAATTCTTGCTGAAAATCTATAGTTTCTGAAAAATTTATTATTTTTAATAAAGGCATTTTTTTAAATTTATTTTATAGCAACAAATTATTTGACTGATTAATGCTTTCATTCATTAAATAAGAAATTTTTTATAAGAAATAAAGAAAAATAATCGAGGTTAATGTATAGTAATTCAAATCTATTTTGGAGCTATTGTATAGTAGAATGAACCCAGAAAGTTTTAGTAAATTTATAATTAATTATTGATAAAATTGAACTTCATATAGTATAGGTCTCATTCTTTTTAAATTTTGTTTTATACTTTCATTATTGTAATATTTTATGCCATTATCTAAACTGTGTTTTTTTTTAGCGTACTGGATTTAGTTTTGTTTGTTGCTGGTCTTGATCTGAATGCAATATTAGCTCAATGTTAGAAAACCTTTAAAAATATTGGTTTTTCGATTAAAATTGAGATTTTACATTAATTAGTAATTTATTTTTTTACAAAGTAAATTAATTATGAATGTAATTTATTAGCAAGTACATTATATGCCGTAAAATAGGTTGCAATTTTTGATTTGGCATTTTGCCACTAAAATTTAGTTGTAATATATTTTTAGTATTTCGCTTTAATCTTGTTTATAGAATTTGTATTTCTTGCTTCTATCAAATTTTGAGCCCCGAAATTTTCATTACTCGTAATACTGTTTTATGTTTCTTTTTTTTACGAGCAAGTTAGCACAATAACATTATCGGCTTTTAGAAGTGTTTTCAATAATATTTTAAATCTTTAGTACAATTTTTAGAGCAGTCAATTAAAGCACTATGTTTTTATATCTAAATAGCGAATTTTGGCTTACATAAATTGAAAAAATTAATATAAAATGAAAAATTTTGAAAAAAATTTTGACGACGATAGAAGTATTTCTATTAAAGAATCAAATGTAGTTTTAAAAATAAATAATAAAGAAAAAATATTTAATTTTAGAGAAATTAAACAGATTAAAATTGAAAGGGTTGAAGTTTTTTCTTTTAAAATGATAATTTTTAACAGTATTTTATTTTTACTATATTTTTTGTTTATTAAGAATAATTGCACCAATCTTCCTTCTAATTTTGAACTCTTGTTTTTTCTTGTGTTTTTGTTGTTGTCTCCTTTTTTTATTAGAGTAATCAAATATCAAATACTAATTATGGATACAAATTTGAAACATTTTAAATATAAAATTCATAAGAAAGAGATGAATGATGCTAGATTTTTTACTTCATCGGTGAGAAGTAAAATTAGTAAATAAATACTTTTATTTATCTTGAATTAAGTACATTTTATTTGTACTAACAATAATTTTTTCAGGTTAAACGTTGTAACTTTGAATTTCAAAAAAAATAACAATTTGATTTCAAAAGCTACTATTGATACTGTTTTCGAAACCGCCCGAGTAGAGGAGGTTATTGGTGATTTTGTCCAATTAAAACGGGCAGGAAGTAACTTTAAAGGGCTAAGTCCATTTTCTGAAGAGCGTTCGCCATCGTTCATGGTTTCTCCTGCTAAAGGGATTTGGAAAGATTTTAGTTCTGGAAAAGGTGGGAACTCTGTGGCTTTCTTAATGGAACACGAAAAATTTACGTATCCGGAAGCTATTCGGTATTTAGCCAAAAAATACAATATTGAAATTGAAGAAACCGAGCAAACGGATGAAGAGAAAGCCAATACTGATGTTAGAGAAAGTATGTATTTGGTTTCGGAATTTGCAAAAACCTATTTCCACAACACACTTTTAAATTCTGAAGAAGGGAAAGCAATTGGTTATTCTTATTTCAAAGAACGCGGTTTTACCAATGAAACCATTAAGAAATTTGGATTAGGTTATTCCCCGGAAGCTTGGGATGCTTTTACCAAGGAAGCATTAGGCAAAGGATACAAATTAGAGTTTCTGGAAAGTACAGGACTAACAATTCCCAGAGAGGATAGGCCTTTCGATAGGTTCAAAGGACGTGTGATGTTCCCAATACAAAGTATGTCAGGAAGAGTACTCGGTTTTGGAGGAAGGATTCTTACCAATGATAAAAAGGCTGCAAAATACCTGAATTCACCCGAAAGTGAAATTTACCATAAAAGTAAAGTGTTGTATGGTATTTTTCAAGCCAAACAATCCATTGCAAAATTGAACAACTGTTATTTAGTTGAAGGATATACGGATGTAATTCAGTTTAATCAATCCGGAATTGAAAATGTTGTTGCCTCTTCTGGAACAGCTTTGACGCCAGATCAAATCCGATTAGTCAACAGATTGACAAAGAATATTACCGTTCTTTTTGATGGAGATGCGGCCGGTTTGCGCGCTTCTATTAGAGGAATCGATTTGATTCTTGAAGAAGGAATGAATGTAAAAGTATGTACATTTCCTGACGGAGAAGACCCGGATAGTTTTGCTAAGAAAACGTCTTACGATGATTTAGTATTATATCTCGAAAATAATGCTAAAGATTTCATTCAGTTCAAAGCCTCACTGTTGATGAATGAAGCCAAGAATGATCCCATAAAAAAAGCAGACTTGATTCGGGATATGGTAGTCAGTATTTCTAAAATTCCAGATAGAATTCAACGCGAAATTTATATTCAGGAATGTTCTCGAATCATGGATATTTCAGAGCAAGTCCTTGTAAGTACCCTAGCACAATTAGTTCAAAAAGATGTGGTTGAAGTTGGAAAAAAACAACAACAAAAACAGGAGCAAAAAGCTTTTGAAGTTGTAAAAAATGAAAATCCTATTAGTACAGAGAAAGTAGATACTTTGGGTATTGTAGAATGTGAAATTATAAACATACTTTTATCGTATGGAAATATTTCTGAAAAATTTGAAGGTGTATTGATTGGAACTAACCCTGAAGGCGAAGTTGGAGAAGTGGTAGTAAAGAAAGAAAGAAAGGTTTATGAAGAAATATATTTAAGCCTACAGGAGGATGAAATAGAATTTGCTACTGGATTGTTTAAAGAAATATATAATGATGTAATAAGTGTTTATTTGCAAAATGATAATTTTAATTTAGAGAGATATTTAATGCATTTGAAACCGGAATTCGCTCAAATAATTACTGATATTGTGATGAATAATGAGAAATATGTATTGCATAATTGGGAAGGACAAAATATTTTTCCAAAAACTAAATTAGAGCAATTGAATCAAAATGTAACAGATAATTTATTTACGTTAAGATGGTATTTGATTAGTCAATTTATAGAAAATGCTAAAAACTCAGTTTCAAAAGAATCTGAAATAGACAATAGTGAGGTAATAGCTGAAATAATGGATTATATTAAACTTAAAACAAAGTTCTCTTATAAAACAGGTAGGGTAGTAGTGAGATATCATTAAAAAGCTCTCTATCATCCGAAACTAATTCAGATAATACAGAGCCTTTGTCAATGGTTATGGATTGTAATATACTAATCCATTTCTTTTCAAAAAAAACAGGGAGAGTTATGTCGTGGTACTAAACTATCTCTAAAGTTTTTGCTTTGTTTACCAAGTCTACTAAATTAGTAACATTTAGTTTTGTAAGTAATCGTAATTTGTACGTACTAATTGTTTTTTCATTTAGTTTCAGAATATCAGCTATCTCATGGTTTTTCTTCCCATCACTTAGATAGCGTAAAACTTCTACTTCACGATTAGAAAGCTTACGATATAAGCGTTCGCTCTTACTTTGTTTTGCAATTAGTGCTAGATTTTTCTTTACGGTTTCATTTATAATTATCTTTCCTTGGTGGACTTTGATAATTGAAATTCCTAAAGTTTCTAGTTTTTCTTTTTTGTGAATGAATCCTGAAACACCTGCTTTAATAGCATTTGGAGCATAAATTTGTTCTGAAAGACCACTGAAGATGATAATTTTAGTTTTTGGAAAATTTTTTAAGATTGCTTTGACCTCAAAAATACTGGAAAGACCTTCCAGCTCCAAATCTAAAACTAAGACATCAATCTCTTTAGTTAAAAGTATATCCCGTACCATCAAGAAATTACCAACATTGGCAACTATTGATATGTCTGCATTATCTTTAAAGTAAGATTTTACTCCAAAATGCACAACGGGATAATTATCGGCTATACATACTTTGATCATGATTTTTAAATTTTTAGAATTATTTGTTATTGGAAATGTAAAATTAATAAATAAATTCTGTAATTAATTGTAAATCAATATAAAATGTGACTTCTTTATACTTTTGGGATAAAACAAACAGGAATTGCTGTCATTTTATGTTGATTGATAGTGTTTAATCGCTTATAAATTTCGAAAACTACCTTTTCTCTTCCTGAAAAAGCATCTAAAGATTGTTTAGCATCGTCTTGGGTCATTGCCCATTCCAATTCGTCATAACTGGCTCCCAATTGATCTTCATCAGTTCTTTCATCGCCAAATAATCCATCAGTAGGTGATGCGTTTAAAATAGAGTCCGGAACTTTCAAATAACTTCCTAAAAGAAAGACTTCTGACTTCATTAAATCAGCAATAGGACTCAAATCAACTCCGCCATCACCATATTTTGTATAGAAACCCACTCCAAAATCTTCTACTTTATTTCCAGTTCCTGCTACTAATAAACTATGAACGCCGGCAAAGTAATATAGCGTAGTCATTCTTAATCGTGCTCTGGTATTAGCAAGTGATAAATGAAGTTTATCTGTATCAGATGCATCTGGTACTACTGTCTTGAAAGTTTCAAAAACAGAGGTCAAATCTGCTTCAATACTAGATACATTAGGAAACCTTTTTTTTAATTGTTCAATATGCTCTCGTCCACGAGTTACATGACTTTGTGCTTGATGGATAGGCATTTCAACACATAAAACTTTTAATCCTGTTTGCGCACATAATGTTGAGGTAACTGCCGAATCTACTCCTCCGGAAATTCCAATTACAAAACCATTTACTTTTGCATTTTCAGCATATGTTTTTAACCAATTTACGATGTGGGCATTCACTTTTTCAACTTGTAATGTGCTTTTTTTAGTCATAATAGTTTACGTTTTAAAAATCAGGAATGTATATTTGCAAAATAAGTTTCTTGCGCATTCGTTTCCTTAGATTCTTTGGAGACAAATTTAATTAATATATATGAAAAAATATCTGTTTCTTGTAGTCTTTTGTCTCTTTATTTTATCCTGTGATAAGAAAAACAAAGTTGAAAGTGCTGTTGCTGCAATTCCTGTGAAAGTAAAAGTGGAACGCTTTGATAAAATATTTTTTGAAACTCCTCCGCAAGATTTAGAAAAAGTAAAAAAACAATTTCCGTTTTTTTTTCCTCCGGGAAATGACGATAGTGTTTGGTTGAACAAAATACAAGATCCGTTATGGAGAGAATTGTACACAGAAGTACAAAAAAAATATGGTGATTTTGAGCCGGTAAAATTAGAGTTAGAAACACTTTTTAAGCACATCAAATATTATTTTTCTAAGACAAAAACACCTAAAGTAATCACCGTAATCTCTGAAATGGATTATAAAAACAAGGCTATTTATGCAGATAGTTTAGTTGTAATTTCGCTCGAATTGTATTTAGGTAAGAATCATAAGTTTTATCAGTTTCCAAATTATTTAAAACAAAATTTTGAGGGAAGACAAATCGCACCTGATGTAGTATCAAGTTTTTCAGCACGTAATATTCCACCTGTTTTAGACAAAGATTTGCTAAGTCAAATGATTTACTCAGGAAAGCAATTGTATTTAAAAGACTTACTTTTACCGGACTATACTGATGCTGAAAAAATGGGATATTCTCCTGCGCAAATTATATGGTGCCAAGAAAATGAAAGTTATATGTGGCGTTATTTTATTGAAAAAGAAATGCTTTATAGTAATGATCAAAAGTTAATTTCCCGGTTTATAAATCCGGCGCCATTTTCTAAATTTTATTTAGAAATTGATAATGATTCCCCAGGGCAGGTTGGTGCCTGGATAGGATGGCAAATGGTACGCTCTTATATGAAAAATAATGATGTGCCTTTGGTAGATTTATTAAAAACCAATGCAAAAGAAATATTTGTTAAATCAAAATACAAACCCAAAAAGTAATGTCGAATAAGAATACATCAGAAATTAAGTTTCTAATTGAATTAGATGAAAACCGTGTTCCGGAAAAATTAATGTGGTCTGCAAAAGACGGTGGAGTTGAACAAGAAGAGGCTAAAGCGATTATGTTGTCTATCTGGGACAGCAAGGCAAAAGAAAGTATGCGAATTGATTTATGGACTAAAGATATGCCAGTTGATGAAATGAAAATTTTCTTCCACCAGACTTTAGTAGCCATGTCTGAAACATTTAAACGTGCTACTGATGACGAAAAAATGGCTGATACCATGAAAGATTTCTGTGATTATTTTGCGGAAAAATTGGAGTTAACAAAATAGGTAGATTCTAAATCAAAACAAAAAATCCCAAAACTAAATTATAAGTTTTGGGATTTTTTATATAATAAAATGTAGTTTCTAAAATTGATTATTATTTTTAAAAACCTCTTGGTTTACTTCGTCAATATAGGTTAATAAATCTTCTTTTCCGGTCGATTCTGTTGCGGAAGTAACAAAATAATGAGGCATTTCGGCCCAATTGTTAGCGAACATTTTCTTTTTGTAAGCCGCAATATGAGAATCAATTTTTACTTTACTGATTTTGTCTGCTTTGGTGAAAACGATACAAAAAGGAATTTCACTTTCGCCCATATAGGACATAAATTCAATATCTATGGTTTGCGCTTCATGACGAATATCAATCAGAACAAATGCACAAACTAATTGTTCTCTTGTTTCGAAGTAGTCAGTAATAAATTCCTGAAAAATTGATTTCGTTTTTTTAGAAACTTTAGCATAACCATAACCTGGTAAATCTACAAGAAACCAATTGTTGTTAATCAAAAAATGATTGATTAATTGCGTTTTTCCGGGCCTTCCTGAAGTTTTAGCTAACTTTTTATGATTTGTTAGCATGTTTATCAAAGAGGATTTCCCAACATTTGATCGGCCAATAAAAGCATATTCGGGCAAAAAGTCTTTAGGACATTTGGCCACATCGGAGTTGCTGATAACAAATTCGGCAGTATTAATTTTCATTTTTTCTAAGTGTAAAATTCTACTCTTTTAGGATTAATGTATGGATAAATGCGTGTGTGTTAACCAGTCTTCTAACAAACGATTAAATTCATCAGGATGCTCCATCATCGCAGCATGTCCGCATTTATCTATCCAGTATAAGGTAGAATTAGGTAATAATTTATTGAACTCTTCTGCAACATCAGGAGGCGTAACTTTATCGTTTTTTCCCCAAATTATACAGGTTTGAACATGCATTTTTGGTAAATCTTTGGCCATATTATGACGAATGGCACTTTTAGCAATTGTAAGCGTTTTTATCAATTTTATTCTGTCGTTTACAGATTCGTAAACTTCATCAATAAGTTCTTTGGTAGCTACTTTTGGATCGTAAAATACATCTTCGGCTTTTTTCTTGATGTATTCATAGTCGCCTCTTTTGGGATAACTATCACCCATAGCGCTTTCGTAAAGTCCTGAACTTCCTGTTATTACAAGTCCGGATACTTTTTCAGGATACATTTTAGTATGATATAGAGCGATGTGACCGCCTAATGAATTTCCTAAAAGTATTACTCTTTCTAGTCCTTTAAATGTGATAAAATCTTTAACATATTTTGCAAAACTTTTTACATTCGTTTTTAAAATATTCTGAGTGTATATAGGTAAATCGGGAATGATTATTTTATATCCTTTTGTAGAAAAGTAACTTGCAACAGCATCAAAGTTGCTAAGTCCACCCATTAGCCCATGCAAGATGACAATTGGAGTTCCTTCGCCAGCTTCGTAATAGCTATATCTACCTTCTTTTTTATAGTGTTTTTCCATTTTTTTTGAATCCGGATTTTCAATTTTGACAAATATAGGATTTAATAAATAAAAATGAATTTTTACAACAATTTTTAATTGTAAAATTATACTTGGTATTATAAAAACAGACACCTTTTTTTGCGTATTTGAGTGGTGAAATTTAATTATTCAAATCTTGTTCTTACCATTTTAAATTGAAATTCCATTGTATTTTAGTTCCTTTTTTTTATAATATTACCTTTCTTACAAATAAAATAAAAGTGAGCTAACGTTCTGACTGTCTAAAAATTAGGGACTTTTGGTTGGAAGTGGTTAAACTTATTAACAAAGTGGGATATAGTGGTAAATTGTGGTAATATTTTTTATATTTTTGCTCTACATCATTTAAAATTTTGTGATTGGATACAATTATTGGAACATATGAATGTAAAGTTGATGCTAAAGGAAGGCTGCTGTTACCGGCGCCTTTAAAAAAGCAATTGGCTGCTTCACTTCAAAACGGGTTTGTTTTGAAGCGTTCCGTCTTTCAACCATGTCTAGAGTTGTATCCTATGAATGAGTGGGATTTGATGATGCAGAAAATCAATAAACTCAATCGGTTCGTGAAGAAAAACAATGACTTTATCCGCAGGTTTACAGCTGGGGTTAAAGTGGTTGAGATTGATGCTTTAGGTAGGTTATTAGTGCCAAAGGATTTGGTAGTATTTGCAAGTATTGCTAAGGAAGTTGTGTTTTCATCGGCAGTGAATATTGTTGAGATTTGGGATAAAGATTTATACGAAAAATCAATAAATGGTGAGGATGTTGATTTTGCAGATTTAGCAGAAGAAGTAATGGGAAATATAAATGACGACGACAATGGAATATCATAATCCGGTTTTGCTTCAAGCATCAGTAGATGGTTTAAATATTAAGCCAGACGGCATTTATGTAGATGTCACTTTTGGTGGTGGAGGACATTCGAAAGAAATATTAAAAAGACTAGGGCCAAACGGAAAGCTATTTGCTTTCGATCAGGATGAAGACGCTTTGGCGAATGCCTTGCCTGATGAAAGATTTGCGCTCATTAATGAGAATTTTCGTTTTATAAAACGGTTTTTGCGTTTTTATGGTGTGAAAAGTATTGATGGAATCTTGGCAGATTTAGGAGTTTCGTCTCATCAGTTTGATGTTCCAGAAAGAGGTTTTTCTACTCGCTTTGATGCGGAGTTGGATATGAGAATGAGTCAGAAAAATGATTTGAATGCCTATCGGGTTGTCAATGAATATGATGATGTGAATTTAAAAAGAGTGTTCTTGGATTATGGTGAATTAAAAAATGCACCTGCTTTGGCAAGAACAATTATAGAAGCCAGAGAAGAACAGCCAATCAAGACGACTGATGAATTGAAAGAGGTCTTGGCGAGATATTTACCAGAAAGAGTTCGAAATAAAATATTAGCTCAAATTTATCAGGCGATTCGAATTGAAGTGAATCAAGAAATGGATGTTTTGAAAGAGTTTTTGGAACAATCTTTAGAAGTATTGAATCCCGGTGGAAGATTGAGCGTGATTTCATATCATTCATTAGAAGATCGATTGGTGAAAAGATTTATGAAAAACGGAATGTTTGAAGGAGAACCTGAACGTGACTTTTTTGGTAATTTTTCAGTGCCATTTAAAACGGTTGGAAAATTAATTGTTCCGGATAATGCTGAAATAAAAGAGAACAATAGAGCAAGAAGTGCCAAATTAAGAATTGCTGAGAAGATATAATTAGTCATAAAAATGAAAAACGGAGTTTACAGCCTATTGAAAGCGCGGTTTCTTATAAATGATGATGCGGTAAAAAACTGGCGGTTTATTGTTTTTGTAATTCTATTGGCGATTGTTATGATTGCTAATACACAGCGATTTGAGCAGAAAGTATTTAGGATTGCAGAGTTGACAAATCAGGTTAAAGAGTTGCGTTCAGAATTTGTGGACAGACGCTCAGAATTAATGAAATTAAAAATGGAATCGACTGTGTCTGAAAAAATGATAGCAAAAGAAATTTTTCCGTCAACAGTTCCTCCAATAAAAATAAAAGTTAAAAAAGAAGAAGAAAAAAGCTTTTTCAAAAAAATATGGCAGTAGAAGATAAATACATATCGTACAGAATTTATCTGGTTGCATTCGCTATCTTTTTGATGGCAATTGCTATTGCTGTAAAGTTGACAAATATTCAATGGGTCGAAGGTGATTATTATAGAAAATTAGCCAAGGAAAGAACCGTTAAGAATTTTGTGATTCCAGCAAATAAAGGAAATATTTATTCTGCCGACGGAAGTCTTTTGGCTACTTCTATTCCTAATTATGAAATACGTTTTGATGCTGTTGCTCCAAAAGCTGAAGCATTCGAAAAAAATGTTAAGTCATTGTCAGATTCATTGGCTTCAGTTTTAGGAAAACCATCTAATTTTTTTGAAAACGAATTAAGAAAAGCCAGGGCAAATAAGAACAGATATTATTTAGTTGCCCGTAAATTAAGTTATACCCAGTATTCTAAAATCAAAGGGTTTCCGTTGTTCAATTTGGGAGCTTACAAGGGTGGAATTATAATTGAACAAGAAACGGTAAGAGAGCACCCTATTGGTAAAATTGCTGAAAGAACCATTGGTTACGATAGAATTGACGAAAGTGGTCAATTAAAAAGAGTAGGAATAGAAGGTGCTTTTGGAAAATATCTAAACGGAAAAGACGGTAAAATTTTAAAACAAAAAATTGCAAAAGGACAATGGAAACCCATTCGTGATGTAAACGAAGTTGATCCGCGAGATGGATATGATGTAATTTCTACGATTGATGTTTACATTCAAGATATTGCGCATCATGCCTTGTTGAAACAATTGGAAGAATATGGTGCTGAACATGGTTGTGTGGTGGTTATGGAAACCAAAACAGGTCAGGTTAAAGCGATTTCTAATTTGGGAAGAGACGAAAAATCAGGTAATTATTATGAAACTATAAATTATGCTGTTGCTGAATCTCATGAACCAGGTTCTACCTTCAAATTGGTTGATATGATTGCGCTTTTGGATGATAATAAAGTCGATACATCTAAGGTTTACGATAGTCGTGGAGGTGTTATAACTTACAGAGGTGATAAAGTTCGTGATTCTCATGAAGGCGGATATGGAAAAATATCGCTTGGAAAAGGCTTTGAAGTTTCTTCCAATACTATTTTAGTTCAAGCTGTTGTAGAAAATTATAAAAATAATCCACAACAATTTATCGATAGAATAAATAAAATGGGTTTGAACAAACCTCTTGGATTACCATTTCAAGGAGAAGGAAAACCTATTGTTCATCAAACATCAGATAAAAATTGGAATCCTAATATTTTACCATGGATGGCTTTTGGGTATAGTGTTGCAATGACACCTTTGCAAACTTTGACTTTGTATAATGCTGTTGCAAATAACGGAGAAATGGTAAAACCACAATTCGTTTCAGAAATTAAAGAATGGAATAAAACCATCAAGAAATATGATAAACAAATTATCAATCCGAAGATTTGTTCTGATGGAACTATCAAAAAATTAAAAGCGCTTTTATCAAATGTGGTAAAAAGAGGAACAGGCGCAAAGCTATATTCTAAAGATTTTTCTATGGCAGGAAAAACAGGAACAGCGCAAGCTAATTATGGAAAAAATGGCGGAAATGACAAACATTATATTTCATCTTTCGTAGGGTTTTTTCCTGCTGAACATCCTAAATATTCTTGCATTGTTGTTGTTCATGCACCAAATACATCTATGAATAATTATTATGGAGCTGATGTTGCCGGACCAGTTTTCAAGAGAATTGCGCAAAAGATTTTCACAGATGCGCCTTCAACAAATGAGATTAAAAACCTAAATAGAAAGATTGCAAAACAAGAGAATAATTATGATTCTTACTTTGTAAAATCAGAGAAGAAATTGCAATTAATTCCTAATGTGAAAGGAATGTCTGGAATGGATGCGGTTGCTTTATTAGAGAATTTAGGTATAAAAGTAAAGGCTGTTGGAGTTGGTAAAGTGAAAAAACAATCACTTGCTGCGGGTCAGAATATTGTTAAAAATACAACTATACTATTGGAATTATCATGAGTATATTAAAAGATATATTGTATAAAGTAGCTATCGAAGCCGTAAAAGGTTCGACGGATATTACTATTAATAAAATGGATTTCGATTCTAGGAAAATCGGATCTAATGATGTTTTCGTGGCTATTCGTGGCTCCATTTCTGATGGTCACGATTTTATAGAAAAAGCAATTGAGCAGGGTGCTGTAGCGGTTATATGCGATACATTTCCGGTGAATATTGCTAAAGGAATTACTTATGTTCAGGTAAAAGACACGAATTCGGCCTTGGCATTTATGGCTGCAAATTATTTTGGAGATCCTTCACAAAACTTGAAATTAGTTGGGATTACAGGTACAAACGGTAAAACGACCATTGCCTCTTTGTTGTACCAATTATTCAAAAAAGCGGGTTATAAAGTTGGTTTACTTTCTACAGTAAAAATTTTAGTTGACGATGTTGAATATAAAGCGACTCACACGACTCCAGATTCACTTACTATAAATCATTATCTAGCTGAAATGGTTGAAAACGGGATTGAGTACTGTTTTATGGAAGTGAGTTCTCATGGGATTCATCAGAAAAGAACCGAAGCATTACATTTTGTTGGTGGTATTTTTACCAATTTGTCTCACGATCATTTGGATTACCATCCAACGTTTGCAGAATACAGAGATGTAAAAAAATCATTTTTTGATAATTTGCCTAAAACAGCTTTTGCATTGTCCAATATTGATGATAAAAATGGGCAAGTGATGTTGCAGAATACTGCAGCAAAAAAACTGACCTATGCCTTAAAATCATATGCCGATTATAAAGCACAAATTCTGGAAAATCAATTGTCAGGTTTGTTGTTGAAAATAAACGGAAATGAAGTTTGGGTGAAGCTGATAGGAACATTCAATGCCTATAATTTATTGGCTATTTATGGGACTGCGATAGAGCTAGGAATGGAAAGTTTAGAAGTACTTCGATTATTATCTGATTTAGAAAGTGTTTCGGGGCGTTTTCAATTTATTGTTTCTGCTTCAAATATTACAGCGATTGTAGATTATGCGCATACACCGGATGCATTAGAAAATGTACTAAAAACGATTTATGACATTCGTACCAAAAACGAACAACTAATTACGGTTGTAGGTTGTGGAGGAAATAGAGATAAAACCAAACGACCAATTATGGCTGGCATTGCATCTGATTTGAGTGATAAAGCAATTTTCACTTCAGATAATCCAAGAAATGAAGACCCGGAAGCAATTATTTCTGAAATGGAATTAGGCGTTGCTCCGCAGAATTATAAAAAAATGTTGACTATAACCGATAGGAAACAAGCCATAAAAACCGCATGTCAATTGGCTCAGCCTAATGATATTATTTTAATTGCCGGAAAAGGGCATGAGACATATCAGGAAATAAATGGTATCCGTCATGATTTTGACGATATGAAAATAGTTAAAGAAATATTAGACCAACTCCATAAATAGAAAAATATGCTGTATTACTTATTTGAATATTTAGATAAAATATTAGATGTTCCAGGAACAGGTGTTTTTCAATACATCACTTTTAGATCTGCTTTAGCATTGATGCTTTCTTTGTTATTGTCTACAATTTATGGAAAAAGAATCATACGCTTTTTGCAAAGACAACAAGTGGGGGAAACCGTTCGTGAACTTGGTTTAGCAGGTCAGAATGAAAAAGCAGGTACGCCAACAATGGGAGGCTTAATTATCATATTTGCCACTCTGGTTCCAGTTGTACTTTTTGCAAAACTGCATAATATTTACATTGTTTTATTGATTGTAACCACACTTTGGATGGGGACAATTGGTTTTATAGATGATTATATTAAAATTTTTAAGAAAGATAAAGAAGGTTTAAAAGGAATATTCAAAGTTGTAGGACAGGTAGGTCTTGGTTTAATAGTAGGAACTGTTCTTTATTTTAGTCCTAGTGTAACGGTTCGTACGGATACTTCTACATCAGATATTTTTAGAGTGCCAACAGAAGCCGTGATTTTACCTGCACCAGTTGAAGAAAAATCTACTGCTACGACAATTCCGTTCTTTAAAAATAATGAATTTGACTATGCTGAATTATTGGCTTGGACAGGTGAGGGATATGAAAAATGGGCTTGGTTGATTTTTATTCCGGTTGTAATTTTCATTATTACGGCAGTTTCTAACGGTGCTAATTTAACGGATGGTATTGATGGACTTGCCGCAGGGACTTCTGCTGTTTCAGTTCTGGCATTAGGAATATTTACGTTCGTTTCTGGGAATATAATTTTTTCCAATTATTTGAATATTATGTACATCCCTAATTCAGGGGAAATGACGGTTTTTATTGCTGCATTTGTGGGATCATTGATTGGATTTCTTTGGTACAATTCGTATCCGGCATCCGTTTTTATGGGTGATACAGGAAGTTTGACTATTGGTGGAATTATAGCTGTTTTGGCAATTGCCGTTCGAAAAGAAATGTTGATTCCTTTATTGTGCGGAATTTTCCTTGTCGAAAATCTATCGGTGGTTTTACAAGTAAGTTATTTTAAGTATACCAAGAAGCGCTTTGGCGAAGGCCGAAGAATTTTTCTAATGTCTCCTTTGCATCATCATTATCAGAAGAAAGGCTATCATGAAAGTAAAATAGTAACGCGTTTTTGGATTGTTGCCATAATGCTCGCCATACTGTCAATTGTTACTTTAAAATTAAGATAACATGAGGTTAGTAATCTTAGGTGGAGGAGAAAGTGGTGTAGGTACTGCTATTCTGGGCAAGAAAAAAGGATATGAAGTTTTTGTATCTGATTTTGGAAAGATAAAAGGGAATTACAAAGAGGTTCTTATCATTAATGGAATAGCTTGGGAAGAGGAAAATCATACCGAAGATTTGATTTTGAATGCTGATGTGGTCATGAAAAGCCCCGGAATTCCGGATAAATCTCCAATAGTAAAGAAGCTTATTGAAAAAGGAATTTCAGTATTGTCTGAAATTGAGTTCGCTGCACCTTTTACAGATGCAACCATAATAGGGATTACCGGTAGTAATGGAAAGACAACTACCACAATGCTTACCCATCATTTGCTCAAATCTGCAGGGTTAAATGTAGGATTGGGAGGGAATATTGGAAAGAGTTTTGCCTGGCAAGTAGCGGATAATAAATATGATTCTTATGTGTTGGAGTTGAGCAGTTTTCAATTGGACGGAATCTTGAATTTTAAGCCACATATTGCTATTATTACGAATATTAGTCCAGATCATTTAGATCGATACGATTACAAATATGAGAATTACATTGATGCAAAGTTTAGAATTACGATGAATCAAACCGAGGATGATTACCTCATTTACGATGCCGATGATGAAGCCATTACAGAATGGTTTAAGACACATACAACAAAAGCCAAATTAATTCCTTTTTCATTGACAAAAACTTTCAGCGAAGGAGCTTATATAAAAAACAACAAAATGGAAATTTCAATCAATCACGAAGAGTTTACAATGGACACAGAACATATTGCCTTAGAAGGAAAACATAACATGAAAAACGCAATGGCAGCAACCTCTGTGGCAAAATTGATGCAGATTAGAAAATCTACAATACGTGAAAGTTTATCTAATTTTCAGGGAGTGGAACACCGTCTTGAAAAAGTATTGAAAATTCAGAATGTACAATATATCAATGATTCAAAAGCAACTAATGTAAACGCCACTTTTTTTGCCTTAGACAGCATGAATTCACCTACAGTTTGGATTGTGGGAGGTGTTGATAAAGGAAATGATTACAATGAATTGATGTCATTAGTTCGTGAAAAAGTAAAAGCGATTATCTGTCTTGGTGTGGATAATAAAAAAATCATTGATGTTTTTGGTAACGTAGTCGATATAATGATTGAAGTCTCTACTATGAATGATGCTGTGAAAATGGCTCAAAGATTATCAGAAAAAGGCGATACGGTTTTATTGTCCCCTGCATGTGCCAGTTTCGATTTATTTGAAAACTACGAAGACAGAGGAAAACAATTCAAACAAGCAGTTAAGAATTTATAGGAATGTTTAATGTTTAACGTTTAAGGTTGAGAAACTTTAAACATTAAACACAAAACTTTAAACTAATAAGAAATGAAACAACTAGTCAACAATTTAAAAGGAGATAAAGGGATTTGGTCATTTGTGGCCTTATTGGCCTTGTTTTCATTTATGCCTGTTTTTAGTGCTAGTAGTAATTTGGCTTATATCGGACAAGGAAACGGAAATACATTAGGTTATTTGGTTAAACATATTGTGCATATCTGTATTGGTTTTACCATTATTTTTATGGTGCATAAAGTACCTTACCATTATTTCAAGGCTGTTTCCAAAGGAGCGTTGTATATTGTTTGGGTATTATTGGCCTACACATTAATTAAGGGAACAGTAATTGCTGGTGCCAATGCCAGTCGATGGATTCAGGTGCCGTTTATAGGGGTTACGTTTCAAACTTCAACATTGGCAGCAATGGTGTTGTTTATTTTTGTGGCCCGTTATTTGTCTAAAACCAGAGAAGTTCCTATTTCTTTTAAATCCTCAATTTGGGAGCTTTGGTTGCCGGTATTCATTACGTTGGCATTCATTCTTCCGGCCAATTTTTCTACTACGGCATTAATTTTCTCCATGGTGTTAATGTTGGTTTTTATTGGAAAATATCCGTTGCGTTATATTGGAATAGTTGTAGGGTCAGGAATAGTATTTCTTGCATTTTTTATTCTTGTGGCTAAAGCTTTTCCGGATGCTTTTCCTAATCGTGTCGATACTTGGATTAGTCGTATTGATAATTTTACCAGTGATAAACCCGATGAAGATGATTATCAAATAGAGAAGGCTAAAATTGCTATAGCTTCGGGAAAAATATATGGATTAGGTCCTGGAAAAAGTGTTCAAAAGAACTTTTTACCTCAATCTTCCTCCGATTTTATTTTTGCCATAATCGTTGAAGAATATGGACTTATAGGTGGTTTAGGAGTGTTGACATTATATTTATTATTGTTGTTTCGATTTGTAATAGCATCGCATAAAGCCAATTCACTGTTTGGTAAATTAGTAGTTGTGGGATTGGGATTTCCCATGATATTTCAAGCAATGGTTAATATGGCTGTCGCAGTTGAATTATTACCTGTTACAGGACAAACATTGCCTTTAATCAGTAGTGGAGGAAGTTCCATCTGGATGACTTGTTTTGCACTTGGGATCATCATTAGCGTTACGAAAAAAGAAGAAGAAATTGCCCAAGAAATGAAAGATACTGCCAAAAGAGAAGAAGCACTTCAAAAATTAATTGACAGGGAATTAGAGGAGGAAGAAGTTAAGGATGAGAATTATTCGATTGAAGATAAAGCTAAGAATCCAATGCATGCGGTTTTAAATAAATAAGTCGTTTTTGAAAATTAGAAATTAATAACAATGAAACAGTATAAATTCATATTAAGTGGTGGCGGAACGGGAGGGCATATCTATCCTGCAATTGCTATTGCAAATGAATTAAAAGCTCGTTTTCCTGATGCAGATTTTCTTTTTGTAGGTGCCAAAGACAAAATGGAAATGCAAAAAGTACCTCAGGCAGGGTATAATATAAAAGGACTTTGGATTTCAGGATTACAACGTAGACTGACATTTGACAATGCTCTTTTTCCAATTAAGTTGCTTTCAAGCTTATTAAAATCCAGAACAATAATCAAACAGTTCAAGCCAGATGTAGTTATTGGAACAGGTGGTTTTGCAAGTGGCCCGCTATTACAAGCAGCCACGATTGCAGGAATTCCAACAGTGATTCAAGAACAAAATTCCTTTCCGGGAATTACCAATAAACTGTTGAGTAAAAAGGCAAACAAAATTTGTGTTGCTTACGAAAATTTGGAACGCTTTTTCCCAAAAGAGAAAATGATTTTGACTGGAAATCCAGTGCGTCAGGATTTAATTGATATCGAAAGTAAAAGAGAAGAAGCGATTCAATATTTTAATTTAGATTCAAATAAAAAAACATTGTTGGTTCTTGGAGGAAGCCTTGGAGCCAGAAGGGTAAATCAATTAATCGAAAAAGAGTTAGCCAATATGCTTTCTCAAAATGTTCAGGTCATCTGGCAATGCGGAAAGTTGTATTTAGAAGATTATAAAAAATACAATTCAGCTAATGTTCAGGTAGTCGCTTTTATTGAAAGAATGGATTTTGTGTATGCTGCGGCAGATGTTGTCATTTCTCGTGCAGGTGCATCATCCGTTTCGGAGTTGTGTATTGTGGGGAAACCAGTAATTTTTATTCCGTCCCCAAATGTTGCCGAAGATCATCAAACTAAAAATGCACAAGCCATAGTCGATAAAAAAGGTGCTTTGATGTTGAAAGAATTCGAACTTGATTCACAATTCGGCCTTGTTTTTGAAGTCTTACTGAAAGATCAAGGAAAGCAAAATCAGCTGAGTGAAAATATAAAATTATTGGCTATGCCAGAAGCAACAAAACAAATTGTTGATGAAATTGTAAAGCTAATTAGATAGAAATAAAAAAGATAATATACCAAAGACTCAAAATAAAATGAACTTAAATCAAATACATAACGTCTATTTTATCGGAATCGGAGGCATTGGGATGAGTAATTTGGCTCGTTATTTCAAGAATCTGGACAAGAATGTCTCAGGTTATGACAAAACACCATCGGCTCTTACTAATGAATTAATAGAAAGTGGAATTTCAATTCATTTTGAAGACAGCATTGATGCGATTCCTAAAGATTTTTACATAGAAAATACTTTGGTGATTATTACGCCGGCTGTTCCTAAGACGCATTCAGAGTGGAATTATTTCTTGGAAAGAGATTTTCAAGTTAAGAAAAGAGCAGAGGTTTTAGGAATAATTACAAAAGACACTTTTTGTTTTGCAGTTGCCGGAACACATGGAAAAACAACGACATCAGGAATTTTAGGGCATATTTTGAACGAAAGTGGTGCCGATGTTACTGCTTTTATTGGAGGAATTGTTGAGAATTATAATTCGAATTTAATAGGAAGTGGAAAAACAGTAACTGTTGTTGAAGCCGATGAATTTGATCGTTCATTCCTGCATTTACATCCCAATATTGCCTGCATAACTTCTATGGATGCGGATCATTTGGATATTTACGGAACCAGTGAAGCGATTGAAGAATCTTTCCTTGAATTTGCTTCCAAAATAGAAGATAAGAGCAATCTTTTTATAACAAAAGAATTACCAATAGAAGGTGTAACCTGTGCTGTAAACGAAGATGCGGTTTTCAAAGCTTGTAACGTTAGAATAGGAAATGGCAGCTATGTTTTTGATGTACAAACGCCTACAGAAGTAATTAAAGATTTACATTTTGGTTTACCGGGAAGACATAATTTAATGAATGCATTAATGGCTATCGCAATGGCAAAATTATTCGGCACCCCAACCGATGCCATTGCAAAAGCGATTACTTCATTTAAGGGAATAAAAAGAAGATTTTCGTATCAGATTAAAACAGAAGCCAAGGTTTATATTGATGATTATGCACATCATCCAACGGAGATAAATGCAGTGTATCAGGCGGTTCGAGAATTGTATCCAAACCAAAAAGTTTTGGCAGTTTTTCAACCCCATTTGTTTAGTAGAACGAGAGATTTTGCTGATGATTTTGCCAAAAGTTTATCGGCTTTTGATGATATAATTTTACTGGATATTTATCCGGCCCGTGAATTGCCTATGGAAGGAATAAACTCACAATGGCTGATGGATAAAATGACCAATAGTAATAAAAAAATAGTAGCTAAAGACAATTTGATTGCCACAATTTTAGCAAGTGATGCAGCTATTATTGTAACAATTGGAGCAGGAGATATTGGAGAATTAGTACCATCAATTAAAAAAGCGATAAATGAAACTCTTTAATTGGACAAATATTCGATTAGTACTGATGTTTGTGTTGGTAATTTTTCTGTTTTCGTTTACGTCAAATCGTAATGAAAATAGAAAATTGACTAAATCGGTTGTTGTTTTTGTAGGAGATAACGCTCCTTTTGTAAAGCAAGAAACGGTTAATAAATTGTTAATAGAAAATAAAAAAGATGCATCAAGCATTCAAAAAGTTAATTTAGATTTGAATAAACTGGAAACAACTCTCGATGCACAAGAAATGATTGAAAAATCAGATGTATTTGTGAGTATTGATGGTGTGTTAAAAGCAGTGGTGAAACAAAAAACTCCTATTGCTAGAGTTTTTGACAATAACGGTTCTTTTTATATTGATTACGAAGGAAATAGAATGCCATTGTCAACTAATTTTACAGCGAGAGTTCCACTTGTTTCAGGGGGAATAAATAAAAAAAATAACGAAGATTTATCCGATTTATTTCGCTTAATCTATGACGATGCGTTTTTGAAAAAAAACATCATCGGAATTCAAATTATGCCTAATGGAAGCTTAAAAATGCTCAATAGAAATTTTGAATATCAAATTGATTTTGGTAGAATGATAAATGTCGAGCGTAAATTCAGGAATTATAAAGCTTTTTTTCAAAAAGCGGTTTTAGATAGTTCGTTGTATAAATATAAAAAGATTGACCTCCGATTTACGGAACAAGTAGTTTGCACTAAATAATAGATAATGGAAAAAGAGAATATTGCAGTAGGTCTAGATATTGGGACAACTAAAATAGTTGCCATGATAGGCAAGAAGAATGAGTATGGGAAACTAGAAATTTTAGGTGTAGGTAAATCTAAAAGTTTAGGTGTGGCTAGAGGAGTTGTAAATAACATCACTCAGACCATACAATCAATACAGCAAGCGATTCAAGAAGCCGAAAATAATTCAGGCTATAAAATAAAAGACGTAGTAGTAGGAATTGCGGGACAACACATCCGTAGTATTCAACATACAGATTACATCAGCAGAAGCAATCCCGAAGAAGTAATTGGCGGGAATGATATTCAGCTTTTGATTGACCAAGTAAATAAATTGGCAATGTTACCTGGCGAAGAAATTATACATGTTTTGCCACAGGAATTTAAAATTGACGGACAATCAGAAATCAAAGAGCCTATAGGAATGTATGGTGGAAGATTAGAGTCTAGTTTTCATGTTGTAGTAGGGCAAGCTTCATCGATTCGTAATGTAGGTAGATGTATTCAAAGTTCAGGAATAGAATTGTCAGGCTTGACATTAGAACCATTGGCTTCGGCTGATGCCGTTTTGAGTCAGGAAGAAAAAGAAGCCGGAGTTGCATTGATTGATATTGGTGGTGGAACAACAGACTTGGCTATTTTCAAAGATGGTATTATTCGTCACACAGCGGTAATTCCTTTTGGAGGAAATGTAATTACTGATGATATCAAAGAAGGATGTTCTATTATTGAAAAACAGGCTGAATTATTGAAAGTGAAATTTGGATCAGCTTGGCCAGGAGAAAATAAAGACAACGAGATTGTTTCTATTCCAGGATTAAGAGGTAGAGAGCCAAAAGAGATTTCTTTGAAAAATTTATCTAAAATAATTCATGCTCGTGTTGTGGAAATTGTGGATCAAGTATTCACGGAAGTGAAAGCTTACGGACACGAAGATCCTCGTAAAAAATTAATTGCAGGAATAGTACTTACTGGTGGTGGTGCACAATTGAAACACATCAAACAGTTAGTGGAATATATTACTGGGATGGATACTAGAATTGGATATCCAAACGAACATTTAGCTGGAAATTCAGATGAGGAAATTTCAAGTCCTTTGTATGCAACTGCAGTTGGATTAGTAATGAAAAGCATTGAGAATAAAACACAAAGCGCTGTAAGACTGGATGTTATAGAACAACCTAAAGCTACGGTTTACAGACAGCCAGTTGTTCAAAATCCGGTAGTGAATGAAGTTCTTGAGAAAGAGGAAGAAGAAGAGGATCAAAACTCAAATGAGAAAGATAATTCTACCGTAAACAGGATACAAAGAAATTTCTTTGACCGTTATGTGGATAAGATTAAGGATTTCTTAGATAATGCAGAATAGGGCAGTGCCCAGAAAAACACAATAATTAATAATAAATATCAAAAACCAAATAAAATGATGAGCAACTCAGAATTTGGAAGTATTTCATTTGATTTACCAAAGAACCAATCAAATGTAATAAAAGTTATTGGTGTAGGTGGAGGCGGAAGTAACGCTATAAATCACATGTTTAAACAAGGAATTAAAGGCGTAGACTTTATCGTATGTAATACGGATTCTCAAGCCTTACAGAGCAGTTCTGTGCCTAATAAAATTCAGTTAGGAGTGCATTTGACTGAAGGACTAGGTGCTGGAGCTAACCCAGATGTAGGACAGCAATCCGCTATTGAAAGTATTTCCGAGATTGAAAAAATGTTGGATAGAAATACTAAAATGGTATTCATCACTGCCGGAATGGGTGGTGGAACTGGAACTGGAGCTGCACCTGTAATTGCACAATTGGCTAAAGAAAGAGACATTCTTACTGTAGGAATTGTGACATTGCCTTTCTTATTTGAAGGGAAAGTACGTCAGGAACAAGCCTTAATTGGTATTGAAAAATTACGTAAGCAAGTCGACTCGTTAATTGTAATCAATAATAATAAATTAAGAGAAGTATATGGGAATCTTGGTTTCAAAGCTGGATTTTCAAAAGCGGATGAAGTTTTGGCAACAGCCTCAAGAGGTATAGCCGAAGTAATTACGCATCACTATACTCAAAATATCGATTTAAGAGATGCTAAAACAGTATTGTATAACAGCGGAACGGCTATTATGGGATCATCTGTTTCTTCTGGTGAAAATAGAGCTAAGGAAGCAATTGTTGCTGCATTAGATTCTCCGTTGTTAAATGATAATAAAATTACTGGTGCCAAAAACGTATTGTTGCTTATCGTTTCTGGAACTAATGAAATTACAATTGACGAAATTGGAGAAATCAATGATCATATTCAAGTTGAAGCTGGTCATAATGCAAATATTATCATGGGGGTTGGTGAAGACGAATCGCTAGGAGATGCTATTGCAGTTACCATTATCGCTACAGGTTTTGACATTGAACAACAAAACGAAATTGTAAATACTGAGCCAAAAAAAATTATACACACATTAGAGGATGAACAAAGAAGTGTTCATAATCTAAGTAATAAAACGGTAGCAGCTTTTGATTTAAATACAGAATCTCCAGCTTCTAACTCAAACGAAAGAATAGTTTTTGATTTATTAGAAGATACTGTTGTTGCTCCTGAGCCAGTTGTAGCGGCGCCAGCTATCAATAAAGAAGAATTGATGGTAATGTCTGAATTTATTAAAAATTTAGACGTGACTTTCGAAATTGTTTCTCCTATTACTGACATTGATTTTACAATTTCATCTCCAGTAGCAGAAGTAAAAGCAGTACAGCCAAAAGTTATCGAAAGACAAGAACAAACTACTTTCTCATTTGATTTACCACTTTTCAAAGCAGAACCGGTAGCGCAAGTTGAAGAAAGCAAAGTAATGTTTGAATTGACGAATGAAACTCGTGATATCAAAGTAAACGAAGCGGTTCAATTTGTTCCCGTAACAGAATTGACTGATAATGGAATTATCAAATATTCTCTTGAAGAGTATATGGAGCCAGAGCACGATTTCATGGCGAAACCAGTTGCTAAAACTCCGGAAGTTGTTGTTCCTGCTGAATTAAACATCACCATGAAACAAGTAGATACATCAGTAAATACACCTGTTGACTTTGATGCTGTTTCTCCAATGGAAATGACCATCGAGGAATCATTGCGAATGAGAGCTGATGAAAGAAGAAAAAAATTAAAAGAATTCAATTATAAGTTTCATAATAATGTTTCTAAAATTGATGAATACGAAAAAGAACCGGCTTATAAAAGATTGGGGATAGATATTTCAAACAATCAAGCCAATAATACAAATTCGAGAATTTCTGTGGGAACAGACAGCAACAACGATCTACAGTTGCGTTCTAACAACTCGTATTTACATGACAACGTAGATTAACTGACTCAAACCAAAATGAGGTAGCCCGAAAATTCATTTAATTTTCGGGTTATTTTTTTTCGTTTCGAGCAACAAAGCAATCTATTGCTAATTACAGTAAATTTCTTTAATTTTGTCGGGCCTTAATCCAGCTGTCGTTTCAAGCTTTTTGTCAAAAATGTTTTTTTCTACGCACTTAAAAGAGCTTCTAAAGTCGCTTTTTAAGTACATGAAAAAATACATTTTCTCCTAAAAGGCTTTCTACTCCATCTGGGGCAAAAAAAAATTGTTCCCATAATTAGCATTTTACAATCGATTAAACAAATAATCGATTAACTAAATTAACAATAAAGGATATGAGTTTATCAGTACAAATCATGGACGAAATGAAAACCGCCATGAGAGCCAAAGATATAGTTGCATTAGAAGCTTTAAGAGCAATTAAATCTGAAATCCTATTAGCGCAAACAGCATCAGGATCTAAGGAAGAAATAACAGAAGATGACGAAGTTAAATTACTTCAGCGATTGGTAAAAACCCGAAAGGAAAGTGCTAGAATTTTTACAGAGCAAAACCGTTTGGATTTAGCTGAACCAGAATTGGCTCAAATTGCAGTAATAGAAAAATTCTTACCGGCACAATTAAGTGAAGCTGAAGTAGAAGCAGTGATTGCAAAAATTATTGCAGAAACTGGTGCAGCAGGAATTGCTTCAATGGGAAAAGTGATGGGATTAGCAGCAGCTCAATTAGGTGGTACAGCCGAAGGAAAAACTATTTCTACAATAGTAAAAAAATTATTGACATAAATTTTATGATTCAAGATTAACGATTTTAGTTCATAAATCTAAAATCGTTAATCAGTAATCTAAAATCAAATGGCTGCGTAGTTCAACTGGATAGAATATCAGATTTCGACTCTGAGGGTTGCAGGTTCGAACCCTGTCGCGGCCACAAATACAAATTGAAATGCTTCAAAAAGTCAAGTTTTCTTGAAATTCTTTTGAAGCATTTTTCATTTTAAAATAGTTGTAGAATATGTCATTACAAATTTTCATTTTGGTGCTTTTTGGAACATTATTTCTCCTTATTTTAATTTTTAGAGTAGTGGAGCCAGCTTATATTTTACTGTTTAATAAACCAATTTATATTCACTGGTATCCTTTTTCTAAAAAATTAGAACCAAGTCAACGTCAGATTTTAGTAAATGATTTTCCGTTTTATAATAGGCTTTCTTCAAAGAGGAAAGTGTATTTTGAGCATCGAATAAATGAGTTTGTTGCTAAATATGAATTTATAGGAAAGGAAACTGTTGTTACAGAACAGATGAGAATGCTCATTGCGGGAACATATGTGATGTTAAGTTTTGGGATGAGAAATTATCTTGTTAGTTTGTTCAATAAAATAATAATTTATCCTTCCAGTTACTTTTCTACCGTGAACGAAACGTATCATAAAGGAGAATTTAATCCTAGAATGAAAGCGGTCGTTTTTTCGTGGGAAGATTTTTTATTGGGTCATTTAACCTCAAATGATAATATTAATCTGGGTTTACATGAGTTTTCTCATGTGTTGCATTTTCATTGCCTAAGAAGTAATGATTCAAGTGCGATTATCTTTTTTGATGAATTCAATGAAGTCGTAAAATATTACAGCGATCCAGTTTTAAATAACGAGTTGACTCGAACAGATTATTTTAGATTGTATGCTTATGAAAATCAATTCGAATTTTTATCGGTTATCTTGGAGCATTTTTATGAGACTCCCCATGTTTTCAAAAAGGAACATCCGGAATTATATGCTCATATTTCAAGAATGATTAATTTTAAAGAAGAATAGTTGGAATAAAAAATGGCGCTTAAAGCGCCATTTTTTTAGAAGTTTGTTAGCTTCTTTAAATCTTGTATCGTTTGCGTTGGGTTTTCTGCTTTGAAAACAAAGCTTCCGGCTACGAGAACATCTGCACCGGCTTCCACTAATCGTTTTGCGTTTTTATTGGTTACACCACCATCAACTTCAATGATAGTAGTTGCGCCTTTTTTAGTGATTAGAGCTTTTAGCTTTTCAATTTTAGCATACGTATTTTCTATAAACGATTGTCCTCCAAAACCTGGATTCACACTCATAATACAAACTAAATCAATGTCATTGATTACATCTTCCAGTAAGTCAATATTAGTGTGTGGATTGATAGCAACTCCAGCTTTCATTCCTTCCGCTTTGATAGCTTGTAGCGTTCTGTGAAGGTGCGTGCAAGCTTCATAGTGTACACTTAGAACATTTGCTCCTAACTCAGCAAAAGTTTTAATGTAACGGTCAGGATCAATAATCATCAAGTGAACGTCAATTGTTTTTTTTGCATGTCGGTTAATGGCTTCCAGAACTGGCATTCCATAAGAAATGTTTGGAACAAAAACGCCATCCATAATATCAATATGAAACCAATCAGCTTCACTGTTATTAATCATTTCGATGTCGCGTTGCAGGTTTCCAAAATCGGCAGCAAGCACTGATGGTGCAATAAGTGTATTCTTCATTGTGTAGTTGTTATGTAGAGATGAACTGCAGTACATCTTTACAGTTTGTGTTGTTTGTGCAAAAGTAGTTTTTTTAGACCAATTGCAGAAATTTTTTTAGAAGGGACAACTCGCGAGTTGTCCATACATTGCGCGTAAGGGATAGAGGCGGTATCCTCGTAGCCTAGCGGAGAGATAAAGCCGAAAGCCCGACCCGAAGTTTTTACGGAGGGTTACGCCATATTAGTGAAAAGTGAAAAGTGAAAGCAATTCCGATTTAAAAAATAAAACTCTGGACTCGAGACTGAAAGCCGAACAGAGCGAAGCTAAACCCGAGCATTTATGCGAACAGACTGGAGTTTTGTTTGACAAAAAAAAATAAAACTCCGGTAATCAGCCGGAGTTTCAATCATCAATCAAAAAACGAACAGTTAATCAGACCGTCGTTACTTATTAGTCGAAAGCTGAAAGTCAAAAATCATACTGTTGTTGGACGATATGATTTTTGACTTTGTAGCATTTGACTGTATTACCCTAAATACGTTTTTAGTATTTTACTTCTTGAAGTGTGTTTTAATCTACGGATTGCTTTTTCCTTGATTTGACGCACACGCTCACGAGTTAAGTCGAAAGTTTCTCCAATTTCCTCTAATGTCATTGGGTGTTGGTCACCAAGACCAAAGTATAAACGAACTACATCGGCCTCTCTTGGAGTTAATGTTTCTAATGAACGCTCTATTTCGGTACGCAATGATTCGTGGATTAATTCTCTGTCTGGATTAGGAGATTCACCTGAACGTAAAACGTCATAAAGGTTAGAATCTTCTCCTTCTACAAGAGGCGCATCCATTGATAAGTGACGACCAGAGTTTTTCATAGACTCTTTTACGTCATTTACGGTCATGTCAAGTTCTTTTGCAATTTCCTCAGCAGATGGTGGGCGCTCGTTAGATTGCTCTAATAAAGCGTACATTTTGTTGATTTTGTTGATAGAACCAATTTTGTTCAAAGGCAAACGAACGATACGAGATTGTTCCGCTAATGCTTGTAAGATAGATTGACGAATCCACCAAACGGCATACGAGATGAATTTGAAACCACGTGTTTCATCAAAACGTTGTGCTGCTTTTATCAATCCTAAATTTCCTTCGTTAATCAAATCGGGAAGTGTTAATCCTTGATTTTGATATTGTTTTGCTACCGAAACCACGAAACGTAAATTGGCTTTTGTTAATTTCTCTAATGCTTTCTGGTCACCGGCTTTAATCTTTTGTGCTAATTCTACCTCTTCGTCAGCGGTAATAAGGTCAACTTTTCCAATTTCTTGTAAATACTTGTCTAATGAAGCAGTTTCACGATTGGTTACCTGCTTGGTGATTTTTAGTTGTCTCATGTTTTTTTGTCTCCTCAATTTTTAAGTGTACAAATGATTATACGTATGGAGTTACTAAAAAGTTACAATAGTTTCTAAAATAATTTAATTTAAAGCAAAAATTCCGTTTCAAATACATGAAACGGAATTTTTTATAAATAAACCTTTAGTAAACTAAGAATTGATTACTCTTTTTTCTCCTCACGTGGAGGTCTTGGCATTAAGGCTTTTCTAGATACTTTCTCTTTACGAGTTTTAGGATCTAAACCTAAATATTTAATCATGAACACATCACCCATGTTTACTACATCGGCAACATTTTCTGTTCTTTCCCAAGCCAATTCAGAAACGTGAAGTAATACTTCATTTCCTGGAGCGTCAAGGTACTCCACAACTGCACCAAAATCTAGCATTTTGATTACTTTTACTTCGTAAGCTTCTCCCATTTGTGGTTTGAAAGTGATTGACTTAATTTTAGCCAATACTGCCTCAATTCCAGCAGGATCCGTCCCTAAGATTTCGATAACTCCTTGCTCATCTACTTCGTTGATTACGATAGTTGTTCCAGTAGCTTTTTGTAATTCTTGAATTACTTTTCCACCAGGTCCAATCAAAGCACCAATAAAGTTACCAGGAATTGTTCTTGTAATTATTTTTGGAGCATATGCTTTAACATCCGCTTTTGGCTCAGCTAAAGTTTCGATTAATTTTCCAAGAATATGTAAACGACCGTCACGAGCTTGTGCCAATGCTGCTTCCATAATCTCATATTTCAAACCGTCTATTTTGATGTCCATTTGGCAAGCTGTAATTCCTACTGAAGTTCCAGTTACTTTAAAGTCCATATCTCCTAAGTGATCTTCATCACCAAGAATATCAGACAATACAGCAAAACGTTCTCCATCAGTAATTAATCCCATTGCTATTCCAGATACTGGACGAATCATTTGAATACCAGCATCCATTAATGATAATGTTCCAGCACAAACTGTAGCCATAGAAGACGAACCGTTAGATTCTAATACTTCAGAAACGACACGAATTGTATAAGGACAATCAGCAGGAATCATGTTCTTTAATGCTCTTTGTGCTAAGTTTCCGTGACCTACTTCTCTTCTTGAAGTTCCTCTTAATGGACGAGCTTCACCAGTTGAGAAAGGAGGGAAGTTATAATGCAAGTAGAATTTCTCTTCACCTTGTTCTGATGGAGAGTCAATTTGGTTTGCTTCTCTAGATGTTCCTAAAGTTGCCGTTGCCAAAGCTTGAGTTTCCCCACGTGTAAACAATGCTGATCCGTGTACCGATGGTAAATAATCTACTTCACACCAGATTGGTCTGATTTCTGTAGTTTTTCTTCCGTCTAAACGCGTTCCTAAATCTAGGGTTACGTTACGAACTGCTTCTTTGTTTGTTTTGTAAAAATATTTAGAAACTAAATCGCCATTTTCTGCCAATTCTTCTTCTGTAAATAATGCTTTTACTTCTTCTTTTACTTCTGCAAATGAAGCAGTACGTTCTTGTTTTGAAGAGCCTTTACTTGCAATAGCATAAATTTTATCGTAAGATGCTGCTTTTACTTTAGCATAAATAGCCTCATCTTCTTTTTCTCCTTCGTAAGTACGAACTTCTTTTTTTCCAAAAGCAGCTTGCAAACGTAGTTGAGCAGCAATTTGATTTTTAATGTGTTCGTGTGCAAATTTAATTGCTTCTAACATTTCTGCTTCTGAAATTTCTTTCATTTCACCCTCTACCATCGCGATAGAATCCATAGAAGCTCCAATCATCATATCTATATCAGATAATGCTAATTGTGCGCGACTTGGATTGATGACGAATTTACCATCAATTCTTCCAACTCTAGCTTCAGAAATTAAAGTTTCGAAAGGGATGTCAGATAAAGCTAATGCTGCTGAAGCGGCTAAACCTGCTAAAGCATCTGGCATCACATCTTCATCATAAGACATTAATTGAATCATCACTTGAACTTCAGCGTGATAATCATCTGGGAAAAGTGGACGCAAGACACGGTCTACTAAACGCATTGTTAACACTTCGTTGTCGCTTGGACGCGCTTCTCTTTTGAAGAAACCACCAGGAAAACGTCCTGCTGCAGCAAATTTTTCACGATAATCTACCGTAAGTGGTAAAAAGTCGATACCTGGACTTGCTTTTCTTGAAGATACAACTGTTCCTAAAATAACAGTTTTACCTATTCTTACTACTACAGATCCATCCGCTTGTTTGGCTAAACGACCTGTCTCGATTGTGATGTTTCTTCCATCACCTAAATCGATACTTTCTACAAATAATTGTGGAATCATAAATTTAATTTATTAGTTAAACATGGGTTCTAGTTGTGTTGTAGTTGTTGTTGTGCGTAGTTAATGCCTAAAACCCAATGAAAAACCAAACTTTTTTTATTATTGTATATAAAAACAAAAAGAGGCACTTTCGCACCTCTTTTATATTGATTATTTTCTGATATTCAATACTTTGATAATTTCACGGTATCTGTTGATTTCTGTTTTCTTCAAGTAATCCAACAAAGATCTTCTTTTACCTACAAGTAGTACTAATGAACGCTCTGTGTTATAATCGTGACGATTTTTTTTCAAGTGCTCAGTTAAGTGGCTAATTCTGAAAGTGAACAAAGCAATTTGTGCTTCTGATTTTCCAGTGTTTGTTTTTTCTCCGTGTTTAGCGAAGATTTCTTCTTTAATCTCTTTAGTTAAATACATTCCAATATTTGTTTAATGATTTTTATGTATGCCCTACATCTATTGTAAGACGGGTGCAAAAGTAAAAAATAATTATGACACGAACAAAATAAAGCTTTCTTTATTTTGTGAACTGGCGAAGGAATTATGAATTATTTTAAATCAATATATAACTTCGCAATTTCTTGATTAACAAATTCCAAGAATTTTTCATCATCTTCAGTAAAAGGATCTAAGACATGACTGTCAATATCAATTTGTCCTATATTTTCTCCATTTACAAAAAGTGGTACTACTATTTCTGATTTAACGGTAAAACTACATGCAATATAATTGTCTTGTGCTGCAACGTCTGGAACGACAAAGTTTTCATTAGAAACTGCCACTTGTCCGCAAATTCCTTTTCCAAAAGGGATTACAGTATGATCTGTTTCTGCTCCAACATACGGTCCTAAATGCAATGTTTTAGATTCATGATTAGCAAAATAAAATCCAACCCAATTATAATAATCAACGGAGTTACTCAGAAACTCACAAACAGCTAAAAGTTTTTCGTCTCTTGACAGCGTTGTATTTAAAGTGATTTCGGTTACTTTTGGTTGTAATTCTTGAAATGTCATATTTTTAAATTTTATTTATGCAAAAGTATTTAAAGCCAGTTTCAAAAATTACATAAATTTGTTAAAAAATAGATTTTGAAAAAATATTTTATTCTCTACAAGCCTTTTTTGCTTTTTTTGGCAACCTTTTTTTTGACTTACATTGTGTTGACTTTTTTGTACCAGCGCTATCTTATTGGTTTTGAAAAAAATAAAATAGATGCTATTACGCGAATTGTGAGTAAAAATACGGAGCAAGTGTTGCAAGTGTTCAATAGCGGATCTTCAATTGAGGAAAGTGATGGGCACCCTTATATGAAGTTATTTTATAATCAGAAATACGTTGCCCGAATTGTTGAAGGCTGTAATGCGATTAGTGTAATTATTTTGTTCATTTCATTTGTGGTTGCTTTTTCAGGAAAACTAAAAACGACACTGTTTTTTATTTTTGGCGGAAGCCTGCTTATTTATGTGTTGAATGTTTTGAGAATAGCGACTTTAAGTGCACTTATTTTTTATTTCCCAAAACAAGAACCGTTTTTACACGGAGTCCTTTTTCCTTTGTATATTTATGGTGTAGTTTTTATGTTGTGGTTAATTTGGGTTCGTAAATTTTCAAGATATGCTTCAAAAGATATTAAATAACAAATTGAGGTTCGTACAATTTCTTTTTTTAGTTGTATTATTAGTCCTTGTTCGCGCTTTTGAAAATCAGTTGTTCTATGATCCTTTTCTTGATTTCTTCAAAAAAGATTTTACCAAGTTAAGATTGCCAAGTTTCGATTTAACCCAATTATTTTTAGGACTATTGTTTCGTTATACATTGAATACAATTGTTTCATTGGGGATTATTTGTATCCTTTTCAAAGATCTCGCGATGGTTAAATTTGCTCTCGTGTTGTATTGCTTTTTTTTTGTGATTCTAATTGTTGCTTTTTTCTACATAATCTACTTCTCGAATGAAAATAGTAATTGGGTTTTATTTTACGTTCGCAGGTTTTTGATTCAGCCTATTTTCGTCCTATTATTTGTTCCGGGATTTTATTATCAAAAACAAAATCAGTTATAATCTCTACCCGTTAGGTGTATTTCAATTTGTTTATTTTTTAAACCACATAGAAACATAGATATTTAAATTTTGAAGGGGCTTACTTTTTTAGAGAAAACCAGAGCTATGTGAAACTAAGAATTTGGCCATCCGACTTTTTTTCTTTGTTTCTATGTGATTCTTTTTTTTATTTAAGACTAATTGAAATTTTTATTAATTACACCCAACGAGTTAATCTTACATTATTTTTATTTTAGTTATTTTTATATAATTAATAGTTTTTAATGTAGCAATACCTCCGAAAAGGCTGTGTGAGCTTAATTTGGAAAGTAGCGGATAGACTAATAGGTCTGAATTTAATTAATTAGTGTATTCGCATATTTTTTTGACGAAACAAGAGTGTGATTTATAAATTTTCAATAATTTGATTTTTTTGATGTGATAAAATCACTAATTTTGTAAGGTGAATTTCAACAAACATATAAGTACACTTGTGGCTTTTTTCGTATTGGTTTCCAATGTGGGATTAGCATTTAATGTTCGTTATTGTGGAAGTGAGATTACTTCGGTAACTCTTAAAACGCCAGTTCAGGACCAAAAATTAGAAAAATATTGTTGTGGGATTGTTGAAAAAGAATCACATTGTTGCAAAGACAAAGAGGTTAAATTTCAAAAGAAGACAGATGATTTAATTCAAAAAACAGTCTCTTTTCATCCCGATTTTATATTTCAAATGAATGAATGGAATCCTTCTGTGTTTTCATTTGTTTCAAATTTTAAAAATAGTCCATTTCTTTCGTATTACTGCGATGCAAATGCGCCTCCTTTTTTTAAATTATACCACCAATATATTTTCTACGCGTAATTTTAATGTTTCTATAAAAACTTGAATCACAGCTTTGTGATTTTACATTTTTCAAACATTAAAAATCAATCATGCAAAAACAAATTTCAATACTTTTATTGTTCTTCTTTTGCGCTTTTAATTCTTTTGCTCAAGATACTTTGCAGGAGATAAAAGTAAAAGGCAACAGTAAAAGTTTAAAAAAATCATATAGCTTAACGGCTAATACTACAGTACTAACAAGCAAAGAACTACTCAAAGCTGCTTGTTGTAATCTGGCAGAAAGTTTTGAAACCAATCCTTCAATCGACGTCAATTTTTCGGATGCTTTGACGGGAACGAAACAAATAAAAATGTTGGGATTAACGAGTCCTTATTTGATGATTACAGAGGAAAATATTCCTTCGGTGCGTGGTGCTTCTCAAGCCTATGGATTGTCATTCACTCCGGGAACTTGGGTCGAAAGTATTCAAATCACCAAAGGAGCCGGAAGTGTAGTTAATGGTTTCGAAAGTATTTCAGGACAAATTAATACCGAATTGATAAAGCCCATCAGCGATATTCCATTTTTTCTTAATGCGTATGGTTCAACAGATTCCCGATTCGAATTAAACACGCATTTCAACAAGAAATTTTCTGGGAAATGGAATAGCAGCTTGTTTGTTCACGGAAACACGAGGGTTTCAAAAAACGATATGAATGATGATGGTTTTCTGGACAATCCATTGGCAAAACAAATCAATTTTTTGAACCGTTGGCAATATACCAATGCCGAAAAAGGATGGGTAAGTTTCATCAACTTCCGATATATGAATGATCAAAAACAAACAGGAGAATTAAATTTTGACCCTGATAGAGATAAGGGGACAACTAATTATTGGGGCTCCGAAATCAATACGGAACGGCTTGATGTTTCCACTAAATTAGGGTATGTTTTTCCGGATATGCCGTATCAGAGTATTGGTTTTCAAAATGCTTTTAACAGTCATGATCAAAATTCTTATTTTGGGTTAAATCAATATAATATCAAACAAAAAAGTTATTATTCGAACCTGATTTTTAATTCGATTATCAATAATACGAGACATAAATTCTCAACGGGTCTGAACTTCACCTATGACAAATACGGTGAATTTGTCAATACAAATGATTACAGCAGGATTGATAATTCGGTTGGCGCTTTTTTCGAATATACCTATGATAACACGGATAATTTTAGCGCAGTTCTTGGCGGTAGAATAGACAATCATAATCGTTTGGGGACTTTTGCTACGCCAAGATTGCATGTGCGATACAATCCTTGGGAGAAAGGTGTTTTGCGATTTTCAGCAGGAAGAGGGAAACGAAACGCTAATGTTTTTGCCGAAAATCAACAGCTTTTGGCAAGTTCAAGAACCTTTGATTTTTTGGATACCAATGGAAAAATATACGGTTTGAATCCTGAAATTGCATGGAATTACGGGCTGAGTTTTATGCAGGGCTTTTTACTTTTTGGTAAGAATGCTGATGTTGGGTTTGATTTCTACAGAACCGATTTTCAAAACCAGGCAGTTGTTGATGTGATCCAAAGTCCGCAACAGGTATTGTTTTATAACTTAATTGGGAAATCGTATGCCAATAGTTTGCAAGTAGAGTTTAATTATGAATTAGCCAAACATTTTAATTTGAGAACATCCTACAAGTACTATGATATTCAAGCGGATTATTTGTCAGGAACGTATCAAAGGCCATTGCAGGCAAAACATCGTTTCTTTGGGAATTTAGGATATGAAACCCATATTTTGGATAAAGGAAAACAATGGAAGTTTGATTATACTTTCAATTGGCTTGGAAAACAACAATTGCCCAATACATCAACAAATCCCGTAGAAGATAGGCTATCAGAATTTTCACCCTCATTTTCTGTGATGAATATACAAGTTACCAGAACTTTTTCTTCTACTTTTGAAATCTATATTGGCGGAGAAAATATTGGAAATTACAAACAAGATAACGTTATCTTGGGTAATGAAAATCCATTTGGTCCTACTTTTGATGCGTCAATAGTTTATGGTCCAGTTTTTGGACAAATGTATTATGCGGGTTTACGTTTTAAAATTAAATAGTCTTAAAAAATTTAAATTATGAAAAATATAATTATAGTGCTGTTACTGACATTTGTTGGATTTACAGTTCAGGCTCAAGAAGTGAAAAATAAAAATGCTAAAGTTGAATTTCATGTGAGCGGGAATTGTGAAATGTGTAAAAAGAGAATTGAAAAAGCGGCATTAAGTGTCTCGGGAGTGAAATCTGCCGATTGGCATATGGATTGTGGCACTTTATACTTGATTGCAAACGAACAGAAAACGGATGTTTTAACGATTCAAAAAGCGATTGCAAAAGCAGGTCACGATACAGATGAAGTCAAGGCATTAAAGGAAGATTATGAAAAGCTTCATACTTGTTGCCAATATGAGCGAAAATAATTTTAAAGAAAACCAAAGTGAAAGCTTTGGTTTTTTTAATGCCATATTTTTAATGTTTTTTTGAATGAAATTATGATAGTTGACTATAAAAAGCCATGTTTTTAAAGCGCTTGAATCCCGAATAAAAAAAACAATATTTGATTGTTGACAATGGAAAGTTAATTCGGCTAATTTAAATAGTTAATAAAACTTTAAAATAGTAGCATAAATTGTGGTTAAGATATATTATCCGTACTTTCACGCACGAATAATTTTAGCATAAAACACCGTAGAATGAACGACTTTGATTGGAAGAATTTGATTGACCCGCTTTTTTATATTCATTTTGATGTTAATGGAATTAAATTGGGTATTTATATAGTTTTATTTATTGTTTTTGCAGAAACAGGTCTTTTTGCGGGGTTCTTTTTACCAGGAGATAGTTTGTTGTTTTTAGCAGGGATTTACAGCCGTGATTTAATAGAAAACATTTTATTCATTGAAAATGATTTTGCGAATGTTGTTCTTTTATCAACACTTGTGGCTTTAGCAGGTATCTTGGGTAATGTTGTTGGATATTGGTTTGGTTCAAAAAGCGGTTATTACTTGTACAATAAGGAAGATAGTTTTTGGTTTAAGAAAAAATATTTGGTTCAATCAAAAGATTTCTTTGAAAAATACGGAGGTAAAGCAATTATTTTTGCTCGATTCCTTCCAATATTTAGGACTTTTGCACCAATAGTAGCTGGGATTGTTTCTATGGACAAAAAGAAATTTATGTTTTATAACATTTTAAGTTCTTTCATTTGGTCATTCACATTGATTTTCGCAGGACATTATTTATATGGTTTTCTACTTGAAAATTATCAAATTGATTTGAAAGAGCACATCGAAATAATTGTTATAGCTTTAGTTGGGATTACTGTTTTACCGGTAATTTATAAGTTCAGCAGAAAGTCAAAAACTCAAGAATAATTAATAATTTTTTATCATAAAAAAAACCGTCTCAATTTATCGAGACGGTTTTTTATTTATGAGGGATTGATGGTATTACATCATTCCTGGCATACCTCCACCCATTGGGTTTCCACCGCCATTATCTTCTCTAATATCAATCAAAGCACATTCAGTAGTCAATATCATTCCGGCAACCGAAGCTGCGTTTTCTAATGCTACACGAGTTACTTTTTTAGGATCAATAATACCTGCTTTAAGCATGTCAACATATTCATCCGTTTTTGCGTTGTATCCAAAATCACCTTTTCCTTCAGCAACTTTTGCAACAACAACTGAACCTTCAAGACCTGCATTTTCAACAATAGTTCTCAATGGAGATTCAACTGCACGAGATACAATTTGAATTCCTGTTGCTTCATCAGCGTTATCAGCTTTAATAGTGCTAAGTGCATTTTTAGCTCTCAATAAAGCAACACCACCACCAGCAACAATTCCTTCTTCAACAGCAGCACGAGTTGCGTGAAGTGCATCGTCAACTCTGTCTTTTTTCTCTTTCATTTCTACTTCAGAAGCAGCACCAACATAAAGTACAGCAACTCCACCAGCTAATTTAGCCAAACGTTCTTGCAACTTTTCTTTGTCATAATCAGAAGTTGTCGCTTCCATTTGACCTTTGATTTGGTTGACACGATTTTTAATCATATCAGCTTCGCCAGCACCACTTACAATTGTAGTGTTGTCTTTATCGATAGTCACTTTTTTAGCAGTTCCTAACATTTCGATAGTCGTGTTTTCTAAAGTGTATCCTCTTTCTTCTGAGATTACAGTTCCACCTGTTAAGATAGCGATGTCTTCCAGCATAGCTTTTCTTCTGTCACCAAAACCAGGTGCTTTTACAGCAGCGATTTTCAAGGCTCCACGTAATTTATTTACTACCAATGTAGATAATGCTTCACCATCAACATCTTCAGCAATAATCAATAATGGTTTTCCAGATTGAGCAACTGGTTCCAAAACTGGTAATAATTCTTTTAAAGAAGAAACTTTTTTGTCATACAAAAGGATGTAAGGATTTTCCAATTCTACTTCCATTTTTTCTGAATTAGTCACAAAATAAGGAGAAAGATATCCTCTGTCAAATTGCATTCCTTCAACAACATCAACATAAGTATCAGTTCCTTTAGCCTCTTCAACAGTGATAACACCTTCTTTTCCAACTTTTGCGAAAGCAGTAGCGATTAACTCACCAATTACTTCGTCATTGTTGGCAGAAATTGAAGCAATTTGTTTGATTTTTTCAGAATCACTTCCTACTACTTTTGCTTGTTTCGCTAAGTCAGCTACAATAGCCTCAACGGCTTTGTCAATACCACGTTTCAAATCCATTGGATTTGCACCTGCAGCAACATTTTTCAAACCTTCTTTTACAATAGCTTGTGCCAAAACAGTTGCAGTTGTAGTTCCGTCTCCGGCTAAATCATTAGTTTTTGACGCTACTTCTTTTACCATTTGAGCACCCATGTTTTCCAATGGATCTTTTAATTCAATTTCTTTTGCAACGGTAACACCATCTTTAGTAACGTTTGGTCCGCCAAAAGCTTTTCCAATAATTACATTACGACCTTTTGGTCCTAGCGTTACTTTTACTGCATTTGCCAATGCATCAACACCACGTTTTAAACCGTCACGTGCTTCAATATCAAATTTTATATCTTTTGCCATTTTAATTTTATTTGTTAATTCGTTTATTTGTTAATTCGATTATATTATTGCTAAAATATCGTCTTCACGCATGATCAAATAATCTTTTCCTTCTAGTTTTAATTCAGTTCCAGCGTATTTTCCATAAAGCACAGAATCACCAATTTTCACAGTCATTGTGTGTTCTTTTGTTCCGTTTCCAACAGCAACAACAGTTCCTTTCTGTGGTTTTTCTTTTGCTGTATCTGGAATAAAAATTCCTGAAGCAGTTTTTGTTTCAGCTGCAACGGGTTCGATAAGAACTCTGTCTGAAAGTGGTTTAATGTTTAAAGCCATGATTGTATATTTTTTTAGTATTTATTTTTATTACGTTTATAGAGATTTCAGAAATTGTGCCATCGTAATGAAACTGACATAATTTCTTATAAAAAATGCCAGCTTTGACAGGCTGGCATTTAGAATATGTTGTAATAATTTATTCTGCTGGATTTGTTGCAGCAGGAGTATTTTGAGCAGGAGCTGCTGGCGTGTTTGTAGCTGGTGCTGCACTTCCTGTGTTTTCGATGATTTTAGAATCAGTATCACTTAATGTTCCTGTAAAGCTTAAGCTAGAAAGTAATATAAGTGCAATTAGTATAGTTGCTAATGTCCATGTGCTTTTGTCTAAAAAATCAGTTGTTTTTTGTACTCCACCTAACATTTGAGAACCACCTATTGTAGATGATAATCCTCCACCTTTAGGATTTTGAACCATGATAACTACGATTAATAGAAAACAAACTATAGTTATTAAAACTAAAAAAATTGAAAATGTGCTCATTGTTTAATTATTATTATGTTGTAAAATCTTAATATCCGATATGCGGTCTGCAAAGAAACTACTTTTTTCTGGATATTTCAAAATTAATATTTCATAAGCTTGAATCGCTTTTTGATATTTTTTTTGTTCTAAATATACTCTGGCCAAAGTCTCTGTCATCAAGAAAGAATTATCTGCTGCATTTAAGTCAAAAGTAACGGTCGAAGCAACTCCATGTTTTACCGGAGAAATCTTTGGACTGGCTTCAATAAACTTATCGATTAATTCTAATTTCTTTCTTTTATCTTCATCTATTACAGGAAGTGGTAAATTAATAGCACTTTCTTTCTCTCTTTGGATAGGTTCAGTGCGGGAAAGTTGAAGCCATTCTTGAAAGGAATGTTGCTCACTTTTAGAGAAATCTAAAGGTTTTCCAATTGCCAGTTTCTCTTCGGTAGTTTTTGAAGCATCATCAACATCGACAGCAGAAGCTTCTTTTATTGATGTGAGTATGGATCTTTCTAAAGAATTTATTTTAGATTCCGTTTTTTCTTCAGTAACAATAGTTTCACTGTCGACTACATTTATATCAAGAATTTCTAGTGCTTTTTTATCGTAAAGACCTTTTTGAATCGAAGTGAACGTATCCGAAGTAATGAAGTCAAATAAAATAGTGCGGTCAGTTGAATGTGCTGCAGTAATTTTTAAAGCAGTATTGTATTTAAAACTGTTTTGATTGTAAAGTCCTTTTAATTGTATTGCTCTGGCACTTTGAAAATAAGGAAACTCAATGAGTACTTTTTCCAAAGCTTCCGTTTGCTTCTCATGGATAGCATCAGGTTTATTAATCAAATAAGTATAATCGGTTACGTTCATAAAGGGTATTCGTTTATTTGGTTATTCGTTTGTTTGTTCCTCGGTTAACCGAATCAACAAATTATCGAATTTAAACCCATTTACCATTTTGCAAGTGACTCATTAAAGATGTCTTGTGTAATTCTTTCAAAAATTTCCCTTAAAGCACTGTTCAAAGTTGCTCCTGTCAATTGTTGTTCCGCAGGATAATCGTAGAAAAAAGTGAATGGTTTTTCAAAATCATCTGTTTCTTTTTTCTTATTAGTAAAACGAACATTCACTCGAATCGTTAATCGGTTCTGAGCTGCTCGCTGATCTGCAGTAGCAGTCATTGGACTTATTCTGTAATCTACAATTTCTCCTTCGTAAGTCAAATCAGCACTACTTTTGACCAAGTTTAAATTGGTTTGATTCTGGATTAAATCTTGAAGTTCTAATGTAAATGTTCTGTCAATACCAGGTTCAATTAATTCAGCGTTATTCTGAAAAAAGCCAACTTGAAATGTTTCGGCATCAATTTTACCAGTTCCGGTAAAGTTATAAACCGAGCAACTGTTGATGCTTACTATAATTATTGAAAGCAGAATAAGTTTTATATATTTCATTTTCTATTTTAAAATTTGCTTCGCCGGTTTGCTAACGCTCGGGTCAAAGATATTCTTTTTGAATTAAATCATTTGTGTCTTAGCGCTTTTGTGGTAAAAACTACAAGTCAAATTGTTTAATTTTTCTATATAAAGTCCTTTCAGAAATGCCTAATTCGTCTGCGGCAGCTTTTCGTTTTCCTTTGTTTTTTTCTAATGATTTTTTAATCATTTCGATTTCTTTTTGCTCTAAACGCAACGTTTCTTCTTCTTCGATTGTTTCTGCAAAAAGATAATTATCATCATGTTCCTGATACAGCTCTTCATTGTTTTGAGTAGTGATTAAGGCTGATCTTGGTTCTTCTTCAAAATCTATTTCACTGTCATTTTCTTTCGAACCATATATTTTTTTTATTAAATTCTGATTGGTTTCCTGAACTTTAGACACGCCGTTTTGAATCAATTCCAAAGTTAATTTTTTCAAATCGTTCAAATCACTTTTCATATCAAAAAGTACTTTGTACAAAATTTCTCTTTCGGTACTAAAATCACTTTCGCTTTTCTTATCCTTTATCACAGATGGTAAATTGTTTCCCAGAACTGGCAGATATGATTGTAAAGTCACGACTGAGATATCACGATTCGTTTCCAAAACAGAGATTTGTTCGGCTACATTTCGCAATTGACGAATATTACCGCTCCAACGAAACTTCTGCAATAATTGGATCGCGTTTTCGTCCAGTTTTAAAGGCGGCATTTTATATTTATGGGCAAAGTCAGCGACGAATTTCCTGAATAACAAATGAATGTCGTCTTTTCGATCGCGTAAAGGGGGCAAAGTAATATCCACCGTACTTAGACGATAATATAAATCCTCTCTGAATTTCCCTTTTTCGATAGCATCAAATAAATTGACATTGGTAGCGGCTACAATTCGTACATCAGTTTTTTGAACCTGGGAAGAACCTACTTTTATAAATTCGCCATTTTCAAGAACACGTAACAAACGCACTTGAGTAGTTAAAGGCAGTTCACCAACTTCGTCCAAGAAAATAGTTCCGCCGTCAGCTACTTCAAAATAACCTTCACGTGTATTGGTTGCGCCGGTAAAAGCGCCTTTTTCATGTCCGAAAAGCTCACTGTCAATCGTTCCTTCAGGAATGGCTCCACAGTTTACGGCAATGTATTTTCCGTGTTTTCTGTGCGAAAGCGAATGAATAATTCTAGGAATATTCTCTTTTCCAACACCACTTTCTCCAGCTACTAAAACAGTAATATCAGTTGGAGCTACCTGAATGGCTTTTTCTATCGCACGGTTGAGCTTCGGGTCATTCCCGATAATCTCAAATCGTTGTTTTATGTTTTGAACTGATTCCATATTTTTTTTCTCAACCACAAATTACACAAATTATCGCAAATTTATTATTTTAGGTATTTATTAATCTTTTGTGAACTAACGATTTGTTTTGGAAATTTGCTATTATTCCAATGGGAGTGTCGGCTAATTTCATATAATTTAATGTCTGTGCAAGATGATCATTACTGATTTCTTTTATTGATTTTACTTCTAGAATAATATCGCTATAAACCACAAAGTCGGCATAAAATTTATGAGGCAAAATAATTCCTTTGTATTCCACATTATACTCTTTTTCTCTTTCATATGGAATATTATGGTTTCTGAATTCTATTTCTAAAGCATCTTTATAAACAATTTCAAGTAAACCAGGTCCGAGTATTCTGTGTACTTCCATACAAAGACCAACTATTTCGTAGTTTTCGTTTTTTTTATAATAATACTCATTAGACTCAGTCATGTTAGATATTTTAATTGAATGAATTTGTGAAAATTTGCGAAATTTGTGGTAAAAAAATCAATTCATCTCACTCAAACCAACTGCTGCTCCTTTCAAAGTTCCGCTGGTACAAGAAGTGATTCTCACATTCACAAAATCCCCAATCTTGTAATTTTCTTTCGGAAAAACAACGGTAATACTTTGTGAATTTCTTCCAGAAAATTCTTCTGTCGATTTTTTTGAAACTTTCTCAACCAAAACTTCTACTGTTAGTCCAATGAATTCTTCACTGCGGAACCAAGCGTGTTTTTGTTGTAAATCGACAATTTCCTGCAATCTTCTTGCTTTCGTTTCTTCAGTAACGTCATCTTCCATTTTTCTTCCTGCCAAAGTTCCCGGACGTTCAGAATACGAATACATATAACCAAAATTATACTTCACATATTCCATCAAACTCAAAGTGTCTTGATGATCTTCTTCGGTTTCTGTAGGGAAACCAGCAATCATATCCTGTGAAATCGAACTGTTTGGGATAATAGTTCTGATTTTGTCAATCAAAGTCATGTATTCTTCACGCGTGTGCAAACGGTTCATTTCTTTCAAAATTCTATTGCTTCCGGACTGCACCGGCAAGTGAATGTGTTTGCAAATATTAGGATGTTTTGCAATAACATGCAAAACACTTTCGTGCATATCTTGTGGATTAGAGGTCGAAAATCGGATTCTCATTTTAGGAAAACCAATGGCTACCATTTCCAGTAATTGGTCAAAATCAACTGCCGTAGCTTTTTGCATTTCGGTAGCATTTTCAAAATCTTTCTTCAATCCGCCACCGTACCAAAGGAAACTATCCACGTTTTGCCCCAAAAGCGTAATTTCTTTAAACCCTTTGTCCCACAAATCTAGGATTTCTTTCATGATACTTTGTGGTTCACGGCTGCGTTCGCGTCCACGGGTGAATGGCACCACGCAAAACGTACACATATTGTCGCAACCACGGGTAATTGAAACCAAAGCGGTAATTCCGTTACTCATCAATCGAACCGGAGAAATATCACCGTAGGTTTCGTCTTTCGACAAAATCACGTTAATCGCATCACGACCTTCTTCTACTTCCAGTAAAAGGTTTGGTAAATCTTTATAGGCATCAGGGCCCACAACAAGATCAACGATTTTTTCTTCTTCAAGGAATTGACTTTTCAATCGTTCCGCCATACAGCCTAAAACGCCCACTTTCATTTTTGGATTAATACGTTTTACAGCATTGTATTTTTCCAAACGTTTACGAATTGTTTGCTCAGCTTTGTCTCGAATAGAACAAGTATTGACCAAAACCAAATCGGCTTCTTCTAGAACTTGCGTCGTATTGTATCCGTTTCCGGATAGAATAGAAGCTACAATTTCACTGTCAGAAAAATTCATCGCACAACCGTAACTTTCTATAAATAGTTTTTTTGTATTCTCAGGTTTATTCTCCAGAACAAGACTTTCGCCTTGCTTACTTTCTTCAATAATCTTTTCCATCATGTATTTTCAAAGCACAAAGATAACTCAATTCAAATAAATATGACAAGATGTCAGATTAAGAATTAACAGTATTTTAAGGCATTTTTTCTGGGGAGCTATCTCCCGCTTTCCGTTACAAGTCCTCACAAAAAAAAGTAAAGTTTCCAAAGTCCTAAAAAGAGCTTCCGTTGGTCGCTTTTTTAGAACAGGAAACTTTTACTTTTTTGCTCCGGGCTTTTCACTATAATCGGGGCTAAAAAACAATCGAGTATGGCAATAACTTACCTATTAATGATTGTGAAATAATTCAAAAATAAAATCAAAAGCCCAATATTTAAAAAAAATAGATACTTTTGTCCCAGAAAAATAGAGCAATGGCAAAGAATTTAGTTATAGTTGAGTCCCCTGCAAAGGCAAAAACAATCGAGAAATTTCTAGGAAGTGATTTTCAAGTAGAGTCCAGTTATGGGCATATTGCAGACTTGCCTTCCAAAGAAATTGGTGTAGATGTAGAAAATGGTTTTAAACCAAAATATGAAGTTTCTGCCGATAAAAAAGCATTGGTCACCAAATTAAAAGGATTAGCAAAAAAAGCCGAAATGGTTTGGTTAGCAAGTGATGAGGATCGCGAAGGTGAAGCTATTTCTTGGCATTTAGCCGAAGAATTGAAATTAGACAAAACTAAAACCAAGCGAATTGTTTTTCACGAAATTACTAAAACTGCGATTCTAAAAGCAATTGATAATCCACGAGAAATCGATTATAATTTAGTCAATGCACAACAAGCGCGTCGTGTTTTGGATAGATTGGTTGGTTATGAATTGTCGCCTGTACTTTGGAGAAAAATTAAAGGCGGACTTTCTGCTGGTCGTGTACAGTCAGTGTCTGTTCGCTTGATTGTAGAGCGAGAAAGAGAAATTCAAAACTTCAAAGCTATTGCAACGTATTCTGTTGTGGCTGAATTTACCAATGAAGCCGGAAAGTCTTTCAAAGCTAAGCTGCCTAAAAATTTTAATACTAAAAAAGAAGCCGAAGATTTTTTAAATAAAAATATTGGTTCTACATATAAGGTAGCCGATTTAGAAACGAAGCCTACCAAAAAATCACCAACTGGTCCATTTACAACTTCTACTTTGCAACAAGAAGCAGCGAGAAAATTGTATTTGCCTGTTGGAATTACCATGCAACTCGCACAACGTTTGTACGAAGCGGGATTGATTACTTATATGAGAACTGATAGTGTGAACTTATCTAAAGATGCAATGGAAGCTGCTGAAGCGGAAATCATCAAATCCTACGGAAAAGAATTTTCTAAACCTCGAACTTTTGTCAATAAAAGTAAAGGCGCACAAGAAGCGCACGAGGCTATTCGCCCTACAGATATGTCCCGTCATACGGTAGATATAGACAGAGATCAAGCGCGTTTGTATGATTTGATTTGGAAAAGAACGTTAGCTTCGCAAATGAGTGATGCGCAATTAGAACGTACTAACGTGAAAATTGAAGCAAACAATCACGGTGAAATATTCACGGCATCTGGAGAAGTGTTGCTTTTTGAAGGTTTCTTGAAAGTGTACTTGGAAGGTCATGATGACGATGAAGAAGAACAAGAAGGAATGTTGCCTGCAATGAAAGTCAACGAAAAATTACAAAACAATTACATTACTGCAACAGAGCGATATTCTCGTGCTGCTGCAAGATATACTGAAGCTTCCTTGGTGAAAAAATTAGAGGAACTGGGTATTGGTCGTCCTTCTACTTATGCGCCAACGATTTCTACGATTATCAATAGAAATTATGTAGAGAAAGGAAATCTTGACGGACAAGAACGTAATTATACGCAATTGACTTTGCAATCCGGGAAAGTAGGAGAGAAGTTATTGAAAGAAAATACCGGTTCTGATAAAGGGAAATTAGTTCCTACCGATATAGGAACGATTGTTACGGATTTCTTGGTTAAGAATTTCGGAAATATTTTAGATTATAATTTCACTGCAAAAGTGGAACAGGATTTTGATGAAATTGCCGAAGGAAATATCGTTTGGACGAAAATGATGCAAGAGTTCTATGATAATTTTCACCCAACAGTGAAAGATGTAGAAGCGAATGCGGATAGAGAAAGTGGGGAGAGAATTTTAGGAATAGATCCAAAAACAGGGAAACCGGTTTCAGTTCGTTTAGGGAAATTTGGACCCATGGCTCAAATAGGTGCTGCTGATGATGAAGAGAAAAAGTTTGCGAGTTTGATGAACGATCAAAACATTGGAAACATCACTCTCGAAGAAACATTGAATTTATTTTTATTACCAAAAAATTTAGGTGTATATAAAGGCGAAGAAGTTGAAGTGAGTAATGGCCGTTATGGTCCTTATATTCGTCACGGTGCTGCTTTTGTTTCCTTGCCAAAAGGAGAAAACCCATTAGATGTAGATTTTGAAAGAGCTCAGGAATTAATCGATGAAAAAGCACTAGCCGATGCACCGATTGCAGTTTATAAAGGTGAAGGTGTTCAAAAAGGTGTGGGTCGTTTTGGTCCCTTTATCAAATGGGACGGCTTGTTTATAAATGTGAGTAAGAAATATAATTTTGATAATTTGTCTCAAGCAGACATTGAAGCGTTGATAGAAGATAAATTGCAAAAGAATATTGATAAGGTTTTGCATAATTGGGAAGAAGAAGGAATTTTAGTTGAAAAAGCACGTTGGGGACGTTCCGTTATTACCAAAGGTAAAATCAAAATCGAATTAAGTAAAGATGTTGATGCCACAAAATTGACATTAGAAGAAGTTCAGGAAATGATTGCCAAGAAAACACCGGCTAAAAAAGTAGCTGCTAAAAAAGCACCCGCTAAGAAAGCAGTTGCAAAGAAAACAGTAGTTAAGAAACCCGTAGCAAAAAAGTAAAAATGGAATTTGATTTTCTGAAACCCGTAAATGATGAAATCCGGGGCTTTATTAATGGATTGACTTCTCAGCAACTTGGAAGTAAAATGGTTTTGCACACAAAGGAACAATTTCCGGATTTAAATAAGATTAAAATTGCTATAATAGGTGTTTTAGAAAATCAAGGAGATAAAAAAGCGGTTTCTGATGTTGATTTAATACCACTTAGAAAAGAGCTTTATGGGTTGTTTCCAGGAAATTGGGATGCTTCTATTGCTGATTTAGGAGACATTTTAGCAGGAAACTCTACTGAAGACACTTATTATGCATTAAAAAAAGTAGTTGCAAGTCTAATTAAGAAAAAAATTACACCTATCGTTATTGGCGGTTCCCAAGATTTGACGTATGCACTTTACAGGGCTTACGATGATTTGGAACAAATGGTCAATTTAGTATCCATTGATAACAAATTTGATTTTGGTAAGGACGAAGAAGAAGTTTCAGCATCTTCTTATTTAACAAAAATAATTGTAGACGAACCAAATAATCTTTTCAATTACTGTAATATTGGGTATCAAACTTATTTTAATTCGCAGGAAGAAATAGATTTAATAGAAAAACTATTTTTCGACGCCTATAGATTAGGAGAAGTTTCTAATAATATCTCTATTTCGGAGCCTGTTTTTAGAGATGCCGATTTAGTAAGTATTGATTTGAATTCGGTTAAATCATCTGATTCGGGAAATTTTATTTCGTTTGCACCAAATGGTTTTAATGGAAAAGAGATTTGTTCTTTGTCACGATATGCAGGGATAAGTGATAAAGTTTCGTCATTTGGAATATTCAACCATAATAATTCGGCTCAAGAATCTGTCATCATAGCACAGATAATTTGGTATTTCATAGAAGGGTTTCATTATCGTTCTAATGAATATCCTTTTGGGAGTAAAGAAAATTATTTAAAATACATAGTCCCATTAGAAGAAGAGGAACTTGTTTTTTATAAAAGTGATAAAACAGATAGATGGTGGATAGAAATTCCATTTGTTTCAAATGGTAATAATAAACTAAAAAGAAATACGTTATTACCATGTTCCTATGAAGAATACTTATTAGCATGTAACCAAGAATTGCCTGAAAGATGGTGGAAAGCTCAACGTAAGAATGTTTTCTAATTAAATATTCGAGATTTACAATTCAATCCTTGAAAACTGTTTAAGAATTAATATATTTTATAAGCTTAACTGTAGAAAAAACACAAAAAAAATAATTTTAATGTATTGTATCGATTATTATTGCATTTTGTCGATAAAATATTTTTTTTGTATTTTATTTAACATTATTTTTGAGCTCGAATTAATTTCATAGCAAAAATATTGTTTTATTAATAAATAATAAATAGGTTTACACACTTAAAAAATAATGAATAGATAACCAATTTTATATGAAGAAGTTCATTGCATATACGTCAATTTTGGCCCTTTTAATAGGCTGTGGTAAATCAAGCGATAAAGGAGAATTAGTTGGTATTAATGGAGGAAAATGGCATCCTGAAAAGCCTTATGGAATGGCTTTAATTCCTGGGGGTGCTTTTATTATGGGTAAATCAGATGGTGATTTAGCTAACGTGGAAGATGCTCCTACAAAAACTGTTACTGTTCGTTCATTTTATATGGATGAAACTGAAATTACCAATAGTGAATACCGTCAATTTGTAGAATGGGTAAAGGATTCTACTATGAGAGTTAGATTAGCTATTCTTGCTGATGAAAGTGGTCAGACTGCAGGTGCAGGAGATCCTAAAGGTAAAGGTAAAAATGCCGGGAGCATTGGTGATTTTGCTTTTAATGATTCAGATCCTGAAAAGATGACAGCTTATGATAAATACATGTATGATAATTATTACAGTGTAGGAACTGCAGATGATCCTTATGCAGGAAGAAAATTGAACAAAAAAGTGAAACTAATTAAGGATACTAAACTATATCCGGATGCTTATTATGCTGAGGTAATGGATTCAATGTATTTGCCAATAGAAGCTTCTTACAATGGATTAAGAACTATTGATGTTAATAAATTGAAATTTCGTTACTCTTGGATGGATATTCAAGCAGCTGCAAAAGCTAAAGTAGGAAATAGAAAAAATTTCATCAGAACAGAAGAAGTAAAAGTATATCCTGATACTACAGTTTGGATTAAAGATTACGCTTATTCTTATAATGAGCCTATGCACAATGATTATTTTTGGCATAAAGCTTATGGAGACTATCCGGTCGTTGGGGTTAAATGGACTCAGGCGAAAGCTTTTTGTGCTTGGAGAACTTTGAATAAAAATACCTACATAAAATCTAAAAAGAAAAGCCACGACTTGATAAACTCTTTCAGGCTACCAACAGAAGCAGAATGGGAATATTCAGCTAGAGGTGGTTTAGAATCAGCTACTTATCCTTGGGGTGGTCCTTATACTAAAAATGATAGGGGATGTTTTCTTGCTAATTTTAAACCTAATAGAGGGGATTATGCAGCAGACGAGTCTTTATACACTGTAGAAGCAAAATCGTATGAGCCAAATGGTTATAATCTTTATAACATGGCTGGAAACGTTTCTGAGTGGACTGATTCATCTTATGACCCAAATGCTTACGAATATGTTTCTTCAATGAACCCAAATGTTCAGGATTATAAAAATCAAAGAAAAGTAGTTCGAGGCGGATCATGGAAAGACGTTGCTTATTTCCTTCAAGTAAGTACTCGTGATCATGAATATGCAGATTCTGCAAGAAGTTATATTGGTTTTAGAACTGTTCAAGATTATATGGGACTTCAAACCACTGGGAACGCGAAAAAGAAATAAATACACAAAAAGAAACCAAATCTATATCATTAAATAAAAAAAAACTATTATGGCATTACTAAGTAAAAAACAAATGAATTTCGCATACGGTATGGGAGCTGCGGTTGTAATTATTGGAGCATTATTTAAAATTACACATATTGAATTTGGAATCATAACTGGAAATCTAATGCTTACTATAGGTCTTGTTGTTGAAGCCGCAATCTTTGCTCTTTCTGCTTTTGAACCAGTTGAGGATGAATTAGATTGGACATTAGTTTATCCAGAGCTTGCTAATGGTAAACCTGCTGGAGAAAGAAAACCAAAAGCTGAAGTTCCTGCTGATACTCAAGGGTTATTGTCTCAAAAATTGGACGCAATGTTAAAAGACGCTAAAATTGATGGAGAATTGATGGCAAGTTTAGGAAATAGTATCAAAAATTTTGAATCAGCAGCTAAAGGAATTGCTCCGACTGTAGATTCTATTTCTGCTACAAAAAAGTATAGTGAAGAACTTTCTATGGCTGCGGCACAGATGGAATCATTGAATAGCTTATACAAAGTACAATTAGAAAGTGCTTCAAGAAATGCTGAAGCAAACAAAGAAATTGCTGAAAATGCAGGAAAATTGAAAGAACAAATGCAATCTATGACTGCAAATATTGCTTCGTTGAACAATGTTTATGGTGGTATGCTTTCTGCAATGGGCAATAAAGGATAATTAGTTTCAAACGATATAAAAACAACAAACTAATTAGTAGAAAATATGGCAGGAGGAAAACTAACCCCTAGACAGAAGATGATTAACCTAATGTACTTGGTTTTCATCGCGATGTTAGCTTTAAATATGTCCAAAGAGGTGTTGTCAGCTTTTGGGATTTTAAATAATAAAATAGTAGAGTCTAACTCTATAACTGATACCAGAAATGAAAGTTCATTTCAACAATTAGCTCAAAAAGCAGTAGATCAACCAGGGCAATTTGGAGATAAAAAAGCTAAAGTTGAAAAAATTAGAGCTTTGTCTAAAGAGTTTAACGACTACATAGAAAATATCAAAACTAAGGTTACTACCAAATTTGAAAGAGATGCCGAAGGAAATTTGCCATATGAGCAAATGGATAAAGGGGATTTAATTGACAGAATGTTTTTTACTGGAGATAGAGTTTCTAAACAAGGTAAAGAGTTTTTAGATAAAATCAATAATTTCTCTACTCAGATAAAAGCCATTGGTGGAAGTTCAATTGCTGAATCTGAAATGAAAAAGATTGAAGCAAGATTTGCTACAAAGCCAGTTTATTCTGAAAAAGCAGGTGCTAAATTAGATTGGATTGATTACAACTATAAAGGATATCCACTTATTGCTACAATTACTAAATTGTCACAATTACAAGCTGATATCAAAACAACGGAAAGCGATGTAATGACAGGAATGTTTCAATCGGATTTAGTTGCTGCAGCGTCACTTACAGCTTACCAACCTATTGTCGTTCTTGATAAATCTGTTTTCTTTCAAGGGGAAGCGGTAACGGGAAAAATTATTTTAGGTAAATTTGATCCTTCATTAAAAGCAAAATCTGTTATTGTAAATGGATCTAGTGTACAAGCGCAAGCAGGTCAAGCTAAATTCTCTTTTGGAGCAGGTAATATTGGAGAACATGCTATTGGCGGTTCGTTTAATTTTGACGAAAATGGGAAAGTGGTTAGCTTACCTATTAAAGATAAATACGTTGTTGTTGCAAGACCAAAGTCGGCTACTATTTCTGCTGATAAAATGAATGTAGTGTATAGAGGTGTTGTAAACCCAATGACTATTTCTTTTGCAGGTGTTTCAGCTGATAAAGTTTCAGCTAGTGCTCCTGGATTAAGTTCTGCAGGTGGTGGTAAATACAATATGAGTCCAGGTTCAGGTTCTGAAGTAGTTATTAATGTAACTGGTGCTCTTCCTGATGGTTCTAAAGTTTCGGATAAGAAAACCTTTAGAATAAAAGGAATTCCTGGTCCAACTGGAACTATTAGAGGAGAAATGGGTGTGGTTAAAGGACCTAAATCAAATTTGCAAATTGCTACAATTGGAGCTAAATTAGTTGATTTCGATTTTGAAGTTGGTTTGAATGTAGTTGGATTTAATCTAAAAGTAACAGGTCAACCTACTGTAGTTGTTACAGGAAATAAATTGAATGCACAGTGTAATGCAGTACTCTCAAAAGCAGTTAGAGGAGATCAAGTTACTATTTCTGAAATAAAAACAAAACTTGTAGGTGCAGGTAGTTATTTATTACCAAGAACAGCTCCAGTAATTTTTGAAATACAATAAATAATAAGTAAGTTTATACATAACCTACTTCAATTCTTATTATGATACCATGATGAATGTAAGAAATTTTTTAATCGCTATAGTCTCTATTACGGGAAGTTTTGCTTGTTTTGGGCAGTCTAATTTGCTTAATGCAAAAACTCCTGACCAAATTGGACTTAAAACTGCGGCACAGCTCATTTCAGATAATGATAAGCCATTAGTATATGGTTATGTACATGATAGAGATGTTTTAATGGGTAAGACTACATGGGAAATTATTGACTTAAGCGAAAAAATTAATTTTGCTTTGTACTTTCCTATTGATACTGCAAATATTGGATCTGATAGAAGATCCCTGTATGATGTGCTTACTAAAGCTTTGAAAAACGGTAAAATTACTGAGGTCTACACTGACAGTTATTTCAATACTAAAAAATCGATGCAAGATATTCAAACTTCATTGACTCGTATTGACACAACTGATGCGGGTAGAGAGCAAATAAATGCAGGAAATAAAATATCTGATGAGTATATTTTAAAACAAGACTTAGCGGCACAAGATGTAACCCAATATAAAATCAAAGGATACTGGTATTTTGATAAGCGTCAGAGTGAGTTGAAGTATCGTTTATTGGGAATTTGTCCCGTAACCCCTGATGTTTATACGATGAACAGTGATGAAAAAGATTATATCGAATTGTTTTGGGTATTCTTCCCAGCGGCAAGGGATGTATTGCATGAAGCAAAAGCATTCAATGATAAAAATTCAGCAATGCCAGTTTCATTTGATCAGATATTAAACTCTAGGCGTTTTAATAGTGTCATTTACAAAGAAGAAAATGTATACGGCGATAGAACTATTGAAGAATACATGAAAGATAACTCTCAAAATCAATTATTAGAATCGGAAAGAGTAAAAGAAAAAATTCGCAATTTCGAACAAGATATGTGGAATTATTAATACTGATTTTAAAATATAATAAAAAACTCTTACTGTAATGGTAAGAGTTTTTTTGTTTTAATGTGTTTACTTTGCACTTATTTAAAAGGTATAATTTCAAATGATTGATTATTTAATTATAGGTTCTGGTTTAGCGGGTATTTCATTTGCAGAGGTTGCTTTGCGGAATGATAAATCTATTTTTGTATTGGATAATAATTCTCAAAATTCATCTAAAATTGCAGGAGGTTTGTATAATCCTGTTATTTTAAAACGTTTTAGCGAGGTTTGGCAAGCCCAAGAGCAATTAGCGATTATGAATGAATTTTATACTTTTTTAGAAGAAAAACTGAATTGTAAAGTTGATTTTAAAAATCCAATTTTGAGAAAATTTTTTTCTGTCGAAGAACAGAATAATTGGTTTGCCGCTTCAGATAAGGTTGCGCTTGCTTCTTTTTTATCTACACAGTTAATTTCTAAAAAATATGTTGGTATTGATTCCCCTTACGGTTATGGTGAAGTTTTACAAACGGGTTATGTAGACACTGCTTTATTATTAAATAAATACAGAGAGTATCTAAAGCATAACAATTTGTTTCAAGAAGAATCTTTTGATTATGATGCTTTACAAATTGAAAGTGATTGTATTCGTTATAAAGATATTCAAGCCAAGCATATCATTTTTGCGGAAGGTTTTGGAATGCATGCAAATCCCTATTTTTATCAGTTGCCTTTAGACGGTACAAAAGGAGAGCTTTTTATTATTAAAGCACCTGAGTTAGATTTAGATGTAATTGTGAATACGAGTGTGTTTATTTTGCCACTTGGGAATAATTTATTTAAAGTTGGTGCAACGTATAATTGGAAAGATAAAACGGATTTGCCCACTGAGGAAGGAAAAACAGAATTAGTAGATAGAATAAAGGAAATTATTACGTGTGATTTTGAAATCGTCAAGCATTTTGCTGGGGTTCGACCTACAGTAAAAGACAGAAGACCATTAGTGGGAACACATCAAAATTATGAGTCAATACATATTCTAAATGGTTTGGGAACCAGAGGAGTTATGCTTGGACCGGCAATGGCAAAAGCATTATTTGAAAACATAGAACATCAAGTTCCACTAAATAAAGAAATTGACATTAAAAGATTTCTGCCTAAAGGACAACCGTAATATTATTTTTGGTTCGTTTTTGGATCATACGAAACAAACATATTAATGTATATGTTTCTGGACCATCGCAAGACAAATGGGAATAAGACAATAAGTGACGCAATTATAGCAATAAAAGCCACTTTTAGGCTGGAGCCAAAGATTACAAATGATACTATAAAGACAGCAATTCCAACTGCAACATTCAATCCGTAACTGACATACATTGCACCATAAAAAAAGGAAGGTTCAATCTGATATCTTAAACCACAATGGCTGCAATTTTCATGCATTTTCAAGATTTTGTTGAAATGTAACGGATTTTTGTCCAAATACATACTCTCATTCTGACATTTAGGACAAGTTCCTGTTAAAATGCTATATAATTTGGATCCTTTTTTTAACATTTGCAAAAAATTTAATTTTTCCTTTTTTAGTCCCGATAATTCGGGATACAAATTTACACATTCAAAAAGGAATAAAATAACAATACATGCTTAATATACACAATTTATCCGTTTCGTTTGGTGGTACTTATTTGTTTGAAGAAGTTACCTTTCGATTGGGTGCCGGAGACCGTGTGGGTCTTGTTGGGAAAAACGGGGCTGGGAAATCGACCATGCTTAAAATGTTGGCTAAAGATTTTGCTCCTGATTCAGGTGTTATTTCTCAAGAGAAAGATCTTCGTATGGGATTTTTGCGTCAGGATATTGATTTTGAACAAGGAAGGACAGTTTTGGAAGAAGCATACGAAGCTTTTACAGAGATTAAAATTGTTGAGAAAAAGCTCGAAGAGATTAATCACTTGTTAGTTACAAGAACGGATTATGAAAGTGATGAATACAGTCAAATTATAGAAGACTTATCTGATTATACCCATCGTTTTGATTTATTGGGTGGTTATAATTATGTGGGTGATACAGAGAAAATTTTACTTGGTTTAGGATTTAAAAGAGACGTGTTCGATAATCAAACCGAAACCTTTTCTGGTGGATGGAGAATGCGTATTGAATTAGCCAAATTATTATTGCAGGCCAATGATGTTTTGTTGCTGGATGAGCCTACGAATCACTTGGATATAGAAAGTATCATCTGGTTAGAAAGCTTCCTTCGAAATTATCCTGGAGTCGTGGTGATTGTTTCGCACGATAAAATGTTTTTGGATAATGTTACGAACAGAACGATTGAAATTTCCCTAGGAAAAGCATATGATTTCAATAAACCATATTCTCAATATTTAGAATTGCGTCATGAAATTCGTGAGAAGCAGTTGGCTACACAGAAAAACCAAGCCAAAAAAATTGAAGAAACAGAAAAATTAATCGAAAAATTCCGTGCTAAAGCTTCTAAAGCATCAATGGCACAATCATTAATAAAAAAATTAGATAAAGTAGAACGTATCGAAGTTGATGAAGATGACAATTCGGTGATGAATATTACTTTTCCAGTTTCAAAAGAACCGGGAAGAGTTGTAATTGAAGCCGAAAACGTGACTAAAAGTTACGGTGACAAAACGATTTTGAAAGATATCAGTTTGTTAGTGGAGCGTGGAAGTAAAATTGCTTTCGTTGGACAAAACGGACAAGGAAAATCGACTTTTATTAAAGCTATTGTTGACGAATTCGAGTATAAAGGAAATATCAAGTTAGGACATAATGTACAGCTGGGTTATTTTGCGCAAAATCAAGCGGAATATTTAGATGGTGAAATCACCTTGTTACAAACCATGGAAGATGCCGCCGCTGATACAAACCGAATGAAAGTACGCGATATGCTGGGTTCTTTCTTGTTTCGTGGTGATGATGTAGAAAAAAAGGTAAAAGTCCTTTCTGGAGGGGAAAGAAACCGTTTAGCGCTATGTAAATTGCTTTTGCAACCCATTAATGTTTTGCTGATGGATGAGCCTACGAATCACTTGGATATTAAATCTAAGAATGTTTTGAAAGCGGCCCTTCAAAAATTTGGCGGTACTTTATTGCTTGTTTCTCACGATAGGGATTTTTTGCAGGGAATGTCAAATTTGGTTTATGAATTCAAAGACCAAAAAATAAAAGAATATTTAGGCGATATCAACTATTTCTTAGAGCAACGCAATATGGAAAATATGCGTGAAGTGGAGAAAAAAGATGCCCAAAAAGCAGCTGCGCCTAAAGAAAGCAACAAAGCTTCTTACGAAGATCAGAAAAAAGGGAAAGCGTTACAGAATAAGTTGAGCAAGGTGGAGAGTCAAATCAAACAATTAGAAAAGGACATTCAGCAAGATGATAAAATGCTCGCTTCTAATTATGATAAACACATTGAAGACGCTAAATTTTTCACAGCATACAATAAGAAAAAAGCAGAGTTGGACAAACTTCTCTCTGATTGGGAAATAGTTCAGGAAGAAATAGATAATTTATAAAAACGAGAGTTCCAATTTTGGAACTCTTTTTTTATGCAATAATCCCAATCGTTTTAGAGTGCGCAATGGCTTCGCTACTGTTTTGAAAATAACAAACAGAAACTTTCAGGGTTTCTAAATTTTTCAAGACCGCGTTTACTGTGTCTTTTTTGTTTGTTCCGGTTTGTCTGATATAAACGGCCTTCACGGTTACTGGGAAAATTTTACAAATGGCCTCGTACAAAAATGGATCGTGTTGAGAATCATCTCCAAGAAGCACGTATTCTAAATTAGGATAAAATTCTAAAATGTGTTTTATTTTGTCAAACTTATGATTATGATTGCCTCTGCCGGTTAAGAAAAAATCAGTGAGGCTTGTTTTAATATCCTTCAGTAATAAAACGGCTTTAGGGAGCTTGTGAATTTCGGTGAATTTTGTGATAAAACGATACAAATTCCATTCGCTGCTGGAAACATAGAAAAAAGCATTGAATTCTTCTTTATTTTCCCTTCCTGCTGTACTTAAAGCTTGATAATGCGTCACTACATCTTCATAGATTTTTCTCTTGTTTACGTTTTTAAATAATAAAACATATAATTTTTTCAAAGGATTAAGCGTGTGCGAAACTAAAAAAGTGTCGTCAATATCTGATATGATTCCTAGATTTCCTTTATGAGGTCGAATGTAACTGTCTCGGGTTGTTATGAATTCATTTTTGTAAACTATACTCACTTCATAATCAATCCATCCATAATTAGTGTTTTGGTCTAATGGAACACAGAATTTAAAATAACCGTCGATTAATGTTTTGGTATGAATTTTGGCATTGTTGTGTTCTAAGTATACATCGGCGTTTGCTTGTGTTTTTATTTGAAACATTTTAATTACCGAAGTAGCGTTTTTCAGATTCTTTTTTTGAAAATTATACTCTTGAATTGTTGTTGGCTTAAAAACATGCCCCATCACAATCAATTCTTGTTCATTAGCATAGCCTCGATATAATTTTAAAATTGGTTTCATTTAATGTAGTACTTTTGAGTGTTGTTGAAATTAATTGTTTTTAATCAATAAAAGAAGAAAAAGTTTGAAAAATAATATTATGCTGGTTGTAAATCCAATCTCTGGGGATGTTGACAAATCAGAGTTGATTGATGCGACAACAATTTTTGCCGGTAACGAGAATTTAAATCTTGTAATTTATAATACTTCAGGTGCCTCTGATATTGAGAATATAAAAGTGCTCTATGAAACCTATAATCCGGAACGAATTATTGTAGCAGGTGGAGATGGAACAATAAAAATGGTTGCTGAGGCCATGGAAAACCATGACGTTATTATTGGAATTTTACCCGCTGGTTCTGCCAATGGTTTGGCTGTCGATTTAAATTTACCATCCACAATTGAAGAAAACCTCGAAATTGCATTTCATAATGGCTACATGGAAATAGACATGATTTCCATCAATGGAAAAAAAAGTATCCATTTAAGTGATTTGGGAGTAAATGCAGAAATGATCAAGAATTATGAGAATAGTAGTATTCGAGGAAAATGGGGATATGCGATACAAACGTTTACCACTTTGATTGATTTAGACGATCCTTTTACTGCAACAATAACAGGCGATTTTGAAACAATTGAATGTACAGCAAGAATGATTGTAATTGCAAATTCTCAAAAATACGGCACGGGAGTTTCTATTAATCCTAACGGAGTTATGGATGATGGAAAGTTTGAATTAGTTATTTTGAAAAATTTAGATTTAGTAGTACTTGGAAAAATCATTTCAGGGAATATGCCTATAGATTCAGACGATGTTGAGATAATTTCTACTGATAAAGCAATCGTTATGACAAATACCCCAGTTAGTTTTCAAATTGACGGAGAATATTGTGGTACTGAAACAAAACTTGATATTAAAATTTTACCCAAACAAATGAAAGTGGCTATTCCTAATTTAAATAGTGGAGTTATTTAAATGGGTTTCGTTCTTGCCAGTTAGTTTCTGGTTCCAGATATCTAAATATTTTAGGCATATACGAATTGACTATTTGATTGCTATGCGCAATAAATCCATACATTTTTATTGGTTTTGCTCCCACAGAACTTTTAATTTCCAATGCCGTTCTTGCAAATACAATTTCCTTAAAGCCTTTATTGATGGAATATGCGATCATATCATACAGCATGTTCAAATACAGCATTTTTTCGCGTTGAATGCTTTCGTCATACCCTAAGAAATACGTGTCCATTACAGGACCGTTTTTTATTAAAGTATTAAACCCAATTAATTTTTCATCAATAAAATAGCCATAAAAAAGGAATTTTTCTTTAAAGATTTCTTTAAAAACTCTAAAATGATTTTTAGGTAGAAAAAAAGTATTGAAAGGAGCATTTTTGGCCACATGAAGATACAAATCATAAATAGTATCTTCCAGAGCTATGATCTCTTCCAGATGCATTTTTCTTTTCTCAATAATGGTTGCTTTTTTTCGGGCTCGTTTGTATTGATCTCTGTATTTTTTTGAAAGCGAGTCAATGTAGTCTTGTTCTGATTTCCAGTTTTCATTGATGTGAAAAACCATATTTGGTTGTGTCGAAAACTGATAATCATTTTCGAATTCCGGAATGCCAAAGTTCGCAATGTCTTCTTTGTGAAAATCTTTATAGGTGGTAATATGAATCTTTTTACCTTTGGACTGAAACATTTTTTTCAATTCTGTTGTTGCGGATCTCAGGGTTTGCAACGCTTTCTTTTTATCAATAGACTTTGATAACGCAAAAGAATTTTGCCCGGTCAGCATGTTGTTTCCAATCACTAGAACATGAGAACCGAAATTTCTGAAAACTAAATTTCGAACAGTAGTTTTAATACATTTATCCCGATCTCCAAAAGATTCCAGTTGGTTTAAATCTAAAAATTGAGAAAGAGCAATGCCAACTAAAGTTTCATTTTCGAATAATCCAATATAATGACACACCATATTTTCTGGAGATGATTTTTCTAAAATCTCCAGGTATTTTTTGGATAAAAAAATGGTTGAAACAGCTAAGTCGTCCCAGTTTGAAGGAAGTTGCGCTGTCTCACTATAAATTTTAAAAGAATAAGGTGTAGTCAAAATTGAAGAGTAATTTTTTTTCAAAATTAGTTAATAAAGTTAAAGTATTTCTCAATGTCTCGAAATTAACTAACTTTATATAAATTAAAAAGTACATTATGGAAACCTATTCGGCAGAGACAATTCAACCAGAGTTAAAAGCACTAAAAGATTGGCAATTTGCTAATAATGGAATTGAGAAAAAGTTTGTCTTTTCAAATTTTACGCAAGCATTAGGTTTTATAGTGCAAGTAGGAGTTATGGCCGAGAAAAGAAATCACCATCCGGAATTATTCAATGTGTATAATAAAGTCACAATCAGGCTGACAACACATGATGCAGGCGGTGTTACGGATAAGGATTTAGATTTAGCCAAAGCTATTGAGGGAATTCAATAAAAAAAATAAATTTCGTCTTGAAGAATGCCAAGACGAAATTTATTTTATTTTCATACCATTGATTAGTTCATTATAGTCCAATTTTTTTTATCACATCGAGCGCAGTCGAGATGTCATAACGGTTCTCGACTGCGCTCGAACTGACAATTTGACTATTTTATAATAACGAATGGTATTATTAGAAATTATTTCCAGGCACAAATAATTCCACCCATTATCATAAAGCATACAATCCAAAAACCGCCAGTGACAAGAGTGTATTTGAAACTTCTTCTTTCGTATAATGCATTAGTTCCTATAACCGGTAATACTAAAAATAGTCCAGTCATAAAACCATGTAAAGCTCCATGCTTGAAAGTTCTGAATGCCATTCCGTAATCTGACATAAAAGCCTCGTATGAAGGTTTTGCGATACTTGGATCTCCTCCCACCATTCCTAATGCGCCAAATTGGTGTATTGTCAGCATTTGTATTATAAAGCTTATGAAAAAAGCGTACAGTAATGATAGTCCAAATGTCAAGAGCATATTCCCTCCTTTCATTTTTTCTTCGGTCATACCGGATTCTTTCATCCAAATGGTTCCAAAAACTTTTGGATTGTACCAAACAAATCCTACTACAAGTGTAGATAGCGCAGCAACAAAAAGTGCCAGAAAATTGATTTCCATAAAATTGGTTTTAATGATTAGTAAGTCAAATTTAATAAATTAATGTTTAATTAAGAAAATCAAACATTATTGTAAGATATAGCTTTGTAAAAACTATAAAATAGTGTATTTCATCGATTTTATTTGCTGATTAGCTTTTCAGTGTGTAGTTTTATGCTTATTAAAGAAATAAATATAACGTTTTGAGAAAGATAACCACTCTATTTTTAACCCTTTTATTTTCATTCCCAATGTTTGCTGATGTGTCTCAATCAGAGAAAGATGCGTTAGTAAAACTGTATCAATCTACAAACGGAGATCATTGGACTGTAAAATGGGATTTAGCATCACCTATTTGTACATGGTATGGTGTTACGTTGCAAGATGACAAAGTGGTTTCTATTAATTTAGAAGATAATAATCTAGTTGGCGAAATTCCCAATGAAATTTTGGATTTAGTGAGTTTGCAAGAATTGGATTTACACAAAAATCAAATATCAGGCTCAATTCCTTCTTCAATAGGGAAATTAAAAGAAATGAAAGTATTGAATCTTTCTTTCAATAAACTTTCAGGAACAATTCCATCTTCTATTTGTGAAATGAATAATTTGAAAGATTTAGAATTGTACATGAATGCCATTTCAGGAGAGTTACCAGTGCAAATTGGAGCTTTGAATCAATTAGAAACACTTTCGTTATTCAATAATGAAATAGTAGGACAAATCCCAACTTCATTGTATGAAATAAAAACGCTAAAAACATTGCTTTTAAACAGTAATAAACTTTCAGGAGGATTAAGTAGTGAAGTAGTAAACATGGCGTCGCTTGAAAACCTTAGTTTGTTTGATAATAAAATGATTGGGCAGGTACCTTTCGAGCTTGAGAAATTAGATAAATTGAAAGAAATGAATATTTCTTACAATATGTTTAATGGATTAATATCTAGAAATTTAGCGGTTTTGGATACGTTAAATATGACAATGATAAATGATAAGGGAGTAGCGGTTTTATTAGAAGTGAGTACTGGTAAAAATACAGCTATCGCTTCTGAAGATTAATTTAGAAATAATAAAGAGTTTGAATACTCTTTGATATTGTATATTTAGTTGTTTTAATAAACTTAGTTTGTCTAAACCTGTGAAGCTTGGTTCACAGGTTTTTTTGTTTAGGTTGTTTAGGTGTGGCTATAAGCTCGAGTTTACTCTTTGGCTTTCAAGTCGTTCAGTTTGATAAGCTGAATTTTTCAAATTATTAGTTTAGATTAAGATTTTGAATAAATTCTCTCCCAATTCCGTATTTTAAATATTTTTCTCTTTTCATTACTGCTGATTTTGAATTGAAAAACTCAACATGAATAGCCTTCCAATGTCTAAGTTTTAAAGTATATCCTTTTGTCCCTAAAAGATTATAAGATTTGAATCGTTCAATTAAATTAGAAGTAAAACCAGTATAATTCTTTTCGAATTTTTCAGAATATAAAATGTACACAACAAATCCATGAGTAATTACCGGGCATAAAAAAACCCATCAAAATATTGATGGGTTTCTCTCTGTAGCGGGAACAGGACTCGAACCTGTGACCTTCGGGTTATGAGCCCGACGAGCTGCCTACTGCTCTATCCCGCGATGTGCGTTTGTAATTTCAATAAAATTCTTAGTAGCGGGAACAGGACTCGAACCTGTGACCTTCGGGTTATGAGCCCGACGAGCTGCCTACTGCTCTATCCCGCGTTGTTTCGGGTGCAAATATACGACGAATTTCTGTATTTCCAACGAAAATTTTAAAAAATGTTTTATTTCGTCTATTGACTTGATATGACTACCTTTGCAGAATAAATTATAATAGAAATGTCACATAAAGCAGGTTTTGTAAACATCATCGGGAATCCAAATGTTGGTAAATCAACACTTATGAATGCCTTTGTTGGAGAAAGATTGTCAATAATCACATCAAAAGCACAAACAACACGTCATAGAATTCTAGGAATTGTAAATGGAGAAGATTTTCAAATGATCTTATCAGATACACCTGGAATCATCAAACCCGCATACGAAATGCAGGAATCAATGATGAATTTTGTGAAGTCAGCTTTCGAAGATGCTGATGTGCTGATTTATATGGTGGAAATTGGAGAACAAGAGTTGAAAGACGAAGCGTTTTTTAATAAAATTATCCATGCCAAAATCCCTGTTTTATTATTATTGAATAAAATTGACAATTCAAATCAGGTGCAACTGGAAGAACAAGTGGCTTTCTGGACTGCCAAAGTTCCTAATGCGGAAATTTTTCCAATATCGGCTTTACAGAATTTTAATGTACCGGAAGTTTTTGGAAGAATCATTGAATTGTTGCCGGAATCACCTGCTTATTACCCAAAAGATCAATTGACAGATAAACCGGAGCGTTTTTTTGTAAATGAAACCATCCGTGAGAAAATCTTGTTGAATTACAGCAAAGAAATCCCATACGCAGTAGAAATTGTTACCGAAGAGTTTTTTGAGGATGAAAACATCATTAGAATCCGTTCTTTGATTATGGTGGAGCGCGAAACTCAAAAAGGAATCGTTATTGGTCATAAAGGTGCCGCTTTAAAAAAAGTAGGAGTAGATGCTCGTGTTGATTTAGAGAAATTTTTTGGTAAACAAATCCATATTGAATTGGTGGTGAAAGTGAATAAAAACTGGAGAAGCAATACAAATATGTTAAGACGATTTGGATACAATCAATAATATAATTTGGGCGTGACCACAAGTGTCAGGCTATACGTTACAATCTTTATTGCAAAAAGAATTGCAACAAAGGATTTTCACTGCTATCCTTCACGCAAAAAACAGATAGCTTAGATTACAAAATAATAGAGTACCTTTGCAAAATATTTGAATTTATATTATGAATAACATTGTTGCGATAGTAGGAAGACCTAATGTAGGGAAATCAACCCTTTTTAATAGGCTGATACAAAGAAGAGAAGCTATTGTAGATTCAGTATCTGGGGTGACCCGAGATAGAAACTATGGTAAAAGCGAGTGGAACGGAAAAGAGTTTTCTGTAATTGATACAGGTGGTTACGTACGTGGGTCGGATGACGTTTTTGAAGGCGAAATTCGCAAACAAGTGGAGCTTGCCATTGATGAAGCGGATGTTATCATTTTTGTTGTTGATGTCGAAGAAGGAATCACTCCAATGGATGATGCTGTAGCGAGATTACTGCGTAAAGTGACAAAACCAGTTTTACTTGCAGTAAATAAGGTGGATAATGCGATGCGTGAGAAAGATGCGATTGAATTTTACAATCTTGGTTTAGGGGAATATTATACGTTTGCCAGTATTTCAGGAAGTGGGACAGGGGACTTATTAGATGCATTGATTGATGCTTTTCCTATAAAACCAGAGCCAACTCAAGAAGAAGTTGCATTGCCTCGTTTTGCAGTTGTAGGCCGTCCTAATGCAGGGAAATCAAGCTTTATCAATGCCTTAATTGGTAAAGATCGATATATTGTTACGGACATTGCGGGAACAACTCGTGATTCTATTGATACAAAATTTGACCGTTTTGGTTTCGAATTCAACTTAGTGGATACTGCGGGAATCCGTCGTAAAGCAAAAGTAAAGGAAGATTTAGAGTTTTACTCGGTAATGCGTTCGGTTAGAGCGATTGAGCATGCGGATATTTGTATGTTGATTATTGATGCCACTCGTGGATTTGAAGGTCAGGATCAAAGTATTTTTTGGTTAGCTGAGAAAAACCGTAAAGGTGTTGTCATCTTAGTGAACAAATGGGATTTAGTCGAGAAAGAAACGATGTCAACTCGTGATTATGAAGCTAAAATCAGAGAAGAATTAATGCCATTTACGGATGTGCCTATTCTTTTTGTTTCGGCTTTAACAAAACAACGTTTATTGAAAGCATTGGAAGCAACCGTGAAAGTTTTTGAAAACAGACAGCAACGTATTGCTACTTCAAAATTCAACGAATTTATGTTGAAAGTGATTGAAGCATACCCACCACCAGCTACAAAAGGGAAATATGTAAAAATTAAATATTGCATGCAGTTGCCAACACCAACACCACAATTTGTGTTTTTTGCCAATATGCCACAATATGTAAAAGAACCTTACAAACGTTATCTGGAAAATAAAATTAGAGAAAACTGGGACTTTTCAGGAGTGCCAATCGATATTTATATCAGAGAGAAATAAATTAGAAAACCACTTTATAACGAAGTGGTTTTTTTTATGTGTTTTAATTAAAATAAATATTTACCTACGAAATTGTTATATTTGAAAAAAAGTAAGAATATGAGAAATTTATTAATTTGGTTTTGCTTAGTCGGTAGTTCATTCAGTTTTGGTCAAAATAAGAACTTTACAATTGAAGACAAGCTTATATTTTGGAAACTTGTTTATGAAGATTCAACAAGTATATCTAATTTAAAGTATAATCCGCGAATTGAGTTTTTAACAGATTCAACTGGAAGGATTAAAAAAACTAATTTTAATGATAAAAAACTTAATCAGTTAACTGCAGAGTTTAAGATCGAATCTAAGAGAGGTAAGTATCGTGTATCAGTATTTAATTTTAAATTCTTTGTAGAGCCTGTTGGATTATATTCTGGAGGAATTTCAATGCAAACAATTTCAGAATTTACAATAGAGAAGTCTTTGATGAAAAAAAATGGTCAAATTAGAGAATCGTCATTAGGCTATAATTTGACCGAAACATTGAACCCGCATTTAGTAGAATTGTTTAAGATTAAAAAATTAATTAAATCAGAATGGTAAAAGTAAAAGTGAATTATAACTGAATTTAAACCCTTAAATTTAAACCTGATATTTTTTATGAGAATTATAAAATGGCTATTTGGTAATAAGAATGAGGACGCAGAACAAATTGAAAGTCAAGAAAATAATTTTGAGATTGTAAAACACGAAATTGAACCTGAAGCAATATGCCCTTATTGTAAAATAGTATTAAAGAAATTCCCAGTAAGAAAGACGAAATGTTTTAATTGCGGAAAAAATATTTATATTTTAAAATTCAACAACTATAAAGAGAAAAAACTTATTACTGAAAATGAGAAACTAAATTACGATGCTGAGCAAAAAAGAATAAATTTCAGCAGTAGATGGTTGACCGATTTACAAAGATTTGGAATAAAAGAGCGTGATTTTAATGAAAGAAAAGAACAGTTTTTTAAAAAATCTGGAATACTAAATAATGACAATGATGTTATTTGGTCTTTCTTTAATGAGTTAGTGTACAAAAATCATAGTAATTTCAATCAATTACAGATGCTATATTATTCGATGGCTTTGTTAGTGCATGAAGAAGGGAAAGATAATTTTTACTTATTAAAAGAATGTGTGAAAGCTTCGTTAAATAGAATAGAGTTCGAAAGTGACTTAGTTTTTATGGTAGAAGTTGTTGCATGTTCAAACTCTTGTGACATTTGTAAAAAATCAAATGGTTTAAAAATGACTATCGCGGATGCTTTTAAAACAATGCCTATTCCGTGTAAAGAATGTAATCATTCAATTGGTTTTTGTAGATGCTTTTATGGTGCAATAACAATGAGAGATAGTGAAGGAATGTTAGTACTTAAGAAATAATTCCCGAAGAAATTCGGGATTTTTTTTGGGCTAGACTTTTTTGTTTAGCTTAATCTTATGAAAAATACTGAATCGGATAATATCTCTATTGAAATAATCAATTCCATTGGTTCGGCGTTGAAAACTGTTTAGATAACCCAACTCTAATGCAATGTTTTTGTTTATGCCATATTGTAGCGCTGCATAAATCCTATTTTGATCAAAAGTGTTTTTAATAATAGTTTTTCCCGCATTGAACATTATTTCATCTGAAAGAATAGTTTTTAAAAATTGATTTTCTTTTTTCCAAAAAATGTAATCGGCTTGAAGTCTGTATCTGAATCTCCATGTGAATGTAGAGCCGTATAACAATGATTCTTTATTGGCATTATGAATAAATCGTTCTTCTACTTGAAGGCGTTGATTAATTCCAAATTTCCCAATAGTTTTTTTCCAAGTAAGATCTTGCTGTCCCCTGTATTCCGGTATTTTAAAACCATTTGAAACTTCAGGTTTTTGTGTTGTAACAGAGAAATGGGCAAAGCCGATTCCTGCTTCTAAATAGTTATTGATCTTGTAGCGTCCTTGAATCCGTATTACATATAAATTCTCTTTTACTGGTTTCAAAAAGACTCTATTATCAAACTCGCTATGCAAAGACCACTTTTCACTAAATGCCAATTGATTGTTGTATCGTGTCCAAAGAATGCTTTGATGATCTATATTCTTCTCCGTTTGTGCTTGACAGAGAACTGATACAAATAAAAAGAAAATGATTCTTATAGTTTTCACGGAGTTTTATTTCAATTTTGGCAAATTTACAAAAACGCTATTAATTCTATGGGTTGTATTTGTTTTAAAATGTTTTGCCGTAATTTATTACTGAATAAAGCTGTGTTGAATAAAAAAAACAGCACATTAAAACCTAAGTTTTATAATGCTGTTTTAGTTTTATGTTTTTTTAAGCGTAAACTATTATAATGAAAATTTCAATGTAATTCCATACGTTCTTTGATCTCCTAATACACCTGCATATTGTCCTGTATTACCACCAGCAGGCAATAGTTGTTCGTAATAATCTTTATTTAAAAGGTTTCGTCCCCAGAATTGTACAGACAAACCATCTGTTGCACGGAAACCTAAACGAGCATTAAATAGCGCATAACCCTGAACTACTAAATATTTTGAAGCAGATGGACTTGAAGAGAATTTAGAACGCGCATAAGAATCGATTCCAAGGAATATTTTTCCTGCATTTCCAAAGAATTTTGCTTTATCTGAAAGCTCTCCTCCTAAGGATCCTGCCCATTTCGAAGCACCCGGTAAAGCAGTTCCGGAAACATCTTTAAAGGATACTGCAGCTCCAGTTTCTTCTAGCGGAAGAGGTGCATTTGTAAATTTGACATATTTACTGTCTGTATAGGTTGCTGCTCCATTGATGGTTAAATGTTTACTGATTACAAAACTCGCATCCAGTTCTACCCCTTTTACCTGTACTTTATCTGCATTGGCAAGATAGCCACGGTTTACACCTAATTCAGCTGCCTGTACATTAGTTTGAAAATCTTTGATATCGGTATTAAAGAAGGTTAAATTGAATATTGAGTTTTTAAACGGTGATGTTTTTACTCCAATTTCATAATGATTTACTTCTTCCGGTTTAATTACAGCAAGTTCAAGAATTGGTTGTCCGGCAAGAGTAGGTAATCCAGCTACGTTTACTCCAACTGGTTTATAGCTTTTTGCAAAAGTCGCATACGCATTAATCTTGTCAGTAGCTTTAAAAGAAACGGTTATGTTTCCAGAAAAATTAGTATCATCTGTGTTAGATGAAAAAGACTGATCCGTATAAACTAGTTTTTTCAAGGCAATTAAGGCTGGATCATTCGTTTGAAGCCCTCCGTATGTAGTACGTTTGTAATCAGCATCTTTTTTGTCAAAATTATGGCGTAAACCTGGTAACACGTGTAAACGTTCTGTCATAGCCCAGTCTAACTGACCAAATACTGCCGCACTGGAAGATCTAATGCGGGCATCGGTTTTGATACCATAACCTTCAAATAGATTTGGTGTTTTCCATAAATTACTGGTCGTGCTTTGTGCAAATCTCCATTGTGCATTACCGGATTCTTCTGTGCCATCAGTTTGTGATGTTTGGTCAATAAAAAAGACACCTACAACACCACTTAATTTAGAGGTAAGATGACCTGCGTATCGTACTTCTTGTGTTGTTTGTGTTTGTCTGCTTGGGTTTTGCGATTTTGCTAATACTTGTAATCCCGTAAAATCTCTATCGTTTGATGGATCCCAATTCCAAAAACGCCAAGCGGTTGTTGCAGTAAGTGTTCCGTTTCCAATTTTTGTATCTACATTAAGAGATATACCTCCCATATCTTGTCCGGAACGCCATGGAGTATCGTGGTCAATTTTACGATCAAACGCATTCAAACTCGGAAGTTGGTAATTCAAATCAGCAATAATAGCATCAAACTGACGGTAAGCTGCTCTTTGTGTATTTGTAACACCAGCAACTACTTGAGCATATCCATCTGGACGTTGCGTGGTAATATCTGCAGCTAATATAATATTGGTTCTTTCAGAGGGTGTATAAAGTAATTGTCCTCTGATTCCTTGATTGTTGAGGGTATTCGTAGGTTTTCCCGTTGTGACATTATTAATTAGCCCATTACGTTGTGTACCGGAAAAAGAGATACGACCTGCAATTTTTTTGCCTAATGCTCCTGTAACAGATGCTTTGGCTTGTAGGAATGCATAATTTCCGTAACTCACTTCAAAGTTAGCACCTGAAGTAAAACTCGGTTTACGAGTAGTGATGTTAAAGGCTCCTGAAGTTGTGTTTTTACCAAATAATGATCCTTGCGGTCCACGCAATATCTCAATTTGTTCGATATCGATAAAATCTAAAGTTGTTGCCGCTGGACGTGCATAATAAACACCATCAACATAGAAACCAACACCTGGATCGATACCATCATTAGTAAGTCCAAAAGGAGAACCTAGACTTCGAATATTAATACCAGTATTTCTTGGGTTTGAAGAATATAATTGAACTGATGGAACAAGTTCTTTTATGCGATTAACGTTAAAAGCTCCAGTTTGTTCTGCCTGTTTTCCTGTTATTACTGATATTGCGATTGGCACATCTTGTACTTTTTCTATTCGGCGTCTTGAGGAAACTACAACCTCGACCAAAGCATTTTCTTCAGTAAGCGTTATTTGCAATGGAGGTATTGTTAAAGAAGTAATTTCTATTTCTGCAGTTTTGTATCCTACATATTGAACTAAAAGAGTTAAAGGGAGTTTTCCTTTTGTGTCTATTATAAATTTCCCGCTAGAATCAGAAATTGTGTTAGAAGTTGTTCCTTTTATAACAATATTTGCGGCTTCTAACGGAATTTTTTGGTTTGTTGTAACGACACCTTCAATGTTTTGAGCAAATGATATTGAGAAAGTTAAAACGAATACTATTGCAAGTATATTTTTTAAAGAATTTTGCATTTATATTAAGTATATGTAATTAGTAGAATTAAAATTAAATTTTTTACTAGCACATATACATCATTTGAGAGCTCTTTTTTTCAATTATAATTAGTGGGTTTTTTCGGGATTGCCTATTCAGAAAAGCAAACTTACTTCGGTACGTTTTCATACGTTTAAAATTAGATTGTTAAGTATCTATTAAATTCGAGGTAAATATATAATTAATTCTATAAAATTAGTAGAGTTTAAAATATATTTTTTTATTTTTTTACTAATGAAGCAATAGTAATGCCTTGCATAGCCTTTAAAGTTTCCTCTCTAATAGTAATCAATCCGTGTCGTAGTAGGCATTCCGATTCATCGACGCAATCAGAACAGCGTTCGTAAAAATTCAATGATGCACAAGGAAGTAATGCAATTGCACCATCAAAAAGTCGGTGAATGTCGGCTAAAGTAATGTCGTTTTTAGATTTTAAAAGATAATAACCACCAAATTTACCTTGTTTACTTCCTACGAAATGTCCTCGTTTCAAATCCAACAGAATCTGTTCCAAAAACTTTTTTGGAATAGAGGCCGCGTCCGCAATTTCTATTGTTTTAGAGATATGGTTTGCGTCTTGTTCTGCTAAATATAGAAGTGCTTTAAGAGCATATTTGGTTTTTTGTGAAAGCATTTGGTATTCGTATTACGCTTTTTTAGTGTTTAAAAACTACGCTAAAGATACTTGTTTTTTCAAACGAAGCAACTTAAACCATGAAGTTTTCAGACCTTCAGGATGTGTGTTTCATTATTGTGATATTTTACCACTAATTTGAAAAAGGATTGAGAAGCGTAGAGCAATCTTCATCCTTTTACAGTAAAGGTATAAATGACAAGATTATTTACAAGTGTTTTTTAATTTAATAGTGTTATCTGGATTTAAGGGTTCATTTGTTTGTGCTAGTCGTTGCGAACCCACATTTGCCGGACATGCTATGTCATTAGTAGCGTCATAAACAATTCGTTTTCCGGAAACTAATAGTGTTTTGGGAACATAAAGTTGTACTTTGGTTATTGCATAACCGGACGGATAATACCGAATGTAGTATCCATCTGGGTGTAAAGTCCATATCCCACTTGGAATATCAGTGCGTACAGGCGCCATACCGGCAATTATCGCGTATTTTTCCATTTCGGCGTAGGTATAATTTCCATTAGCAACCATTTGTCGAATGTTATTTTCGGCTTCAAAAACATTTTGTACCGCTTCAGGAAGTTTTGATTTTGCTTGATTCATAATGCTCGCAGGCAATACACCTAGCATGCCACCTTCAAGATGTGTTAATTCGGCTGTGCTCAATAGTGCAACGGCAGTAAGTTTCAATTGCCCACTGAAATCGGCAAAACGGGCTCTAGCTATAATAGCCCACAATAATTGTTGTATGTCGTGCTGCTTTATTTCAGGATGTTTTTCGGCATTTTTTAAAATAGTAATTACAATTTCTTGCTTAGGACCTTGAGTAGGTGCGTACATGTATCCATCGCCTTGAGATGGTGCGAAGGTACCTGCTTTTAAACAATAACTTTTTGCACTCATTTCATAAAAACCATCGCACAATACAAAACCGCCCTCAGAAGCTTTTGGTAACAAATATAATGGTTGCACGTTTTTGAGCACTAATAAATCAGGTAATTTTGATCCTGTTTGGTCTACATCTTCAAATGAGGTGGTAATCGATTCAGGTTTTTTCAGTACTTGATCAAGTCCCATTTTTTTTGCGCCCAAAGCAGCTCCTGCTTGTAATGCTTTTTCTTTCCAACCACTAAATTGTGAGTAACCTTGCAATCCGGTGCATAAAATTAGGATCACGATACCATGCAATAATTTTAATTTATTCATTATTTAAAATATTTAGTTTTTATTCAAAGATAAAATTTTTACTACTAATTAAAATAAAAAGACATTTAATTTTTGTGCCCAGAAGTTGCTTTTTAAGCAGTATAAGCTACTGTAGAATGTTGTTTAGAAACAAAAAAAGCTGCAACTGCAGCTTTTTATTATTTCATATACTTTACCAATCTCCGCCAGATCCACCACCAGAGAAACCACCGCCACCAAATCCACCGCCGAAACCGCCTCCGCCAAATCCACCACCAGATGAACCTCCGCCGAAACCACCTCCGCCACTGTTTCTTCCAAGGCTGCTTAGAATTATAACATCCAGTAGACCAGGGCCTATGCCACCACCTCTGTTACCAGAATTTCCGCCACCGCCTTTGTTTCGGGATATTAATACTAGTATAATGATGACAATAACGATTAAGGGTAAAATAGGGAATCCTTTATCTTTGGTTGTTTTAACTCGTTCGCCTTTATATTTTCCTTTGAAAACATCAAATAAAGCATCCGTTCCTTTATCAAGTCCTTTGTAATAACTTCCTGCTTTAAATTCAGGAATAATGATGTTTCGTGTAATTTCTCCACCTATACCGGCAGTCAATCTATCTTCAAGTCCATATCCTGGTGAAATCCATATTTTTCTTTCGGCTTTTGCCAATAAAATAAGTACTCCATTATCGTTTTTTGCAGTTCCACCAATTCCCCAAGCATGTCCCCATTTTGGAGTAAGGATGCCAATATCTTCTCCTTTAAGGGTTTCTATGGTAATAATCACAATTTGAGTAGTGGTAGAATCAGAATATTTAATCAGCTTTTCTTCTAATTGTGATTTTTCTGTTGCGCTTAAAACATTCGCATAATCATAAACAGAAGTCTGTAATGTTGGTTTTTCAGGAATGGTAAATTGGGCATAGCCAATTTGTGTGAATAGCAAACATACAAACAACTTTAGGAAAATTAGGGTACTCTTTTTTTGTAATAGCATTATCCTCTAGATATTTCGTTTGATAATTCATTTGTGTCGCCTTCCAGCCAAGGAAAATATTTCTGCAATTGCTCTCCAGCTCTGGTAATTCCATCGATAAGACCTTGCTTGAAATCTCCTTTTTTGAATTCTGCTACCATAACGTCTCGGGTACAATTCCAAAAATCATCTTGTACGACATCATTAATGCCTTTGTCACCACAAATAACAAAATTTCTGTCTTCTACCGCTAAGTAAATCAAAACGCCATTTTGAAGTTCAGTTTCATCCATTTTTAGTTCATGAAAAACTTCCATGGCGCGATCATACGCATCCAAGGAAGTTGTTTTTTCTATATGGACTCTAATCTCGCCAGAAGTGTTTTTTTCAGCCATACGAATAGCTTCAACAATTTCTTGTTCTTCTTCTTTGGTTAAAAAATCTTCTACTTTTGACATTGAAATATTTTTGATTTAAGATTAACGATTTTTGATTTCAGAATTATTAAATCTGCAATAAAAACCGTTAATTTTTATAGGTTGTTTCTTCAATTTTAATTTATTTGGACTTCTAAAAATCTAAGAAGTCTAATAATCTAACTTTAGAATTTTACTTCAACTGGTTTCTCTGCACCTTCAACGGCATTAAAGTATGCTTTATCTTTGAATCCGAATAATCCAGCAAATAAGCTGTTTGGAAACGTCTTGATGTGAGAGTTATATGGTTTTACTGCTTCGTTGAAACGCGTTCTCGCCGTTAGAATTTGATTTTCTGTACTTGCCAATTCGTCCTGTAATTTCAAGAAGTTCTGGTTGGCTTTTAATTCTGGATACGCTTCAACCGATACTAATAAACGAGACAATGAACTGCTTACGCCACTTTGTGCTTTGTTGAATTCAGCTAATTGTTCCGGAGTAATATTTGCTGGATCAATTTTTACAGAAGTAGCTTTAGAACGCGCTTCAATAACTGCTGTCAACGTACTTTTTTCAAAATCAGCGGCACCTTTTACCGTGTTTACTAAATTCCCAATAAGGTCATTTCTTCTTTGATACGCTGTTTGAACATCACCCCAAGATTGTTCTACATTTTGGTTTAACGTTACTGCGGTATTATTAATTCCTTTAACCCAGCTGTAAATTACAAAAATTACAACTGCTCCGATAATCCAAGGCAAAAATCTTCTCATGTTTACTTAATTTAATGTTTATTATTTAATTGTTTTAAAAATTTTAATTAGTACTTAGTCATATTGACTACAATTCGTTTTTAATATTTGTTAATTGTGTGCGTATCATTTCTAATTTTCGAATGATATCAAACTTATCCAAAGTCTTCTTTTGTCCTTCTTTCAAATGGGTTTTGGCACCTTCCAGCGTAAAACCTCTTTCTTTGACCAAATGATAGATCAGTTGTAAATTAGTGATGTCCTCTGGAGTAAACATTCGATTGCCTTTCGCATTCTTTTTTGGTTTCAAAATATCAAACTCACTATCCCAAAAACGAATCAACGATGCATTCACATCAAATGCCTTGGCTACTTCGCCAATGCTGTAATATCTTTTGTCTTTAGATAATTCAATATGCATATCTATTTTTTATTTTTTGTCCAGCTGAATCTCACTGAATACTATTTTTTATCTTCTATCTGAACACTGTGAATCGAACACTGCACACTATTTTTGTATTAGTCTAATGATTGATTCTCTTGATTTGCTAATTGTGCAATGACAACATATTCTACTGCCGAAATATTTCCGTAATAAAAATTAAGCGGATTCACCACTTTTTTATCCTTGTGAACCTCATAATGTAAATGCGGCCCTTCGGATCTTCCTGTGCTTCCTACATATCCTATAACATCGCCTCGTTTTACGCGTTGTCCAGCTCGGGCTTTATATTTGCTCAAATGTGCGTATAAAGTTTCGTATCCAAATCCATGCCGAATAACAATATGATTTCCATATCCAGAAGCTGTATTGTCTGCTTTTGCTACCACTCCGTCACCCGTAGCATAAATGGGCGTTCCTGTTTTTGCCGTAAAATCCATGCCTTCATGCATTTTCCTTGCTTTTGTAAAAGGATCCGTACGGTATCCATAACCAGACGCCATTTGTTTTAAATTTTCATTTTGTACTGGCTGAATGGCAGGAATGGCAGACAAAAAATCACTTTTGGCTTCTGCCAATTTCAAAATCACATCCAATGATTTGGACTGAACCGCTAATTCCTTGCTAAGGACATCAATCCTTTTTGTGGTATTGATTACCAACTGGGAATTGTTATAACCTTCTAATGTTTTATACCTATTGATTCCCGGTAATCCTGCTTTCCGAATGGAATCAGGAATAGCCGATTTGTTAAAATACACGCGATACAAATTATTATCTCGATCTTCAATAGCTTCAATAACGCCATTTACCTGATCCATTTTTTTGTTCAGCAGCGCATAATTCAATTTCAAATTTTCAATTTCACGCGCTTGCAAACGATCTTTTGGTGTTTCAAAATAAGGAGTGTTCAATAAAACAATGAAACTCAAAAAACCAAACAATGCCGATGCCAATAAAAACAGAATAATAACACCAAGTTTTCTTCTTTTTCGTGTTTTTATTTTTCTATAGGCTAGATTTTCGGAATCGTAATAATATTTTACTTTCGACATATTTTAAAATACCCTATTTTTGCACACTGTAAAAGGTTAGACGAACAAATTTAATAAATGTTTCATTTGTTACACCCTTTTTTCAATAATAAATAAAATAATGTGCCTATTCCAGCTATTCGTTACAAGTTCTCGTTTATAAATCTTTTTTTCTAATGAGCTAGCAGGAGCTTATCCCGAGACTTCGGGAGTAGCTCAGCCACCTCAAGAAAAAATAAATCTATAAATCTCGAAGCTTTTCACTGCTATCTGGGGCAAAAAAAATGTTAATTTGTTAATTTGGTTATTCGTTTATACGATACAGCCGATTAACCAAATTAACAAATAACTGAACAAAAAATAAAAATGAAATCACAAGACGTACGCAAGCAATTTCTGGAATTTTTCGCATCAAAAGGACATTTAATAGTTCCTTCAGCTCCTATTGTTCTAAAAGATGATCCAACCTTAATGTTCAACAATTCAGGAATGGCGCAGTTTAAAGAATATTTTTTGGGGAATGGAACGCCAAAAAGCAACAGAATCGCCGATACGCAAAAATGTCTCCGTGTATCAGGAAAACATAATGATTTAGAAGATGTAGGTTTTGATACCTACCACCACACCATGTTTGAAATGCTTGGTAACTGGTCTTTTGGTGATTATTTCAAAAAGGAAGCTATCAACTGGGCTTGGGAACTTTTGACAGAAGTGTATAAAATTCCAAAAGAAAATTTATATGTTTCCGTTTTCGAAGGAAATCCAGATGAAAACGTACCATTCGATCAGGAAGCTTGGGACATCTGGAAGGAATTGATTGACGAAGACCGAATCATTCTTGGAAACAAGAAAGACAACTTCTGGGAAATGGGAGATCAAGGACCTTGCGGACCGTGTTCAGAAATTCACGTTGACATTCGTTCTGTAGAAGAGAAAGCTTTAGTTTCAGGAAAAAGTTTGGTAAACAATGACCATCCGCAAGTAGTGGAAATTTGGAACAATGTATTCATGGAATTCAACCGTAAAGCCGATGGTTCTCTTGAAAAATTGCCTGCGAAACACGTTGATACCGGAATGGGATTTGAGCGTTTGTGTATGGCATTGCAAGGAAAAACTTCTAATTATGACACCGATGTTTTTACGCCACTTATTGAAAAAGTAGAGCAAATTACAGGATACAAATATCTTGATAATTCTGTCACTCCGAGCGCAGTCGAGGAGAAAACTAATATCGCTATTCGTGTAATAGTCGATCACGTTCGTGCCGTAGCTTTTGCTATTGCTGACGGACAATTGCCATCAAACACTGGTGCTGGTTATGTAATTCGTAGAATTTTACGTCGTGCAATTCGTTATGGATTTACGTTCTTGAATACCAAAGAACCTTTCATCAATCAATTGGTTGGTGTTTTAGCAAATCAAATGGGAGAATTTTTCCCAGAAATTAAATCACAACAACAATTAGTTACCAATGTGATTCGTGAAGAAGAAGCTTCTTTCTTGAGAACTTTAGATCAAGGATTACAATTATTAGAAAATGTAGTTGCCGAAACTAAAGGTTTAACCGTTTCTGGAACAAAAGCATTTGAATTATACGATACTTTCGGTTTTCCAATTGACTTGACTGCATTAATTCTTCGAGAAAAAGGGTTGGAATTGGACGAAGCTGGTTTTACCATTTCAATGCAAGAACAAAAAAATCGTTCCCGTGCTGCATCGGAAGTTTCTACCGAAGACTGGTCAGTGTTGATTCCCGGAAATGTAGAAACATTTGTAGGCTACGATCAATCAGAAAGTGACGTGAAAATCACTCGTATCCGTAAAGTGGATAGTAAAAAAGATGGAGTTTTGTACCAAATCGTTTTAGATAACACCCCATTTTATCCAGAAGGTGGAGGACAAGTGGGAGATAAAGGAATCTTAGTTTCTGCAAATGAAACGATTGAAATCATCGACACTAAAAAAGAAAATAACTTGATTTTGCATTTTGCAAAACAATTACCAGAAAATGTAAATGCTGGTTTTGTTGCTAAAGTAAATCAGGATTTGAGAAGCTTATCTTCCAGAAATCACTCGGCTACGCACTTGATGCATCAAGCCTTGAGAAGTATTTTGGGAACTCACGTAGAACAAAAAGGTTCTTTAGTAAATCCAAACTATTTGCGTTTTGACTTTTCACATTTTGCTAAAATGACGGAAGCTGAATTGCAACAAGTGGAAGATTTTGTAAACGCAAGAATCCAGGAGCAATTACCACTTATAGAAAGAAGAAACATTCCTTTTGCGCAAGCAGTTCAAGAAGGAGCGATGGCACTTTTTGGAGAGAAATATGGCGATGAGGTTCGTGCGATTAAATTTGGCGAAAGCATGGAATTATGCGGTGGAATCCACGTGAAAAACACAGCTGAAATCTGGCATTTCAAAATCGTTTCTGAAGGAGCGGTTGCTGCGGGAATTCGTCGTATTGAAGCGATTACAAGTGATGCGGTTAAAGCACACTTTGCTTCGTATGAAAACACATTAAATGAAGTAAAAACAGCATTGAAAAATCCTCAGGATATTTTAAAAGCCGTTCATTCGATGCAAGAAGAAAATGCCAAATTAGCGAAACAAATCGAGGCTTTGGTAAAAGATAAAGTCAAAAATTTAAAAACGAGTTTAATTGCTGAGATTCAAGAAATAAACGGTGTTCAATTTTTGGCAAAACAAGTGGATTTGAATCCGGAAGGAGCAAAAGATTTAGCGTATGAATTAGGGAACTTAGGTAATAACCTGTTTCTTGTTTTGGCTACAGCCGACGAAGAAAAACCAATGCTAACGTGTTATGTTTCTAAAGAATTAGTTGCGGAGAAAAACCTAAATGCTGGACAAGTGGTTCGTGAATTGGGTGAATTTATCCAAGGTGGTGGTGGCGGACAACCGTTTTTTGCTACAGCTGGAGGAAAAAATGTTGCAGGAATTCAACAAGCTTTGGAAAAAGCGATTGACTTTGTAAAGTAGAACAAATTTATTTTTTATAATAAAAACCCTTTTAGGACAGATGTTCTAAAAGGGTTTGTTTTTTTGTTCAACACAGTGTTTATAGGCGCTTCACATAGTGTTATCGGGAGGTTTAAAAATAGTAGTTTAACCGAAATATAGGGATTGTAACGATGAATATTGTAGCTTTTATTTTATTTTTCTAGGTTTGATTGATGTACCACCCCAAGGTTTGAGGAAGGTGAATCGATTTATTTATTATAATGAAAAAAACAAAAAATATTTTTTGGGTATTATCAATTTTTTTATTGACACTTTATTCGTGTTCAAATGATAATGACGATAATTTAAAATTGCTAAAGAAAGTTGTTGAAACTTTAGAAAATGGGACTTCAGAAACAACTGTATATACTTATAATGGAACTGAAATAGTTAGTATTGACGGTGCTGAGAAACATACTAATTTCACGTATACGGATGGTTTAATTACAAAAAGTGTAACACTAAATAAAGAAAATCAAGTTCAAGAGACCATTGAATACAGTTACCTTGTGGGTAAATTAGTTGAAGTTGAATCTTTGGGTAATTACAGCATAAATTACATTCATAATACAGATAAAACGGTTTCTTATGAAAGATTCAGGATTTCAGGCAATCAGCAAGTAAAAGAATTTCATGGAACATTGTATTTTGAGAATGAAAATTTGATCAAAAATGAAAGGATTTTAGATACTATGCCAGTAGGAATCACCTCAATTGAGAGTATAACTTTTGACTATGATGCTAAAAATAATCCGTTTTATACTATTTTAGGTTATAAAAAATTATTAAACCATATGGAGACCATTTCATCAAATAACAGTTTGATAAATACAGTAATTGTTACTACTAAAAATGGAGATCAAGTGTTATCTATAGCTAGTTTTCATAAAAGCTCTTTTAAATATGATTCGGATAATTATCCAACAGAACAGGTTTCGGAAACGTCACTTTTTGTTAACGGAAATAGAGGGTATCTGAAAACAGAATACTTCTATTAATAAAAATATTTATTTTAAAGTAACCCTTTCAGCGTATAAAACTCTGAAAGGGTTTTTTATACCAATGAAAATAGAACTAAACCTTATTTAATTCGCTAAAATTATTCAAATTTGTAGTAAATAAAATAGCAATGCAATTCAGAACCCCAATCCCTATTTCTAAAAGTAATTATCCTTTAGATTACAATTCTAAAATTGTGTCTTTGGGTTCTTGTTTTGTGGAAAACATGGGTGAAAAATTTAATTATTTTAAATTCGAAAACATCATAAATCCTTTTGGGATAATTTTCAATCCGGTTTCTATTGAAAAAATTATGGATAAAGTCATACATGAAACTTTATTCACAGAAGATGATGTCTTTTTCCATAACGAACGCTGGCATTGTTTTGATGTACATTCTGATTTAAGTAATTCAAATAAAGAGGAATTATTAAATAATTTGAATACACTAATTAAATCAACAAATAAACACCTAATTGAGTCAACGCACATCATTATCACGTATGGAACCTCATGGGTTTATCGAAATATAGAAAGTGATTCTATTGTGGCGAATTGCCATAAAGTACCTCAAAAACAGTTCAAGAAAGAACTACTTTCTGTTGCAGAAATAGAAGAAAGTATAGCGGATTTTATTAAATTGATACATTCCGTTAATCTAAATTGCAACATAATTTTTACAATTTCTCCAGTACGTCACATCAAAGATGGTTTTATTGAGAATCAATGGAGCAAAGCCAATTTAATCGCTGCAGTAAATAATGTTTTACAAGAATTGTTTTCAGTTCCCCCTTTGGGGGTTAGGGGGCTTTTCCCTTCTTACGAGATCATGATGGATGAACTTCGAGATTACCGTTTTTATGCCGAAGATATGTTGCATCCTAATCAATTAGCAATCAATTATATCTGGAAGCGTTTCAAGGAAACTTCCATTTCAGAAAACGCTTTTGCCGTGATGGATGAGGTCGAGAATATCCAAAAAAGTCTTTCCCATAAGCCTTTTAATCCAGATTCTGAAAGTCATTTTAAGTTCGAGACCAAAGTCCGAGAAAAAATCACTAAATTGGAGAATCAATATTCATTCATGAAATTTTAATTATGCTTAGAAGAATACTTATTGGAATAGCAGTTATCGGTGGAATATTTTTATTGTTCAAATTCTGTGATTTTAAGAAAAAAGATGATGAAGATATCACGTACAACACAAATCTCATTCAGCAACAAATTCTGAACGTTGGAAAATTGGTCGTTACTGAAGGTCATTTTTCTGAAGTGATCACCTATAAAAATCAACAAAAGTATTTGTTGGACATGCTTTCTTTCGAGAAAAAAGCTTTGGTGGTTGTCAATGCCGATGTGACAGTAGCATATGATTTGCACAAAATGAAATACGATATCGATGAAAAGAATAAAACCATCACAATTGTAAGTATTCCAAAAGAGGAAATAAAAATAAGTCCTGATATTCAGTTTTATGATGTGGAACAAAGCAAATTAAACCCATTTACGGGAGATGATTACAATAAAATAAACAAATCGGTAAAAGCGAATCTGGCGAAGAAAATAGAAAAATCATCGTTGAAAACAAATGCTCAAAATCGCTTGATAAGCGAATTATCTAAAATATTGATTCTGACCAATACCATGGGTTGGAAATTGCAATACGAAGGAAAAGTAATCGAAAGCGAAAAAGATTTTGGGCAAAAAATAAAATTATAAATACTTCTTTGTCAGGTTGAGTCCGTGCGACTTCGCTTGGGATAAACTAAAGTCGAAACCATCTTTAGGGGGCTTTATTTATAGACGTAATAATCTCGACTGCTCTCGATTTGACAAAAATAAGATTTAAGCTTTGTCTTTGTCAAAAATCAAGTCTAAACCACCAGCAATCAAATGGGCTACTTCGGGTCTTTTTTGTTTCAATTGATCAAGATAAACCATTATTTCCTGTAGCAATTGAGGTTCGTTTCGGTCCTTCAAAAGCTCTGCGATTTCAACAGCCAACAACCAGTCGTTTGGATGATTAGTTCGTAATTTATCAAAAATTGGAGTTAAAGAAGCTTCGTTATCCTTTGTTTCTCTTATGTTTCTAACTGTTTGATATAAAACCTCTAAATCATCACGTTCCGCCGTATGTTTCGCTTTGATGGTTTTGCTTGTTGGTACATGCGAAATCAAATCAAAACTATTCACATCAGCGGGTCCTGAAAATGCTGAAACCACTTTTTTACCTACAGCCATATCGTAAATTCCCCATTCTGGTTGAAACAAAATAGTTTCTCCGTGAGTCACGGTACAATTCTTTAAACTGATTAAAATAATCTCTCCGTGCAGGTTTCTAGAACCTGTAATGATTTCCCCTTTTACGGTGATATCTCCTTCGAATTCAAGTGTTACACTTTTACTTTCGGTAATGGAATAAGCGCTTAAATCTCTTGGACTCATGTCTTCAATCGCTAGATTTATACCTTTTAATTTTCCAATCGGACTTCCAAAACCTTCGGCATGTTTGATTGTTCCATGACCTACTAATTCTTTTTCACGGTATGATAATGCTGTTTTTCCGGTTGTTTGGATATAAACGGGTTTTCCTTCTTCTTCAATGACATTGGTGAAAACTCCCGAAATCTGAATTCCGGTACTCAATTCAATTGTTCCTAAAGCATTGGAATGAATCAGTTTATTAATTCCTGATAATCCTCCGGTACGCAACGCCATTTTATTAGCAAACTCTTCCAAAACCAAGCTTAAATATGCAAAATCTGCAGTAACGTAAAGTTGCGGTTGCAGTTTTGTAATGTCAAAACTTTGGTTCGCCGCTGATATATCGTAAGGTATTTTCTTTACATTATCCGTCATGCACCACGCACTTTCTCCAATAGACGAAAGCAGTCCGGCACCGTAAATTTTTGGATTGTCAATAGTTCCAATCAAACCATATTCCACGGTCCACCAATGCAGGTTTCTAATTTGTGCCATTTCTGATAATTCACCCATGTTATTCTGCAAATCCTCCACTGCTTTTTCAGCAGCATCAATATCGGCTTGCGATGTATCTTCAGCTTCTTTCAAGATTGAAAGCAGTCTGATAGCTTCATACATTTGGTAATCTTTATGCGAAGAAATCGCTTTACAGCCTATTTCTCCAAAACGACGCAGGTATTCCGCATATTCCGGATTGGCAATAATGGGCGCATGACCGGCACCTTCGTGAATAATATCCGGCGCAGGCGTGTATTCTATATGTTCGAGTTGACGAATGTCAGAGGCAATTACAAGCACATTATACGCCTGAAATTCCATAAAAGCATTAGGCGGAATAAATCCATCCACGGCAACTGCAGCCCAACCTATTTCGGTCAAAATACGGTTCATGCCATACATGCTCGGTATATTGTCAATTTCGATTCCCGTTTTTTTCAAGCCTTCCAAGTAGGAACTATGCGCCACTTTTGATAAGTAATCTACATTTTTGCGCATCACATAACGCCAAACCGCTTGATTTATGGGCGTATAATCGCTATAATCCTGAGGCTTAATGAATTGTTTTAAGTGCTTTGGCAATCGGTCTAATAACGGATTGCTTTCTATAGTTGAGTTCATATCGAAAACGTTGTAGTTCTACTGCAAAAGTACGAATTTCAGGAGCTACTTCCCGCTTTTCATTGCAAGTTTTTGTAAACCCGTTAGTTTTTCTACAGTTCCCGCAGGAGCTTCCTTTGGTCGCTTTGCAGCAACAAGAAAAACCAAAACGGCTTTCGCAAAAAGCTTTTCATTGCAAACGAAGTTCACTGAACTCCAGTAAAAATAAAAGTATAGTGAAGTAATCGGGGCTAGGGGAGTTGGGGATTAAAAGATATTTTTCGGATTTACTACTTCACCAACTCAAACACCAAAACCTGTGTTTTTTGTTTATCAGAAAAATTATTATCCGAAACAAAAATGATAGATGGATTACCATTTGTCAGTTTTGGACCAAAAGTAAGTCCTTCGATATTATCAATAAAAATTCCCAAGTCATCCATATTTAGAATCAGTTTTTTAGAAGCTAATTCCAATTTTTGGTTTTGTAAGGAAGGATAATTGTTAACGTTCGTTGCCTTTTTCAAGTCACATAAAAATACTTTTATTGTGCAAGCTTGTGTACCGGTAGAATAGGATCGTTCCACTACCAACAACTGGTTTTTACCATAATACTGAATTGCCGAAACACCATTTACTGCAAAAGCTCCTTTCGGATTGGGTTCACGAGCAATGGGTTCCAGTTGGTAACCGTATTGAGCGGTGTTTACTTTTGTTTTGGCATCAAATTGATAGAACCGAATCAAACCTCCTTTGCTGGTATTGGCTTGGTCGCCATCTTCAAATAAAGGTTCTTCAATATTGGTGTAAATATTTTTGTATTTAAAATCGAATGTAATTCCTTCTAAAGTGCCATTATTTCTCGGACCTTTTTCCAGTTTCTGCATTTTTAAATTTTCCGGTAAGGTAACATTGCCAAGAAAATCACCTTTCAAATCCATAAAATTTAGTGAAGGATTTTGTAAAACTTCCTTGTCGGCAGTAATCACTCGCGCACCTTCGCTGCTCCAAATCAAAGCATTCGTTTTTGGATTGAATCGGATATCTTCGGGATCTGTTGAGGTAGTTGGCGTGGTGTTCCAATCGCCGTACGCTGTTCCGGTTTCATTTTTTAAAGTGCTGACACTTTGGAAATCGATGCCTTCTACTTTATTTTCGAGCAAACGAATTTTTGCAGTATAAAATCTAGAATCGTTAAACATCGATCTGTCATCACATATCAAATAATACAAATCATTTTTTGCATCATAATCGATTCCGGACAATCCGCCCACTTTTGTATTCTGAAACGTTTTATCAAAAGGAATTTCAATGGAACTGACCAATTTTAAACTTGGAGTTATTTTGTTTTCAACGGTTTGTTTTAAATTGGAACAAGAAAGAAGAAAAGCGGGTAAAACGACAAGAAATAATAATTTGCGCATAAAAAAATGTGTTGCTATTTGCAAAAGGATCTGATTTTTGGATTAAAAACCCACTTTAAAAACTATGAATTGTTCGTTTGATTTTTTTCAAGATTGCGGAAATAGTCAATTTTGTAATTAAACATTTCAGCCATATTTTTAGCGCGTAGTTTCGCTTCTTCTGCTAATGGACCTATAAATAAACTATCGGTAGTTTCAGTGAAAATTTCCATCCAGCGGTCAAAATGTTCTTTGGCAACCGGTAATTGTTTGTGTGGTGGAAATGGACTTCCGGAATAGGAATGCACTTCAAGTAAAATAGTTTGCCAAAAGCGGTACATTTTTTCCAGATGTTCCGGCCAGCGGTTGCCTATTTTCTCGTTGAATATGGGTCCAATAAATTCGTCTTTTTGAACTTTAGAATAAAAAGTATCAACCAGTAATTTGATATCTTCGAATGTGGTAATGTCGTTAAATTGTGCCATGATCGGGTATAAAAAAAGCCTACGCAAAGGTAGGCTTTTATGTTGAAATGTAATGGTAAACTATTTTGCTTTAGGAGGATATTGCTCTAAAATTTTTGCGACAAATTCATTGATTTGTTTTTCTTTTTCAGTGCGGTTTTTAGTTAGGTAACCAACACCTTCGCCTTGCCAAACCAACTCTTTTTTCTTGGCATCAATTAAATCAATATACAATGTTCCTTCAGTTGAAGAGGAAACATAAGTGCTGCGGCCTCCCCATAAATAAGGATTCCATCCCCATCCCCAACCATAACCCCATCCGGCATTATACTGGTTTACGTCAATTTTTTCCCTTTCTTTAGTAAGTATATTAATCAGCAAATCTGGATTTTCACTTTTAGTCATGCCTTTAACGCTCAATTCTCGGTCTATGGCATTAAGGATTCTTTTTTTATCCAATTCTGAAATTTCAACTCTATCGATGCCTTTCTTATGGAAAGCATACGTTTTATATTGACTAAAATTTATGTTATTATCATAATCGGAATACACTCTTACGGAACTGCAAGATGCAGCTACAAGAAGTAGGAGTACTGGAAGGAGTTTAATTGCTTTCATGGGTTAGTTGTTTGATTACTAATTTACTAAAGTTACGTTCAAATTTTAAAAATCCAACAAATTGTCGGCTACTATATTAGGGATGGTCACTTTCAATAAAGGTTGCGTCTCCATCGCTCTTTTTATTGCAAATAATGCTCCGTCATTTCTAGCCCAGCTTCTTCTGGAAATTCCATTGTTGACATCCCAGAAAAGCATTGATTCTAAACGTCTTGAAGCTTCTTTAGAACCATCAAGAACCATACCAAACCCACCGTTAATTACCTCGCCCCATCCTACGCCTCCGCCATTGTGAATGGATACCCAAGTAGCACCTCGAAAGCTGTCTCCAATGACATTTTGTATCGCCATATCAGCTGTAAATCTTGAGCCGTCATAAATATTTGAAGTTTCTCTGTATGGAGAATCTGTACCGGAAACATCATGGTGATCCCTGCCTAAAACGACAGTTCCTATTTCGCCTTTTGCAATCGCCTGATTAAAAGCTTCGGCAATTTTAACACGACCTTCAGCATCAGCATAAAGGATTCTGGCTTGAGAACCAACGACTAATTTATTTTCCTGAGCGCCTTTTATCCAATGGATATTATCCTGCATTTGTTGCTGAATTTCTTCGGGAGCTGTTTTTGCCATTTCTTCAAGAACTTGGCAAGCAATTAAATCTGTTTGGGCTAAATCTTCTGGTTTTCCCGAAGCACAAACCCAACGGAAAGGGCCAAAACCGTAATCAAAACACATGGGTCCCATAATATCCTGTACATAACTCGGATACCTGAAATCGATATGATTTTCAGCCATTACATCAGCACCGGCACGGGAAGCTTCCAATAAAAATGCATTTCCATAATCAAAGAAATACGTTCCTTTGGCAGTATGTTTATTGATGGCAGTCGTATGACGTCGTAATGTTTCTTGAACTTTTATTTTAAATAAATCAGGATTATTAGCCATCATTTCATTGGCTTCTTCAAAGGAAAGATTAGCGGGATAATAGCCGCCCGCCCAAGGATTGTGTAACGAAGTCTGATCAGAACCTAAATGGATATGAATGTTTTCTTCATCAAATTTTTCCCAAATATCAACCACATTTCCAAGATACCCGATAGAAACAACTTCTTTATTGGCCTGCGCCAAAGCGACTCTTTTTACGAGTTCATCTACGTTTTCTATCACTTCATTGATCCATCCTTGACTGTGGCGAATATGCGTTATTTTTGGGTTTACTTCGGCACAGACAGTGATACAACCGGCAATATTTCCGGCTTTTGGTTGCGCGCCAGACATTCCGCCTAATCCAGAGGTGACAAATAATCCGCCTTTTGGACTGCGTTTTATTTTACGAAAACCATTCAAAACGGTAATAGTTGTTCCGTGTACAATTCCTTGAGGTCCTATGTACATGTAGCTTCCTGCGGTCATTTGTCCGTATTGAGAAACACCCAGTGCATTCATTTTTTCCCAATCGTCCGGTTTAGAATAATTAGGGATGACCATTCCGTTTGTCACAACAACTCGTGGTGCTTCTTTATGAGAAGGGAATAATCCCATCGGGTGACCGGAATACATAGTTAAGGTTTGCTCGTCGGTCATTTCTGATAAGTATTGCATGGTCAATAAATACTGTGCCCAGTTTTGGAAAACGGCTCCATTCCCACCATAGGTAATTAACTCATGGGGATGTTGTGCAACGGCATAATCCAAGTTATTTTGAATCATCAGCATAATTGCTTTTGCCTGTTCGCATTTTCCTGGGTATTCAGCAATTGGTCGCGCATACATTTTATAATCCGGACGCAAACGGTACATGTAAATACGTCCGTAGGTTTCAAGTTCTTCTGAGAATTCTTTGATCAATTCAGCGTGATGTTGCGGTTCAAAATAACGTAAGGCATTGCGTAATGCCAGTTTTTTTTCTTCTGACGAAAGGATTTCTTTGCGTTTTGGTGCGTGATTGATGTCAATTTCGTATGGTTTTTGTTTTGGTAAAACCGAAGGAATTCCTTGTTGTATTTGTTCTTGAAAAGTCATTTTTAAATTTTGTTTCGTTATTTTTTTTGTTGATTCGTTTAAGAAACTCAAACTTTGTGTAAAAAAAATGAAACAACTAAGGATAACGAATATCCGACCTATGGTAGGATTTGTGAATTTTGATTCTATATTTCTGTGAACAAATATCCATTTTATTTGGTGTTTTTTATAACTGACGTTTTCTTATTTTGTTGATTTTGATTCTAAAATGCTGTTACTTTTTATTAGTTCCTGTTTTTTTATCAAAACCATAGGGACAATGGCGACAGCCACTTTTACAGCAATAACCACGTTTTAAATGGTGTTTTTCAGTAAAGCATTTATAGCCCTCGGGTGTGTAATAGAAATCTTCCCCTTCTATTAATTTATTTTCATTACTTTGGTCAATCATATTTTGGGATTATTCTATTGTATGAGTCATTTGGATTACTAATTCATTAAAATCAACTCAAACGAGTGAGATTTTCATTAAATAGAACGATTTTATTATTACAAATTTATAAATTTTATAGCGAATGTTTCTGATTGTTGTTAAATATTTAATTCCAAAAGGATTCCGTGGATTGACATTTTTTCCTTTTGTATTTGTAAAATATGAAATGGATAAAGGAAATAGAGTTTTTGTCAATCACGAGAAAATCCATCTTCGACAACAGCTTGAATTATTAATACTTCCTTTTTTTATTTGGTATCTCTTAGAGTATTGTGTTCGATTGGTTCAGTATAAAAATGCAAATTTGGCTTATAGAAACATAAGTTTCGAAAGAGAAGCTTATGCAAATGAATCAAATTTAGTGTACTTAGAAAATAGAGTCTTTTTTCAATTCTTAAGATATTTAGATTTAAAAAAGTAATAGTATTTAGAGAGTCAATTTGTTAAATTTACTTGTATTTCGTTACCATCTGTTTGTGGAGCTAAAACAATTCTACAGTATTAACTTATAGCACTTTGAATATTTTTCAATTTGAAATTATTAAATGGTTAATTACTATTGTTTTATTTTTTAATTGTAAGAAATAATTTATTTAAAATTAAAAAATATGTATTTAGTCGATTATTTATACTTTTTATCGGTATTTATATTGATTCCTATTCTGTTTTTTTTGTAACTTTATATAAAAATAAACTAAAACAGTTTTTATTAGCTGAAATTCTTGATTTAGAATTTTTTTTAAACTTTTAAGGCTAACGAGAATCTCATTTTTTAAAATTTAATGGTATTATTTCAGGCATAATGTATTTATAAAAAAAATATAATTTATTTCATACAAATTAATTTAAAATGCTAGCTTATGGACTCAAAATTACTTAAACGAACACTATTGATTGTTGCAGGATTATTTTTGCAGAACAGTGTAAATGCTCAGATGTATGTAAGTCCTAACAGTTATGTTTTTGCTAATGACCAAGTAGTTTTTGTGAAACAGCAACTGGAATTAAATGCTGCCAGCAGTAATTTCTATTTAAGGACAGATGCTCAATTGGTTCAAGGTTCTACGTCAGGGAGTGCTAATGTAGGACTTGGAAGCTTGTCTGTTTTTCAAGAAGGAACAACAAACAATTATCAATTTGATTATTGGTGTTCTCCTGTCGGGGGCAGTAATGCAATTGCAGGAAATTCTGCTTTTGGAATCACGCAGCTTAAAGATGTAGTAGATGTAACTAATAGTGTTAATTCAACACCTTTGGCAATGAATAATTATGATGGTACTGCCAGCCCATTTGCAATTGCACCTTACTGGATTTTTAAGTTAAGTGCTTCATCTAATTATTCAGATTGGATTCAGGTGGGAACGACTTCGAATATTAATGCAGGAGAAGGATTTACGATGAAAGGGAGTTCAGGCACTAATTTAACAACAGTAAATGGAGTTCAGAACAATCCTGGAGGTGTACAGCGCTATGATTTTAGAGGCAAACCTAATGATGGTACTATTTCTATTCCAGTTGCATTTGAACAATTTACACTTACAGGAAATCCATATCCATCGGCAATAGATTTGTCTGCTTTTTTATTTGAAGAAAAAAATTGTACCGGAGTTGCTTATTTCTGGGAACAGGACAAAACCGTCAATTCTCATTATATAGCTGAATATAAGGGCGGATATGGAGTTTTTTCTCCTATCTCTAGAGGAGGATTAGGTATATATGTACCAGCTACTTTTTATTCCTATGATGGCGCTGGAAATGAAGGATCGGCTTCTGGTACAGGAGGGAATTATGAAAGACGATTCTCTCCTATTGGGCAAGGTTTTATGATTGATGGATTAGTTAACGGAACTGTGGAGATGAAAAATAGCTATAGGGTTTTTGTTAAAGAAGGCGCATTAAATTATTCTCAATTTGGGAAAATGGCTGTTGCAACTAAACCAAAAACTACAACTGAGTATTTGTCGAGAATTCCATCTGTTTCAGGTTACGATTATGCAAAAGTTAGCCTCGCGCCAACATCTCAAATTCAATTTAATACTTTGTTGAATAATCAAGGAATTCGTCAAATAGTTCTGGCATTTGTTCCTGAAGCGACTGATGGGGTTGATCGTGCGATGGATGCAATATCTTCCAGTGATGATAGTCCAGCAGATGTTTACTTTGTTATAGATGACGAAGAATATCTTATTAACGCAGTGAGTTTTGATATGGACAAAAAAATTCCAATTGGCTTTAAAAATAGAAATCAAGCTAATTTTAAGATTACAGTGAAAGGGATGCTGAATTTTACAAGTGCAAACGCGGTTTATTTACACGATAAAACAACTGATTTGTACCATGATATTAAAAATGATTTCTATGATTTAACATTACCAGCAGGTGTTAACAACACACAGTTTGAAATTACTTTTAAAAGCAATGCTACTTTAGGCATTGATGAAACAGCGCGTCAAAGTTTTGTGGTTTATCAAAATAATTCTACTAAAAACTTAACCATTAGTAATCCATTATTACTAGATCTTGCAACTTGCAATTTGTATGATGTAGCCGGAAAATTAATTTTTAACAAAAAAGATTTGGGTGCGAATTCGTCTTATACCTTTTCTACCTCGGGACTTAGTGATGGAATTTATATAGTTAAAATAGCAACTAAAGATAAAATAGAAGTTGGTCAGAAAATAATAATCAGAAGATAAGAGTCAATATTATTCAAACAAAATGCAATCTCTAGAGGTTGCATTTTTGTTATATATAATTTTACCTTTGTGCCAAAATCACTTCCCTTGAATCAACAGGTAACATCTCCGTTTCTAAACTCAATTTCAGTAGCCATCAAACGGGAAGATTTGATTCATCCTTTTGTTTCCGGAAATAAATTCAGAAAGTTGAAATACAATTTGCTGCAAGCTAAAGCGGAGCATTATGAAACGCTGCTTACTTTTGGAGGCGCTTTTTCAAATCATATCGCAGCAGTGGCTTTTGCAGGAAAAGACAAAGGATTTAAAACCATAGGAATTATTCGTGGAGATGAGTTAGGGAGTAAAATCGCTGAGAATCCCACATTGGCATTCGCTCAAAATTGCGGAATGCAATTGGAATTTATATCAAGGGAGGAATATAGGTTAAAAAGTGAGGCTTCTTTTTTAGAAAATTTAAAACAACAATTTGGGGATTTTTATTTAATACCAGAAGGTGGGACAAATACGTTAGCAATCAAAGGTTGTCAGGAAATTCTAACTCCAGAAGATGCTGAATTTGATTATATTTGTTGTTCAATAGGAACAGGTGGTACCATTTCTGGAATTATTAACAGTGCTTTGCCGCACCAAAAAGTTTTAGGATTTCCTGCTTTAAAAGGTGATTTTTTGAAAGAGGAAATTTGTAATTTTGTCCAAAATGAAAATTGGGACTTAATCACGGAGTATCATTTTGGGGGTTACGGGAAAGTTAATGAAGCCTTAATTGGATTCATTAATCAGTTTTACACGGAAAATAAGATTCCCTTGGATCCCATTTATACGGGAAAGATGGTTTTTGGCGTTGTAGATTTAATTCAAAAAAACTATTTTCCTTCGGAATCAAAAATTTTATTAATTCATACAGGAGGAATTCAAGGAATTCAGGGAATGAATATGAAATTAAGAAACAAACAATTACCAACAATAGATATCAATGCTTAAAAAAATACTGCTGCTTTTTACCATAATAACTTTGATAGGTTGTAATGCCGCAAAACCTGTTATTTTAACAAAGAAAGCTCCTTTGAAACCAAAATCAGAGGTAGTACGCACGATTAAAAAACCAGCTGCATCAAACACTAATACTCCAAGACCAACAGTTGCAAAACCGGTAAAAAAAGAACAAGGTAATCGAGAAACAGAAGTAATTGTTTCAACTTCAAAAACTGTGGTTACTAATGATGTTATCGTATCTTACATTTCTAAATTTAAAGAAATTGCGATGGGAAACATGAAGAATTATGGGATTCCCGCAAGTATTATTTTAGCTCAGGGGATTCTAGAATCGGGTGCAGGAAGAGGTGATTTAGCGATAAGTGCCAATAATCATTTTGGAATAAAATGTCACGTAGGATGGACAGGAGAAAGCGTTAAGCATGACGATGATTCTGATCAGGAATGCTTTAGAAAATATGATAACCCTTCAGAATCATTCAAAGATCACGCGTTATTTTTGACAGGAAGAAGCAGGTATTCCAAGCTGTTTGAATTTTCAAAAGGCGATTATAAAGCTTGGGCAAAAGGACTAAGAGCTGCGGGTTATGCCACAGATCCTAAATATCCAGATAAGTTGATTTCTTATATTGAGCGCTACAATTTGCATCAATATGACAATCAGGTTTTAGATGTAAATTATGTGTCTAATGAAAAACAAATGGTTGAAGAATTAACAATTGAATCAAGAAATACAATCAATCAAGACTTATTTTCATACGTTGTTCAAAAAGGGGATACGCTGTATTCCATTTCAAAAAAATTCGATTTAAAGGTTGATGATTTAAAACAAAAAAATAATCTTTCTGACAATACGCTTTCTATTGGACAGAGGTTAATGGTAAAATAATTGAAAAAATAACTATAATTCATAATTCATAAATGTTGTATAAAAGAAGCAGTCAGCTTTTTGCTGAAGCAGAAAAAGTAATTCCAGGAGGTGTAAACTCACCAGTAAGAGCTTTTAAAGCAGTGGGTGGAACTCCAATTTTTGTCAAAAGTGCCAAAGGTGCATATTTGTACGACGAAGATGGAAACCGTTTGATTGACTATATCAATTCTTGGGGACCAATGATTTTAGGACACGCTTACGAACCGGTCGTACACGCCGTGATTGAAAAAGCGAAGTTAGGAACGTCGTTTGGAATGCCAACGGAATTGGAAACACAAATTGCAGCTTTAGCCGTTGCGATGGTTCCAAATATCGATAAAATTAGATTTGTAAACTCAGGTACCGAAGCGTGTATGAGCGCCGTAAGACTGGCTCGTGGATTTACCAAAAGAGATAAAATAATAAAATTTGCAGGTTGTTATCACGGTCATTCGGATTCGTTTTTGATTCAAGCGGGAAGTGGAGCCATTACTTTTGGTTCACCAAACAGCCCAGGAGTTACGGCAGGAACAGCCAAAGATACTTTGTTGGCAAAATATAATGACTTAGAAAATGTAGCTACTTTAATAGAAGCTAATAAAAATGAAATTGCTGCCATAATTGTGGAGCCTGTTGCGGGGAATATGGGTTGTATTCCGCCCAATAAAGGCTTTCTAGAAGGCTTACGCCAATTGTGTACCGATAATGGAATTCTATTGATTTTTGATGAGGTAATGACAGGATTCAGGCTCGCTGCAGGCGGTGTTCAGGAATTGCTTAACATAACGGCTGATATAGTTTGCTTCGGTAAAGTAATCGGTGGAGGATTGCCTGTTGGTGCTTTTGCCGCTCGCGAAGAAATCATGAATTATCTAGCTCCGTTAGGTCCAGTTTATCAGGCAGGAACATTGTCTGGAAATCCATTGGCAATGGCCGCAGGATTAGCGATGTTGCAAGCTTTAGATAGTGATCGTGCTATTTTTCAAAGATTAGCAGAGAAAACAGCATATTTGGCAGCAGGAATTGATAAAGTATTGAAAGCAAATAATGTTACATTTACAATAAACACTATTGGCTCGATGATTTCGGTTCATTTTGATGCAACTCCGGTTGTTGATTTTAAAACAGCTGCAAATGGCGATAACGAGACTTTCAAAAAATTCTTCCACGGATTATTGCAGGAAGGAATATATATTGCGCCTTCCGCTTATGAAACGTGGTTTATTACCGATGCGTTAACGTATGAGGATTTGGATTTTACCATCCGAGCGATAGACAAAGTATCGAAAACATTTTAAATAAAAAAAGCCCCAAATTTGGGGCTTTTTTATGAACTAAGATGAAATAGTTTAAGTAAATGGATTATTTTTTATCACCCATTTGTGCTGCTTTTCTATTCTGATGGTATGCCATTCTTTTTTTCATTCCGTTGTGCCTTTTCCCTTTTATGTCATCCCATTTTTTATATTGGTCTGCTGAAAGAATTTTTTTCATTTTCTCTTTCATCACAATTTGCTCGTCTAACATTTGGCTTTTTTTAGCAAAAAGTTCGTCAGTGGTAAGTTGTTTTTTAGCCGAATCTTTGTTTGCTTTTCTCTCTGCCATTCTAGCTTCTCTTTTGGCACTTTGTTCCGTAATGACTTTACTCATCTCTTTTTGTTGTGAAGCGTTTAGATCTAATTCTAGAGTCATCTTTTTCAAGTGCAATTGGTTTCTTTGCTCAGGAGTCATTTGCTCCATTTGAGCTCTCTCTGGTCTTGCTTTTCTTTCTTGTGCAAAGCTTGTCATTCCGACAACTAATAATGCAGCGATAAATAGTTTTTTCATTTGTATTGTTTTAAGTTTTATAGCTATAAGATAGGAATAGGTCTAAAAAGTTTAATCGTTAACAAAAGTTTATCGTTTTGGTTTTAGGATTAAATGTAAAGTTGAAGTTGTTTTTTGTCTATGAAAAGGCACAAAATAAATACTGTTTATAGCTTTGAAAGCATGATATTTATCAGTTTTTATACGGTTTTGTTTCTCGATTTTTGTGGTTTATTTATTTAAATCATTTTAACATGACAACACGTAAACCACTTCATACTTTTCATATCCCGGTTATGGGACTTGCTTATACGATTGATAGTCCGATACGAGTAGCGAAGTATGGAATTTCGTCTGTGATTTCAATTATGGATGATGAACTTATCGAAAAAATGAATGCTTTTTACAGCAAGAAATTCGATTTTCCGTATCAGGAAATTACCCAAAAAATACATGATTACCGCGCAGAACGCATTACTTCTTATCTGAATTTGGTAGACAAAATCGTGAAGGAAAAATTCGAAAATTTCAAAACGGAATTATCCGAAAGCAAATCAGCTTTGGAAAATTACATCGCAATGTTGCCCAACAAATCAGGCATTAAAGCAGGCCTGCAAAACTTGATGGAAGACGGTTTCGCTTTCAAAGAAAACATCAAAAATTATCTGGAGAAAAATCTTTATCCGGGCGATATTGATGTTAATATTATGACCAAATTGGATAAGGATAATTTCATCAAAGAGGAACAATTACCTATCATTTTTAATGATGCACATGCGGCCCTGCGAGGGTTTGTGAACAGTACATTAGAATCTTCGGTAGTTTTATCGGCAGGGATGAATCCAAGGTTATACAGCTATTTAGAAAGTTTTTCGGCTTTCTTTCCAGATGCGAATAATGCACTGAAAAAGAAAATTACGCTGAAAGTAAGCGACTTTCGTTCGGCGATGATTCAAGGGAATTTTTTAGCTAAAAAAGGACTTTGGGTTTCTGAATATCGAATCGAATCCGGACTGAATTGTGGCGGACATGCTTTTGCAACCGAAGGCTATCTGTTGGGGCCGATTTTAGAAGAATTCAAACAGAAAAAAGAGCAATTAATTCAATCCGCACATGGGTTGATGGTGAAAGCATTGGGACAAAAAGAAATGCATGTTCCTGAACAACCTTTGGATTTAAAAATCACGGTTCAAGGCGGTGTAGGAACTGCTGAAGAACACGATTTTCTGTTGGACCATTATGAGGTAGATTCTGTAGGTTGGGGTTCACCATTTTTATTGGTTCCTGAAGCCACATCGGTTGATAAGCACACCAGAGATTTATTGGCTGGAGCCAAAGAAGATGATTTATATTTAAGTCATATTTCGCCGTTGGGAATTCCTTTCAATACGTTGCGAGGAACGACGAATGAAAAGTTGAAATTGAAACGAATTGAGGAAAGCAAAGCGGGAAGTTCATGTCCCAAACGATTTTTGGCGCTAAGCAAAGAATACGATGCCAAAGGAATTTGTACGTCTTCCAAGAAATACCAAGACTTAAAACTGGCAGAATTGCTTCTCGAAAAAGATATTTTAACTGCGGAAGTTTTCGAAAAAAAGAAAAACAGTATTACGGAGAAAGCCTGTCTTTGTGTGGGTTTAGCCAATGCTTCGTATCTTGAAAATGACATTAAAATTAAAGGTCAAGCTCAGGGTGTAATTATTTGTCCAGGACCTAATATGGCTTATTTTGATAAAGAAGTTTCGCTGTCTAAAATGGTACAGCATATTTACGGAAACGCTTCTGTGTTGACGGTTACTGATCGACCAAATCTATTTGTGAAAGAGTTAAAAATGTATTTAGACTATCTGAAAAATGAAATTTCAGCGGTTACTGAAGAAATAGCTTTGGGACAAATTAAAAAATGGAATTCATTTAAAAATAATTTATTAGTAGGGATTGGATATTATGAAGATTTATTTTCAAAAAATCCATTTTTCGAAAACACTAAAAATGAGATTCTGAGTCAGTTTGATTGCTATAAAACGGAACTAAAAGAGATTGAAATTCCCGAATTAAAATTGGCGTAAAGCATTCAAGTATTTGGTTTTGAATAGAGTGATTTTATTTATGATTATTCTATTCAAAACTATTTTTTATCAAACAATCATTTAGTAAATTTGCACCGTGAAAAAAATCATATTTATAATTGTATTGATTATGCTTATAAAGCCCGTTCTTCCGGTTTTAGAGTATGTCGTGAATTATGAATACATTTCAAAAGTGCTTTGTATAAATAAGGATAAACCTAAAATGCAATGTAACGGAAAATGTCATTTGATGAAAGAATTAGCCAAAGCTTCTGAGGCTGAAAAGCCACTTTCATCCGATAAAAAAGGAAATGCTCCTATACTGGATGTGATCATTTTTGAGGAAATCAAATCTTTCGAAATGGCAACAGTTTTTTTTAGCACCAAAGAAAAAATAAACGCATACTATTCTAATTTATATACTCACTTGAATAGTGTTTCTGTTTTTCACCCACCCACTTTCATTTCTTAAATTTTTAGGCACGTAGTGTGCTTTTTTTCTTCCGTTTGATACAACGGATGGCATTCTGTTTGCTTTTTTTGGAAATAATACTCCAAAAATGGCATGCGAAACAGTACTTATATTCAAAATAAAAATCTTAAGAAATGAAATTTCAATTAAAAAATATACTAGCTGTAATGGCTATCTCAGTTACCTTGTTTTCTTGTTCTAATGTCGATGATAATGAAGTGATTACCGGAAACGGAAACCTTAAATTAGAATTTGATAACGTTTACAAATCGGCTAATTTTGCTTTCAATACGAACTACACTAATTCGAATGCTGAGGTTGTAGCGGTTTCAAAAGTGAAGTACATTGTGAGTAATATTGTCTTGACAAAAGAAGATGGAACTACCTTTACTTACCCAAAAAGTCAAAGCTATTTTATTGTAGATGAAGCTACGCCTGCAACATTAGTATTGAATCTTTCAAATATTCCTGCCGGAAATTACACTAAAATAAAATACGGAATTGGAGTTGATAAAACCCAGTGGGAAGCAGGAGCAACGGGTCAAGGAGATTTCTTGGCAACTGCCCAAACCGCAGGAATGATGTGGTCATGGAGTGCAGGTTATAAATTTGTGGCTTTCGAAGGTACTTTTACAGCTCCTACGGTGACAACGGCAAAAGAATTTAAAGTGCATACCGGTCAAACCGGAACCGATTATAATTATGCTGAAGTTACTTTGAGTTTCCCTGAAAATGCTTTGGTACGAACTACAATTACACCTCAAGTACACATCATTACTGACTTGTCTCAAGTTATAGATGGAGCTAATAAAATTAATCTTACGGAAGCGGCTACCGTTATGGGAGGCGCTAAACTGGCTTTGGTTACTACTAATGTTTCTTCAATGTTCAAAATAGATCACGTTCACAACGATTAATTTTTTAATTCAAAAGCGGTTAGAAATTAAATCTCCGGCCGCTTTTTAAAAAAAATATAAAATGAAAGCAAAATATATCATATTGCTCATTTTTCCGTTGCTGTGGTCTTGCTCTGCTGATGAAAGCGAAGACTATCAGGACGTTCCCCTGAACTTTCAGGTTCCAGCAAATTTCCCGCCTTTGGCATACAATCTGGCGAATAATCCACCCACCGAAAAGGGTTTTGAACTTGGAAAAAAACTTTTTTACGACGGCCGATTGGCTTCAGATGGGATTGTTTCCTGCGGATTTTGTCACATTCAGGAAGATGCATTTACGCATCACGGACATACCTTGAGTCACGGAGTAGATGACGCCATTGGAACCCGAAACACGCCGCCAATTCAGAATTTGGCATATCAAACCACTTTTATGTATGATGGAGCAACATCACATTTGGATTTACAGCCTATAATTCCGTTCACAAGTCCTATAGAAATGAATGGCGATTTTGCGAAAGCGATTACTATGATGAAAGTTGATTCCGAGTACCAAAAGCTATTCAAAGTTGCTTTTACTGATGGACAAATCAATTCCGAAAATATGCTCAAAGCCTTGGGCCAATTCATGGTTATGGTTACGTCCTCGAATTCCCGTTTTGACAAGTACCGCCGCAATGAATCTGGCGGAACGCTCACGCAAGATGAGAAGGACGGTTATACCATTTTCAACCAAAAATGTTCCAGTTGTCACGCAACTGATTTGTTTACGGACAATTCCTTTAGAAACAATGGCTTGCCAATTGATCCCGCGTACAATGATATCGGTCGTTTTCGCGTGACGGAGTTGCCTCAGGATAAGTACAAATTTAAAGTGCCAAGTCTGAGGAACATAGAAAAAACAGCGCCTTACATGCATGATGGACGGTTATTTACATTAGAAGCCGTCATGGATCATTACAATTCCGGTGTATTCAATTCAGCTACTTTAGACCCAATTTTGAATAAAAACGGGTCACTCGGAATCCCTTTGACAGCGACAGAAAAATCAAAAATTATTGCTTTTCTAAAAACATTGACAGACACACAATACCTAACGGACAAACGCTTTTCTGAATATTAATTTTAGAAGCTATTTCCTGCTGTACACTGCAAGTCCTCGCTACAAAAGCCGTTTTTCTATGTCCTGAAAAGAGCTTCCTCCGGTCGCTTTTTCAGGACAAGAAAAACAAGCTTTTTCCGCTCCGGGCTTTCCGTTTCCATCAGGGCTAAAAACAACAAACATGAAAAAATACACACTACTATTACTACTTCTTTTTCAATTGGCAAACGCCACCGAGAAAGACAGTTTAAACACCATAAACCCATTTACAAAATACCATTCTTTGCTTGAAGAAGAGGATTTTTGCGATGCCTGTGGTTGCTCCGCCAGTGGCGGAAGCATGGGATTCGCCTCGATGTTGAACTCTAATTTCGTTGGGATTCGGTATTTCAAGCAACAGTACAAATCCATGGATGGCTTGTACAGCAATTCGCCTTGGTACAAAGAAAACTTCAACACTGTTCAGGTTTGGGGCCGAATTCCGGTAAGCCAAAAAGTTCAGATTTCGGCATTATTACCGTATCATTTTCATGAAAGAGAAACGGCATCAGGCGATAAAAGCATCAAGGGAATTGGCGACATTACCGTTTTGGCAATGTATCGCTTGTATCAAACACATAAAGATAGCACTTTTTTGGTACATACGTTACAGTTGGGAGGAGGAATAAAAGCGCCAACCGGAAAATTTAATGAAGCAAATTCCGGGAGTATAAACCCAAGTTTTCAGGTAGGAACAGGAAGTTGGGATTATCTTTTGGCTACCGAATATGTCCTAAAAAGAAAACAATTTGGTTTAAACTCCATGCTGAATTATGTGATTAAAACAGAAAATCAAAAGAGTTATCGTTTTGGAAATCAGTTTAATTATGCTGGAACTTTTTTCTATTTATACGACAAAAACAATTTTTCTATTGTTCCGCAACTTGGGTTTGCTGGGGAAGTTTATGAAAGCAATTACCAGTACAATCAAAAATTAAGAAATACAAACGGTGATATTTTTTTTGGTAAAGTTGGTTTTGAGGTTGGGAAGGAAAGACTTTCTTTTGGAGCTAATGCCATGTTACCAATCAATCAAAACCTTAGTGGCGGCAATGTTGAAGCAAATTATCGATGGAGTGTCAACTTTAACTATAGTTTGTAAAGTAAAAAAGAATTTAAAGAATTTTTTATTATCACTATTATGTTTTAAAAATGATCGTAATCTTTTTATAACGTGTGAGTTGAAGAGTTTTGTATTCTTGTATTCCGTTTCGATTAAGTTAGTTATTGTTGTTTTTTTTTAAATTTTAAAACCATAACAAGCTACTCTACGTAAATGAGTACATAACTAAATAAACAAACGATGAAAAACAAACAACAAAAATTAAGTTTTGCTTCCATTATTGGACTAGCACTGTTATCTTTTACCGCAATTTCATGTAATGATGATGATAGTAATGAAATGATGATGCCTGTATTGGCACCAGATGTAAATTTTACTGCATTAGCAAGTAATAATACCATTCTTACATTCAATGCACGAAATTTAGTAACTCCAACTTCAACCACTCCAATTGTTGGTTTGGCTGCATCAGAGACTATAGTCAGTATTGATTATAGACCAGCAACTGGGCAATTGTATGCATTAGGCTCCTCTAGCCGTCTTTACTTTATCAATGAAAAAAGCGGAGTGGCAACGGCACTAGGTGCAGGATCTTTTTCGCCTGTACTTGCGGGAGGAAATGCTTCATTAGATTTTAATCCTACAGTAGATAGAATTCGTTTGGTAACAGATTCAGGTCAAAATTTAAGATTACATCCAGAATTAGGAACCGTTGTAATAACTGATGGTCTTATTAATGGTGGTGCAAATGCTAAAATTGGTGCTGTAGCATATACCAATAGTATGGCAGGAGCTACGGCAACTATGTTGTATGACATTGATTTTGAACAAGATAAATTATATTTGCAAACTCCGCCTAACGACGGAACACTTCAACTTGTTGGTGACTTAGGAGTTAACTTTCAAGGTGTAGGAGATATGGATATTTTAGCGGATAATTCTACTGCTCTTGCTGTAACAAACAATGCTAATGTATCCACATTATATACAATTGATTTAACTACAGGAAAAGCCGTTGATGTTGGTAAATTCACTGCTCCAGTAATAAGTTTAGCATTTAAGACTAATCCAATCGCTTATGCAACAACTACTGGAAATATGTTAGTTCGATTTAATCCTACAAGTGGTAATAATAGTTCTGTAGCATTAACGGGTTTAGCTGCTGGCGAAAATATTGTAGGTTTAGATTTTAGACCTGCAAACGGAGGTTTATATGCTGTTTCAAATCAAAGTAGGTTGTTCTCTGTGAATACTGCAAGCGGAGCATTAACAGCAATTGGGTCTCCCTTTTTAACGGCATTGTCAGGTACTTCTTTTGGTTTTGATTTTAATCCTACAGTGGATAGAATAAGATTAGTAAGTAATACAGGTCAAAACCTACGTTTACACCCAGATTTGGGAACAGTAGTCGCAGTTGACGGTAATCTAAATCCTGGAACACCATTCATAACGGGTGCTGCTTATACAAATAATATTGCTGGAGCAACTACAACAGCTTTATTTGTAATTGACTCACAAACGGATATGTTATTCCGTCAAGACCCACCTAATAATGGTACATTAGTAGCTATTGGAAATTTAGGGGTAAATGTTGATGCTGATAGCGGATTTGATATTGGTGCAAATAGTACTACTGCTTTTGCTTTATTGAAAGTAAACAATGTTACTTCTGTATACAGTATTAATATGACAACTGGTGCTGCAACTAAAGTTTCCGATGTAAATATTCAAGCTACAGCAATGGCTGTTGGTTTAGGGTTTTAAAATAGAATATAATTAAAATAAAAAGTCGGCTCTTTGATTAGAGCCGACTTTTTTGTTCAGGATAAAAAATAATCATTGAGGATTATTTTTGTTTTTATTTTAAACTAACTGTTTTAAAAATGCAAAGCAAAACCAATATTTAACTGCAAGCTATTATCATAATACTGTTTATGAGTAGCTAGGTTATAACGAATTCCGGGTTCGATACTTACATTTTTTCCTAAAAATATCGCATAACCAATTTGCGCACCTAGGTAGGTTGGATTAGCATCTGCGTCACCAAAACCTACTCCGTTATAAGAAAGCTCGATAGGAATCATCGTTTTCAAATAATATTTTGCTCCTATTTTGTAAGCAATCGGCTCTCCTTGACCGTCAATTTCACCGTAGCCTAATCCTAATTTAAGCGCCAAATTATCTTTGATAAAATAACCTCCTTCAGCTCCAATGTTGTAGGAAGTGATCCCGTCCGAAGAACTAAAATACATTGCGGTAGTTCCTACATTTCTACCAAAGCCAGTATTGGCTTCAATAAGCCATTTTCCTTTTGTTACTTGACCTTCTTTGGCTTGACCATTAGCAAAGGCAAAAGCAAATAAGGCTAAGATCGATAGAGTAATTTTTTTCATATTGGTTTGTTTTTTGTTCTTCCAAAAATAGTTTTAAAATTGATTGGCGTATGAATTTTATGACTTATTTAACCTTGTGTGATTATCGGTATAATTTTTATCAAAATGAAAGTACTTGAAATGGAAAATAGACATAAAAAAAGGAACTCCTTTACGAAGTTCCTTTTAGTATTCTGATATAAAATAAATTATTCTTTCAATCGACACGCTTTACTATCACCATCAACTACTACTTCAGTCAATCCCAAAGAAGATAAGTTTTTCATGGCTTTGTCCCATTTTTTACCGCTCAATCCAGAATTAATTTTTAGTAGGCCAAATTCCATTTGGTTGTTATTAGTTTGCAATAACACAACAATCAATTTCTCATCTTCTTCCAATTCAACTTTAACCTGTTTTTTCTCAGGACGCATTTGAGGGAACAATAATACTTCTTGAATAGAAGCATTATTAGTCAAATACATAATCAATCGATCCATTCCAATTCCCATTCCAGATGTTGGAGGCATTCCGTATTCTAAAGCTCTCAAGAAATCTTCATCGATAATTCCAGTCGCTTCATCATCTCCTTTTTCAGATAACCTCATTTGGTCTTCAAAACGTTCTCTTTGGTCAATTGGGTCATTCAATTCAGAATAGGCATTCGCTACTTCTTTACCGCAAACCATTAGTTCAAAACGTTCTGTCAATTCTGGATTGTCGCGGTGTTGTTTACAAAGCGGAGACATTTCCTTTGGATAATCCGTGATGTAAGTAGGCTGAATGTAATTCCCTTCACATTTAGCGCCAAAGATTTCGTCAATCAGTTTTCCTTTACCCATGGTTTTATCCACATCAATCCCCATTCCTCTAGCGGCGTCAAAAAGCTCTGTTTCACTTTTTCCTGAAATATCAAATCCAGTAAAATGTTTGATAGAATCAGTCATCGTAACTCTAGCATAAGGCGCTTTGAAATTGATGGTGTGTTCTCCAAAAGTCACTTCTGAAGTTCCATTTACGGCAATTGCACAATGCTCCAAAAGGTCTTCGGCAAATTTCATCATCCAGTTGTAGTCTTTGTAGGCTACATATATTTCCATAGCAGTAAATTCTGGGTTGTGTGTACGGTCCATTCCTTCATTACGAAAGTTTTTCGAAAACTCATACACTCCTTCAAAACCACCAACTATTAATCTTTTTAAGTACAACTCATTTGCTATACGCATATACAATGGCATGTCAAGCGAGTTGTGGTGCGTGATAAAAGGACGCGCAGCAGCGCCACCAGGAATCGGTTGTAAAACTGGAGTTTCAACTTCAAGATATCCTTTGTCATTAAAGAATGAACGCATCGCATTGAACAATTTTGTTCTTTTGATAAACGTTTCTTTCACATGGTCGTTCACGGTCAAATCTACGTAACGACGACGGTATCTTTGTTCCGGATCAGCGAATGCATCGTGCATTTTCCCATCAGCATCCGTTTTTACTACAGGAAGTGGTTTTAAGGCTTTTGCCAAAACCGTCAATCCATAAACATGAACCGAGATTTCTCCCACTTGCGTTTTGAAAACCGTTCCACGAACCCCAATAAAATCACCAATGTCCAATAGTTTTTTGAAAACTACATTGTACATTGTTTTTTCTTCATCAGTCGAAATATCATCTCTCGAAACATACACTTGAATACGTCCTTCAGCATCTTTCAATTCTGCAAATGACGCCTTTCCCATGATACGCTTACCCATCAAACGACCTGCTAAAACAACCTCTTTTCCTTCGTACTTCTCGAAATCAGCTAGGATTTCGCTAGAATATGCGGTTGTGGTAAATTCGGCTGCAGGATAAGGTTCGATACCTAAATTGCGTAATTCTGTAAGTGCTTCTCTACGTAGAGTTTCTTGTTCGGATAATGCCATTATATTCTGATTTTAAGAGCGCAAAGATACTATATATGTTCTAAAGTTGCAAAGACAGTAATACATAAAGGAATTTAGTTTTTTGGAGCAGATAATTTTGTTTTCTCAAGACAATTTGTCCGGCTATTCGTTCTATCTTTTTTCTTGTTTAAGAAAAATAAGAAAAAAAGGATGTCTCCCGAAGCTTCGGGACTATCGGGGCTATTCAACTACTTTTTATTTTAAAATAGCGTGAAAAATAGTACAAATCATGTATATTTGAAAACCAATAAATACTCTAAATTACCAAATGAAAAAATGTGCCCTGCTATTTTTAGTACTATTTTTAACAAGTTGTCAAATTACTGAAACTATTTTTTTAAACCAAGACGGATCCGGAAGAATCGAAATAAATGAGTTGCGCGATGAACATAGTTATATGCAATTAGCTGGTGAAAATTACTCCAAAGAAGAAGTTTTCAGAGATACAACTTATGTTTTTCAGGATTTGATTACGAAATATTCCGAAACATTTTCCAGATTGCCAGCATCCGAAAAAGCAATTTTTCAAAAATTTGCTACGGTAAAAGTACATATCAAGAAAAGTTCATCCGAGAAAGAATTTCGCACAACAATCAATCAAAACTTTACAAAAATAACGGAAGTTGCGGATTTATACAAAACCGAGGAATATGCAGATGATATCGAAAATAATTATGCATTGGTTGCCGAAGAACATTATTACAGTGTGAACTATGCTTTTTACGAAAGTGTTTTCAAGAGAATTGTGAAAATTACAGATGCAATTGAGCTAAAAAAGCAGCAGGATAAGATTGAAGGATATAAAACGCAGGTTTCTAAATTCAAAATCACACAGTCTTATGTTCTAAAATATCATTTTCCAAGGAAAATAAAATCCGTTTCAAATCCGTATGCAAAAATTAGTGAAGACAAGAAATCACTGGAATTGCAATTTCTGATCAAGGATTGTTTGGTGAATCCTGAAAGTACCAATCTGGAAGTTATCTTGGAAACAGATGAAGTCAATTAAAACTACATTACACAGCTATGAGATATATCTTTCAATTAAATCTAATTATAGTGAGGTGCGAAGATGAGTAAAAATGTTGTAGTAATAATTATGTAAAGATCATTAATAATTCTATAAAAATGATGGCGAATATATAATCTACATTTGATAAAGAGTAAATTTTCAAACGTTAATATTTCAAAATCAGATTAATAGAAAATAATTTAAATAATGATCTTATGAAAGCACTTGTTTATTTCGGTCCTCGCGATGTGAGGGTCGTAGAAATGCCGGATGCCAAAATTGAGCAGCCGACGGATGTACTGGTAAAAATAACGACTACAAATATTTGCGGATCCGACCTTCACATGTATGAAGGACGAACCGATATGGAAGCCGGAAAGATTTTAGGACATGAAAATATGGGTAGGGTAGTCGAAGTAGGCAAAGCTGTAACGCAAATTAAAGTGGGGGACATGGTCTGTCTTCCATTCAATATTGGTTGCGGCCATTGTCAAAATTGCGAAAGCGGCTTAACGGGTTTTTGTCTTACAATGAATCCTGGAACTGCAGGTGCTGCCTATGGATTTGCTGGAATGGGTCCTTACAGTGGTGGCCAGGCTGAATACCTTCGGGTGCCTCATGGTGATTTTAACTGCCTAAAATTACCAGAGGATGCTATAGAGAAGGAAAATGATTATGTGATGTTATCGGATATTTTTCCAACGGGATATCATGCAACGGAATTGGCTGGTGTAAAACCTGGTGACTCCGTGGTGATTTATGGTGCAGGTCCAGTAGGACTCATGGCAGCACATTCAGCAAGTATTAAAGGTGCCAGTAATATTATGGTGGTAGACAATCATCCTGATCGGTTGAAGCTTGCAGAAGAATTGGGTGCTATTGCAATTGATTTTTCAAAAGGGTCAGCAGTGGAGCAAGTTTTGGAACTCACCAACGGTGTGGGTGCTGATAGAGGTTGCGAATGTGTAGGGTACCAGTGTTGTGATAAACATGGTAACGAGCATTCCAATGTAACCATGAACGAACTAGTACATGCCGTAAAAGCAACTGGTTCTATAGGTGTTGTAGGGGTTTTTGTTCCTAAAGATCCAAAATCAAATGAGGAGTTGCAAAAAATAGGGCACATGGCTTTTGATTTTGGTCAATTCTGGATGAAAGGACAGCGAATAGCAACAGGGCAGGCAAATGTCAAATCCTATAACCGTCAGCTTTCTACATTGATTTCGGCGGGAAAAGCAAGGCCATCATTAATTGTCTCGCATGAACTTTCATTAGACGAGGCTCCCAATGCATATAAACATTTTGATGCCCGAGATAAAGGATGGACTAAAGTGCTGCTGAAACCAGAGATGTTAAAAGTTAAAAAATAAATATAAAATGAGTTGAAGATTTTGTACATCACAACTACTAAAATTTATGTTTTTATTTTGTGCCTCGTTGGTCAGCAATTAAATGGGTAATAATAATTCAAAAGCATGAATTATTATTATCCATTTTTTCTTCTCGCTAAATATGATTTTGGGTATAATTTCAAAATTCCTAATTCATTATTCAACATTCGTATTTCAAACCTTTTTGTACATTTGTGCCTCATAACCTTCGCATCTTTCAAGAAATGAACAAAAGCATCCAACTTCAAGATTTAGGAACTAGAGATTACAAAGAAACTTGGGAATATCAAGAGGAATTGTTCAAAGGGATCGTCGACTTGAAAATTAGAAATCGCAGAGAAGAACTCGAACTCGAGACTCCTAATTATTTTCTTTTCGTAGAACATCCACATGTATATACATTAGGTAAAAGTGGGGATTTAAGTAATTTACTTTTATCTGAAAAACAATTGGAAGCTAAAGGAGCGACTTTTTATAAAATCAATCGTGGTGGAGATATTACGTATCATGGGCCAGGGCAAATTGTGGGTTATCCAATTATAGACTTAGAAAATTTCTTTACTGATATTCATAAATATTTACGTTTTCTGGAAGAAGCCATTATTCTAACCCTTCAAGAATATGGAATCGTTTGTGGCAGGAGCGAAGGTGAAACCGGAGTTTGGTTAAGTGCAGGAACACCCTTTGCCAGAAAAATTTGTGCTATGGGCGTTCGCGCTTCCCGTTGGGTCACTATGCATGGATTTGCATTAAACGTAAATGCTGATTTAGGTTACTTCGATAATATAATTCCTTGCGGTATTCGCGGGAAAGCGGTAACTTCATTAAATGTAGAACTTGGCTTAGAAAAAGTTAATGAAGAAGAAGTAAAAGAAAAAATCCTGAAACATTTCTCCATTCTTTTCGAAGCTAAGTTTGAGAAATCTACAATCAAAAATTATTAATCTACAATCAAAAATCAAAAGTATACTGTTCCGGCAATAACCTAAATGTCATTCGGTGGTATTTTGTAACTCCGTAAATTCGGATTGCTTCGCGATGTTCTTTGGTAGGATAACCTTTGTTTTGTTTCCAATTGTACATTGGGAATTCCTCATGAATCCTGTTCATATATTCATCTCGATATGTTTTTGCTAGTACGGAAGCGGCTGCAATACTCATATATTTTGTATCTCCCTTTATGATACTGGCATTCGGAATTGAATTTAGTATTTCAATTTCAGTATTGGTAAAAATCTTTCCTCCACGATTTTTAATTCCACCTTTCGGGATGAACGGACTATTTCCGTCTAAAATAATTGATTTAGGTCTTGGATTCAGTTTTAGAATACTTTCCTGCATTGCTTTTATAGAGGCATTCAGAATATTTATTTCGTCAATTATCAAAGGTTCGAGATGCGTTACTGCAAATGAAATAGATTGTTGTTCTATAATAGGTCTTAATTTTTCCCTAGCTTTCTCAGATAGTTGCTTACTATCATTCAGTAACTCATTTTGAAAATTTTCAGGTAATAACACAGCGGCGGCAGTTACAGGTCCCGCCAGGCAACCACGACCGGCTTCATCTGTTCCTGTTTCTAAAAATTGTGTTAAAAAGAATGGGCTTAACATTAAATTAATTTTGACAAAAATATAACTTTATGAAACATAATGTAGGAATTTACAAAATTTAATGAGTTTATCTATTGATTTAAGTATAAACTTTAACAAATGTTAACTTCTTTAGTGGTGAAATAAATTTGTTTATTTAAGAAATTATTATGATTTTTGTAAAATAACTAATTCAAAATAAATTTAATATGAGATCAAAATTCAAATGGATTTTTTCGTTGCTATTGGCATTGTCAATGCAATTTGCGTTTGCACAAGAAAAGACGGTATCTGGTGTTGTTACAGATGCTATGGGGCCTATTCCAGGAGCAAATGTTATTGTTAAGGGTACAAATAATGGTGTTCAAACAGACTTTGAAGGTAAATATGCTATCAAAGCTAAAACGGGAGATGTTTTGGTTTTCTCTTTTATAGGGATGTCTAATTCATCAGTTACTGTTGGGGCAACAAGTGTTGTTAGTGTTAAATTAACATCATCTTCCCAAACACTTGAAGAGGTTGTAGTTGTTGGTTACGGAACTCAAAAGAGAGGTAAAGTCGTACAATCTAGTAAAGTTGTTGGTAATGGAGCATTAGATAATTTAACGGTTTTGTCTCCACAACAAATGCTTCAAGGTCAGGCTGCGGGAGTTCAGGTTGTTCAGTCATCAGGAGTTCTTGGTGCAGCAACTGTGGTTAAAATTAGAGGAAATGCATCTATTACTGCAGGTGGTAGACCATTGTACGTTATAGACGGTGTTCCGTTGAATGATAACTCATTTACTAGTACTCAAGGAGGTCAGGCTCTTAATCCTTTATTAGAGATTAATCCTAATGATATAGAAACTCAAACGGTTTTGAAAGACGCTGCAGCAACTGCTATTTATGGTTCTAGGGGGTCTAATGGTGTGATTTTGATTACTACAAAAACAGGTAAGAAAAACCAGCCAGCAAAGGTGACTTTTGAGCAAACACTTTCTGTAAGTAGAGCTACTGACTTATTGTCTATGATGGATGGTGAAGAATACCGTAGGTTTAAAACACTAAGAGGTGACAATCCAGCTAATTTCTTGAATGATGATTATGATTGGCAAGCAGGTGTTACAAGGGATGGTGTTTCTAGAGGGACTAATTTATCGGTTTCAGGCGGAAATGATAAAACAACATATTATGTAGGTTTTGGTAGATCTGATCAAGAAGGTTTTATAATTGGAAACAAATTGAGCTCTACTAATGGTAAGATCTCTTTGAATACTGATGTAAATGACAAAATTAAAATTGGTGGTAACTTTTCATTTAGTGAAGTGTATAATGATAGAGTAGGATCAGAGAATAGTACTTTTGCTCCTCTGACTGCTGCATATCTTCAAAGTCCTTGGATATCTCCATACGATTCTCAAGGTCAATTAACTCAACTAGCGGGTTTTATTCCTAATGTTGTTGCTATTGAAACATTTGATACGAATGATGCAAAAACAACAAGAGCGTTCGGTAATTTATTTGCTGAAGTGCAATTATATAAAGGATTAAAGTACAAAGCAGATTTTGGTATTGATAGATTATTACTAGAGCAAAAAGAACGCTCATTTGAAATAAATTCACCAGGAGGATACGGTTATTATTCTACAGATATTCAAAATAAATATGTTGTAACAAATACGTTGAGCTACGAAAAAACTATTGCTAAGCATTCTTTGTCAGGTATTTTAGGTACTACTTATGAGCAAAATGATATAACAAGGGCAGCAGTTGAGGCTATTAATTTTGCATCTGACTTGCAATTAAATATTGATTCAGGTTCTGAGAAAACAACGACAAGTTCTCGTACTCAAAATTCTAGATTAAATGGATATTTTGCAAGAGTTGCTTATGATTTTGATTCCAAGTATCTTTTTGAGGCTTCTGGAAGAAGAGATGGATCTTCAAGATTTGCTGAGAATAAAAAATTTGGTAATTTCTGGGCACTTTCAGGTGGATGGAATTTGATAAATGAAGATTTTATGAGTAATGTAAACTTTTTTTCTGATTTGAAATTAAGAGCTTCAATTGGAACAAATGGTAACGACCGTGTAGGTGATTTTGCATTCTTTCCTCTTTATGCTGGTGGCACAGGTGGAGCTTATAACGGTGCGCCAGGTTTTACTAATACGCAGCCAGAAAATAAAGATTATAGATGGGAACAATCTAAAACTACAAATATCGGTTTAGATCTAGGGTTTCTTAATAATAGAATAACACTTTCTGTTGATGCTTATTACAAGAAAACTACAGATTTGATTTTGAATGTACCTATTGCTGGATCAAACGGTTTTACTGTAATTGCTGCTAATGCAGGTTCTATGGAAAATAAAGGTTTAGAGTTTGATTTAACTACTAGAAATATTGAAACTAAAGACTTTAAATGGAGAACAACTTTAAATGTTTCTACTAACAAGAATAAAGTTCTTACATTGCCAGGTGCTTCAGTAGGTCCTGATGGAAACAGATTTATTGGTGGAGGATCTAGTCAAAGAGCTATAGAAGGATATTCTGTTAATACTTTCTTCTTAGTAAGATACGTAGGGGTTAATGCGCAAACAGGAAATGCTGAGTGGCTTGATGTTAACGGTAAAGTAACTACAACGCCTACTGATAATGACAGAGTTGTTGTGGGTGATGCTAATCCAGAATTTTTTGGAGGTATTAACAATGCTTTTAACTACAAAAATTTTGATTTAAATATTTTTGCTAACTTTAGCTACGGAAATGAAATATATGTTGATGGTCAAAGATTTACTGATAACTTAACAAATGATTTCAACAAAACATCTAAAGTGTTGGATTATTGGACTACTCCTGGTCAAAATGCTTATACTCCATCTTTGACAAGCCCAACAAGAGCTATTTTTGCACGTAGGTCCACTAATCAGTTAAAGGATGCATCTTTTTTAAGGATTAATAACGTAACTTTTGGATATAACTTAAGTTCAAGTGTTTTTAAAGATTCGAACTTCTTTACGTCAGCAAGAATGTATGTTACAGCTACTAACTTATACACCTTCAAAAATAAAGAAATGGCTGGAGTTGATCCTGAAACAACAAGTACTGTTGCTAACCTAACACAAGGTGAAACTTTCTTTACGCCTCCTCAATCGAAATCGTACTTATTGGGTGTTAAATTAACTTTCTAAAATAAATAAATTATGAAAAATATAAAAACTCTCCTTGTTGTTTTATCAGTACTCGCGCTATCTGGATGTGAGAACTCATTAGATCTAGCTCCTGAGGATTCATTAACTCCTGCTATTATTTTCTCAAATGAGGCTTTAGCAGGAAATGCTGTAAATGGTATGTATAGTAGTTTGCAAAGTTCAAATGTACTGTCTGGTATTCCTGACACTATGTCTGAATGGCAAGCTGATAATGTAGAATTTGTTGGTTCATTTCCTACATTTGATGAAATACATACCTATAATACATTGTCGGACAATACTTCAATTTTAAACGTTTGGAACGCGGCTTATCTTTCTGTTAATCAAGCTAATATGATCATTAAAAATGTTCCTTTGGTTAATTCTGCCTCATTTTCTACTGAAAGTAGAAATGATATGGTGGGACAAGCTAGGTTTGTTAGAGGATTATTATTCTTCAAGCTTTCACAAATGTTCGGAAAACAATTAAAGCAAGATCCTTCAGGTGGAAGTTTGTCTATTCCATTAATTTCGGAACCATTTCAAGGTGTTGTTAACCAACCTTCAAGAGCTACTTTGAAAGAAGTTTATGGTTTTGTTGAGCAAGATTTATTGTTTGCTAAGTCTGCAATTACTAATACAGCAAAAAGTAGAGCTACATCTGCTGCTGCATCTGCTTTGTTGGCTAGATTATATTTATATCAAGAGCGTTGGCCAGAAGCTGCAGCTAATGCAAACACAGTTATAAATACTGCGGGTATTTCTTTAGCTGCTAACTATGCTTTTTATAACAATCAAAGTACAGAACATATTTTTCAGTTACAAAATGTAGCTGGAGATGCTGGTTTTGCAGAATCATTTTCAAAATTGTACAGCCCTACCGCTTTTGGAGGTAGAGGAGATACTCCATTTTCAGCTAACCTAAGAACTGCTTTTGAAGCACAATCAGGTGATTTACGTTATCGTTTGTCAAGAGTTGGTGTTGATGCTAAAAATAGGTCTTCTTTGTTTACTACAAAGTATCCTAATGGTACTGCAAATACGGATGATCCAAATGTATTACGTGTTTCAGAAATGTACATGATTAGAGCTGAAGCTAATTTAAGAGGTAACCTTACTGTTGGAGGTGTTACTCCTGTAGCAGATGTTAATAGAATTAGAACTAGAGCAGGTTTGACTCCGCTTGTTACTGTAAATCTTACTGAGATTATTGAAGAAAGAAGAAAAGAATTTTGTTTTGAAGGTTTAAGAAGAATGGATCTATTAAGAAATAATCTACCTCTAAGAGCTTCTGACATGGCAAATTTTGCAAAATCTCAGCCAACTGCTGATAAAGTTGTATTTCCAATTCCTCAGAGAGAGAGAGATAATAACCCTAATTTAATTCAGAATACAGGATACTAACAAAGAAACCCTCTTCGGAGGGTTTTTTAATTTTAATGTTATGAAATATCTTTACCTTTTACTTTTTCCAGTTATTTCTTTTTCTCAAAACTTGATGGAAAGAGAATTAATTGTTCAATCATATGATAAATATAAAGTCAATAATCTCATAAGTAGAAATCATATTAAGAATATAAATCAATCAAAGCTAATTTATGATTTTAAAAGGAAAAGCAAAATTATTGATTCTGAGTTAAGTTCATTGCAAAAAATAATTAATGGGATTCCATATTATTACAAGACCTTTAATGAGAATTCAGCGGTTACCATAGGAGCAAATGAATTGTATGCTACAGGTAGTTTAGGATTAAATTTAAGTGGTTCTTCAATGTTTGCCGGTGTTTGGGATGGTGGAAAAGTTAGAGATTCTCATGTTGAATTATCTAAGAGAGTGTCAATTGTTGATGGAGGTGGTGAATTTAGTGATCACGCTACACATGTTACTGGAACGATAATTGCCTCAGGTGTTTCACCCCTTAGACGAGGGATAGCTTATCAAGCAAATGCACTTACACATGATTGGAATTCTGATATTGATGAAATGACAAATTATGCTAATCAAGGATATCTTGTTTCAAATCATTCTTATGGTTATGCTTTGACTCCCTCTTCACCGAAATCAGTTTTTGGTAGTTATGATGATTCTTCTCAAGAAATAGATGATCTCTCAAATACCTTTCCTTATTATCAAGTAGTTTATGCTGCGGGTAACGATAGAAGTGATTTTACATTACCTCAAATACAGGATAAATTTGGATTTGATATGATAACAGGAGCATCTTGTTCTAAGAATAGTATAGTAGTTGCTGCTGTTGATAAGGTTGTCAATTATTTTGATAATACAAGTGTAACAATGAGTCCATTTAGTAATTATGGTCCCACTGATGATGGGCGTGTAAAACCGGATATCGCTGCACAAGGTGTTGGTATAAGTTCTACTACTTCTTCAACTAATACAAGTTATGGTGTAAATAATGGAACTTCTATGGCGGCACCTGCGATAACAGGCCTAATACTCCTTTTACAAGAGCATTACAATAATCTGAATTTTTCTAAATACATGAAAGCTTCAATGGTTAGAGGACTTATTTTGCATACTTCAAATGAAGCTGGTAGTGGTCTAGGTCCGGATTATGAATTTGGTTGGGGGTTAGCAAACGGTAAAAAAGCATCTCAGGTAATTTCCAATGCTAATAGATCTAATATTTTTGAAATGAATGTTTTAAGTCAGAACAGTGTTTTTACTAAAACAATGACTAATAATACTCTTCAACCATTAAATATTACCATTTGTTGGACGGATCCAACTGCAAATCAAAATACAGCAGATATTATTGATGAAAGAACTCCAAGACTTGTTAATAATCTTGATTTAAAAGTTTTTAAGGATGGTGTTGTATATTATCCTTGGAAATTAGATCCTAATAATCCACAGAGTCCTGCCACTAATTCTTCTGATAATGATGTGGATAATATAGAGAAAATATTTATCGAAAATGCTGAACCAGGTACTTATACTATTCAAGTCAGCCACAAAGGGTCACTTTTGAATGGTAATCAGGAATTCACTTTGATTGCAGATGGTCAAAATGGATTAACTTTAGCTACTGTAGATTTTGAAAAAGATAATTCTATTAAATTGTATCCTAATCCAGTGCAAGAAAATTTATTTTTCGATTTACCAGAGTCATTTTCTCCATCTGATGTTGAAATTTACGATATTACCGGAAAATTAATTCGAATCTTTAAATATGAAGAAAAGAACAGTGTAAAGGTAGGTAACTTGAAATCAGGAGTATATATTGTTACGTTTATTAGTCAAGATAAAAGACTTAGTGTTAAGTTTCTTAAGGAATAGGCACTTTAGTTTCATTCAAGGCTTTAAAAAACATCCACGTACGCTGGATGTTTTTTTATTTATAGCTATTTATAATATACCTTTGCCAATATAAATGATATCATTACCTAATTATATTCCTTTAAAATGAGAATAGTATTTTATCTGTATTTTTTTGTCTTTTCTGCTGTAGTTTTTTCTCAACAAAAAAGAGAACAGACTATAATTTATGAAAGTAAATACAATAGCTCAGATTCTGTTAAAAAGCAGATTCAAAAAACAGCCACCATCGATCTATACAAAGTAATCACAATTGAAAATGATACAACATATATTGACACATCATTAACAATTCAAAAAGAATACAGCCATAACTATTTGCGAAAAGACATTTTTGGCCTCTTACCTTTCGCAAATGATGGCCAAACATACAATACACTTCAGTATAGTTTAACGGATTTCTCACCTTTTCCGGAATTTGGTTTTAAAGCAAAACATTTCAATTTTTTAGAGGCAAACCAAATACGCTATTATTCCGTTGCGACTCCAGTTACCGAATTATATTTTAAAACTACTGTCAGAAAAGGGCAGTCTGTTGATGCTTTTATTACATTAAATACTTCTGAAAATCTTAATTTTTCTATTGCATATAAAGGTTTACGTTCAGAGGGGGAATTTATCAATCAGTTATCTAGTACAGGTAATTTTAGATTCACCACTAGTTATAACACTAAGAATAAGCGCTATTTTGCTAAAGTGCATTATACTTTTCAAGACATTTTTAATGAGGAAAATGGAGGGATAACAACAATAGATGATTTCGAAAGTGAAGATCCAAACTATAATAATCGACAACGATTTGAAGTTTACTTTTCAGATGCTAAGTCTTTTCTTAAAGGAAAAAGAATATTTCTAGATCATAATTTCAGGATAAATTCAGAAAAAGGGAATAATAACTTGTATTTATCCCATCAGTTCAATTATGAGAATAAATTTTTTGAATACAACCAAGCTACCGTTCCATCAACAGTAGGAGGGACAATTGTATATAGATTTGGGGAGTCTTTTAAAACCAGCGGGATAAATGATCAAACCCGTTACAATAAAATGTACAATAGAGTAGGGCTGGTTTATGAGAATACTACTTTAGGTAAATTCCAGTTTTTTGCTGATGATTTTAGATCGAATTATTATTACGATCAGATTCTGATTTTTGATAATCAAAATGTGATACCAAGTTCATTTAGTCAAGAAATTAATAGTGTTGGAGGTCAATATGAGTACCAAAAAAACAAATGGAATGGTAAGTTTTTATATTCAAGATCTGTAACGGCGCAGTCTTTGTCAAATCTTGATGCTAAATTAGAATATGATTTTAATGATGAAACACAATTCTCATTTCAGTATCAGAATATAAATAAATTACCAAACAGTAATTACAATCTATATCAAAGTAGTTACGTTCAGTACAATTGGTCAAATGATTTTAAGAACGAAAAAATAAATTCAATTAGCGCAAATGTAATTACTCCTTGGATAGATGCAGAAGTGCAGTTTTCAGTTTTAAAAGATCATTTGTATTTTAATGATGTGTCTAGCTCTGAACAAGCGCTAGCAAGAACGCAAATAGTTGCCCCATCTCAATATGATGGGACAATAAATTACTTGTCTGTAAAAGTAAGTAGAGAATTAAGATTTGGAAATTTTGCTCTAGACAATACTATTTTATATCAAAAAGTTGATCAGCAAGATGCGATTTTAAATGTTCCAGAAATAGTAACAAGAAACACATTTTATTATTCGAATCATTTATTTAAAAAAGCTTTGTTTTTGCAAACAGGTATCTCGCTCAATTACTTTTCGAGCTATTTTACCAATGATTATAATCCTGTGATAGGAGAGTTTTTTGTTCAAAACGATAAAAAAATTGGAAATCATCCAAACTTTGACTTTTTTATAAACGCAAAGATTCAAAGAACACGTATTTATCTCAAAGCGGAGCATTTTAATTCGTCTCTAATGGGTAATAATTTTTATTCCTCACCAAATAATCCATCGCGTGATTTCACGATTCGATTCGGATTAATTTGGAACTTCTTTAATTAATAATTTCTGATAGTTGTATAGCTTTTAAATGCTATTTTCTTGGGCGTTTCCCGTGCTGTCCGCTGTATCTTTACTTGCTTAAAGAAAGCAAGTAAAGGATGTCGCTACTATCACTAACGCAAAATTCCGTTAACGAGGATATTTTTGTAACAAAATACTATCTTTGTATTAGTATTTACAACAAATTACAATCTTAAATTCACAAAAAAATGCGCTACGCAGAAAACATATTAGGAACAATAGGAAATACACCATTAGTAAAACTGAATAAGGTGACTGCAGAAGTAGATGCTTTGGTACTTGCTAAGGTGGAAACGTTCAACCCTGGAAATTCCGTAAAGGATAGAATGGCAGTAAAAATGATTGAAGATGCCGAAGCTGACGGAAGATTAAAACCAGGCGGAACTATTATTGAAGGAACTTCTGGGAATACAGGAATGGGATTGGCATTAGTAGCCATCATAAAACGATACAAACTGATTTGTGTGATTTCAGATAAACAGTCGAAGGAAAAGATGGATATTCTTCGTGCAGTAGGAGCTAAAGTTGTGGTTTGTCCTACAGATGTTGAGCCTACGGATCCGCGTTCTTACTATTCGGTTTCCAAAAGATTAGCCAAAGAAACGCCTAATTCTTGGTATGTGAATCAATACGATAACCCTTCAAATGCTATCGCACATTACGAACAAACGGGTCCGGAAATTTGGGAGCAAACAGGTGGTAAAATCACTCATTTTGTTGTTGGAGTAGGGACTGGAGGAACAATTTCAGGTGTAGCTAAATATTTAAAAGAGAAAAATTCAAACATTAAAATTTGGGGAATAGATACCTATGGTTCTGTATTTAAAAAGTATCATGAAACCGGAATTTTTGATGAAAATGAAATTTATTCGTATATCACAGAAGGGATTGGAGAAGATATTCTTCCAAAAAATGTTGATTTTTCTTTGATTGACGGATTTACAAAAGTAACGGATAAAGATGCAGCGGTTTATACCCGTAAAATTGCACTTGAAGAAGGAATATTTGTAGGAAATTCGGCTGGAGCTGCGATAAAAGGATTATTACAACTCAAAGAACATTTCAAACCTGAAGATGTCGTGGTTGTTTTATTCCATGATTCAGGAAGCCGTTACGTAGGTAAAATGTTCAATGATGATTGGATGCGTGAACGTGGTTTTTTAGACGAAGAAATTACAAAAGCTGAGGATGTTATTAAAGATCATATCGATAAACCATTAATTGTAGTTCGCACAGAAGAATTAGTTTCGCATGCTATAGAAAGAATGCGTAAATACAAGATATCTCAAATTCCGGTTATTGACGTTACAGGATTTGTAGGTTCTGTTGATGAAAGTGATTTGTTTCAAAGCTATGTTGCCGATAAAAATGTTGCTGACAAACCTATAAAAGAAGTTATGGGAAAACCATTTCCGATAGTAAAATTTGGTACTCCAATAGAAGAAGTTTCTCGATTATTTACAAAAGAGAATGAAGCCGTTTTGATCGAATTAGAAAATGGAAATCACCATATTATTACCAAATATGATATTATTGGATCGATAAAATAAAATTTTATAATACAAAAATAGTAAAGTTTTTAAAGCCATGAATTTGACGAGTTTATTTCGTTAAATTTGTGGTTTTTTAGATTTATAAGAAACATATAATATGACCTTTACTGCCATAGATTTTGAAACCGCAACAGCATTCCATCCATGTTCCGTTGGTATTGTTACCGTAGAAAACGGAATAATTGTTGATGAGTTTGTTAGTTTAATTAAGCCACCAAACAATCTATATTCGCCTTTTACGATTCAAGTTCATGGGATATATCCGCGAGATACGGTTAATGCAAAATCATTTGCACAGGTATATCCTGAAATACAAAAACGCCTTAAAAATAGAGTAGTTGTAGCCCACAATGAGAGTTTCGACAGAAATGTTCTTGCGAAATCAATGGCGCTTTATGGTTTGGATTATGCTGATTTGAATATTGCATCCCGTTGGGAATGTACCGTTAAAATTTACAAAGCCAAAGGGTTAAAGCCAACTAAATTAAGTGATTGTTGTCGAGAAATGAATATAGCATTAAATCATCACGAAGCATTATCTGATGCTCGGGCTTGTGCCAAATTATATATGTTGAAATAAAATTCTTTCATTTTAGTTTTTTTTCCTTATTTTAGAAGTCTCTTATCTCCAAGTATATACTCTATTATCTAAAAAAAAAATGAAAGAAGATTTTCTACATTACCTCTGGAAGTTTAAGAAGTTTGATGTTCTGAATTTAAAGACTGTCAACAACGAGGAAATCACAATTGTCAATGTAGGTCAGTATCTTGAATTAGCAGGGCCAGACTTTTTTAATGCTCAGATAGTTATTGGTACTCAAAAATGGGCGGGTAACGTTGAAATTCATCTTAAATCTTCGGATTGGTATGTGCATCATCACGAAAAAGATGTGGGTTATGAAAATGTAATTTTGCATGTGGTTTGGGAACATGATGTGGCCGTTTTTAGAAGCGATAATTCTGAAATTCCAGTTTTAGAATTAAAAAAATACGTAGAAAAAGCGACTGTTGAAAACTATCAGTCTTTAATGACCCCGAAATCATGGATTTTTTGTGAAAAACAACTAAAAAATGTTAACGCGTTTGCATTGCAAAACTGGCAAGAACGGTTGTTTTTTGAACGTTTGGAAAGAAAATCTCAACCTATATTTGATTTATTAGAGCAAACCAATCAAGATTGGGAAGGAGTTTTATTCTGTTTATTAGCTAAGAATTTTGGATTAAACACAAACGGCGAAATTTTCTATAAAATGGCGCAGTCTCTTCCTTTTTCAACAATTAGAAAGGAAAGTTTTGAAGTCGAAAACTTAGAAGCTTTAATTTTTGGTGCTGCTGGATTATTGAATTCTGAAAAAGAAGATAACTATTTCAAGGACTTTAAATTTAGATATTTCTACTTGTTGCATAAGTATCAAATGGAAAAGGTTTGTTTGGAACCAGTACAGTTTTTTAAACACCGACCGGATAATTTCCCAACGATACGACTCTCTCAATTAGCTAATTTATACCATAGTAAGCAGAATTTATTTTCTAAAATAAGTAGCCTAAATTCATTGAAAAGTACTTACGAATTGTTTCAAATTACTGCTTCGGAATATTGGCAAAGCCATTATCAGTTTGATAAAGAAAGCCCGATAAAAAAGAAAACACTGTCTAAATCTTTTATTGATTTAATTGTGATAAATACTATAATTCCGATTCAATTTGCTTTTGCAAAAAGTCAAGGAAAAGAAATTTCGGAGGACTTAATTAGCTTTTTAAATGAAGTTGCGGCAGAGAAAAATGCCATTATAGAAAAATTTACTTCTTTTGGAATACTATCAAAAACTGCTTTTGAAACACAATCTTTGTTGCAACTAAAGAATGAATATTGTAATAAAAGCAAGTGTTTAGAATGTGCTATAGGTATGGAATTAATGAAAAAAAGTTGATATGTTGATTCGTTTATTCATTTATACGAAAAATTCGTAATTTTGCTAATAATTCATAACTCATAAAATGTCAGTAGTAATAAAACTAAAGTTCTTTTTTGAAAAACATGGTTTTCATGTTTCTTCTCGTTTAGCTGATACTTTGGGAATGCGTGCTAGTAGTGTGCGATTGTTTTTTATCTATTTGTCTTTTGTCACTGTAGGTTTATGGTTTGCGGTTTATCTCACATTGGCCTTTTGGATTCGATTGAAAGATTTAATTCGCGCCAAACGAACTTCGGTTTTTGATTTGTAAATAGCTATAAATGAAAAAGGGATTATAAAGTATTTAAATACTTTATAATCCCTTTTTCATTTATTACAAAATTTTATTTGTCTGGATTGTTTAATTTACTGTTTTTCTTTCCGTAAACAAAGTAAATAACAACACCTAATGCCATCCAAATAACAAGTCTCGCCCAGCTTTCATTTGGTAACGAATACATCAAGGCTAGACAGATTAGGATTCCTGCAATTGGTACAAAAGGTACTAAAGGCGTGCGGAAAGATCTTGGAGCATCTGGCATTTTTTTACGCATTACTAAAACTCCGATACATACTAAAACGAAGGCTAATAAAGTTCCAATACTTACCATATGACCTAAATCACTTACTGGCACAAAACCTGCAAAAAGGCTTACGAATACCATAAAGAAAAGATTTGTTTTCCATGGTGTTCTGAATTTTGCGTGAATATCACTAAAGAAAGAAGGTAATAAACCATCTTTACTCATCGTATAGAAAACACGACTTTGTCCCATTAACATCACAAGCATTACAGAAGTATAACCCGCTAAAATAGCTACAATTAAACCAGTTTGTAAAAACGTATATCCAGTTCTTGCAAATGCAGTTGCTGCTGGTTTAGCATCTCCTGCAAATTCATTATACGGAACAAGTCCAGTCATTACATGTGCAAATAATACATATAAAATAGTACAAATGATAAGAGATCCTAATATACCAATTGGCATCCCTTTTTGTGGGTTTTTTGCTTCTTGAGCTGCTGTAGAAACTGCGTCAAAACCAATGAAAGCAAAAAATACAGTTCCAGCTCCTGCGGCAATTCCTGACCATCCAAATTCTCCAAAAACACCTGTGTTTTCAGGAATGTATGGCGTGTAATTTGCGGTGTCAATAAAGCTCCATCCTAAAACAATAAACATAATAACTACTATTACTTTTACTATAACTAGGAAGTTATTTATAGATGCAGATTCTTTAGTTCCTCTGATCAATAACAAGGATAACATTGAAACGATAAAAATAGCAGGAAGATTAATGATTCCTCCTTCTATAATTGTTCCGTCACTTAATTTTAATGTTTCCCAGGGAGAACATATTAAATTATGTGGAAGATGTATTCCGTATTTGTTTAATAATTCGAGTAAATATCGCGACCAACTTACCCCTACTGTAGCGGCTCCTAATGCGTATTCAAGAACTAAATCCCAACCGATAATCCAAGCCATAAATTCTCCCATAGTTGCATAAGAGTATGTATAAGCACTACCTGCAACGGGTATCATTGATGCGAACTCAGCATAGCAAAGTCCTGCAAAAGCACATCCTACGGCGGCTAGAATAAATGAAAGTGTAACTGCTGGACCGGCATGCTCAGCGGCAGCAATACCTGTTAATGAGAATAATCCTGCTCCAATAATTGCTCCAACTCCAAGTGCTACTAATGAACGTGAAGACAAAGTCCTTTTTAATCCTTTTTCGGATTCTGATGCTTCATTTAGCAGTACCGAAAGTGGTTTTGTTTTCCAAATTGACATGGGTTATATGGTTTTGTTTGTTATTAAGCTCCAAATGTATAGTTTTTTATAAAAAATAAAAACAATAATTTAATTTTAAGTTATAAAAAAGTAATTTAATTGTCTTTATTTGGGGTTTAGTATGAGAAAAAACTTTTTTTGAATGTTGCTGTACTGATTGTCACTCTGTTTTTGAAATAAGTTTTACTTCTTTTAAATATTTTTTCTTAGAAAGTGATAGATCTTGATTTAATTTATAAATTTAGGAATCTTAATTTACTCTATTAATCCTCATATTATAAATGAATATTAAAACTGTGCGAACTTTCTTCAATTATACTCGAGAGCAACGCACGGGTATTTTCGCATTGTTCGTAATCATAATTCTTTTGCAAATGATTTATTTTTTTGCAGACGTTAGTTTTGAAACAAAAGAATATCCTGATAAGCAAAAATGGCTTTCTATTCAGTCTAAAGTTGATTCTATGAAAGTAGATAAGAACAGGAAGTTGCCTAAAATGTATCTTTTTAATCCTAATTTCATAACTGATTATAAAGGATACAAGTTAGGAATGTCAGTGAAAGAAATTGACCGCTTGTTGGCTTTTAGAAAACAAAATAAATATGTTAATTCGCCTAAGGAATTTCAAAACGTAACTAAAATTTCGGACTCATTGTTAAATGTGATGGCTCCTTATTTTAAATTTCCTGATTGGGTAAATAATAAGAAAGAATTTAAAGAATTTAAAAAATATCCAAATCAGGCTTTCGCCAAAAAAGAAAAAATCGTTTTAATCGATATTAATCAGGCATCTAAGGAGGATTTGATAAAAATTTACGGAATAGGTGAGGCGATTTCTTTACGAATTTTAAAACAAAAAGAAAGTTTAGGAGGATTTGTTTCCATGGAACAAATGAAAGATGTTTGGGGATTATCGCCTGAAGTGATTGAGAATCTAAACACTCATTTTAAAGTTTCAGTACTTCCAAATTTTAAGAAAATAGATATTAATAATGCTTCTTTAAAAGAGCTTTCCCAGTTTTATTATTTCAGATACGCTTTAGCAAAAGAAATTGTTACTTATAGAAGCATGAGAGGGAATATTAATAATATTGAGGATTTAACAAAAATTAAGGGATTTCCTGTTGATAAAGCAAAAATAATTGGCTTATATTTGGACTTTAATTAGAAGAATCAAATTTTAAGCTCTTGAAAATTGTGTTTTAAGACATTTTAAAATTGATGTAGCACTTTTATTTACTAATTATTTTAACCGTTAAAAAAAAGAAATCTGAGACATTACTGCATCATTATGTTTCAATTAATACTATTTGTTAAAAAAATATATAATATATGAATTCAATTTATTTCACTGAAGAACACCAAGCGTTTAGAGAAAGTTTAAAAGATTTTTTGCAAAAAGAAGTTGTTCCTCACATAGAGAAATGGGAAAAAACAGGTACAATAGAACGTTTTATTTGGGAAAAATTCGGAAAAATGGGATATTTTGGTATTGCCTATCCAGAATCTTATGGCGGACTTGATTTAGATTTGTTTTACACGGTTATTTTTCTTGAGGAATTACAAAAAATAAAATCATCTGGTTTTGCCGCAGCCATGTGGGCTCATGGGTATTTAGCTATGACGCACTTAAATGCCGAAGGTGACGAAAGAATAAAACAAGACTACTTAGTGCCAAGTATTGCTGGAAAGAAAATAGGTGCTTTATGTATCTCGGAGCCTTTTGGCGGAAGTGACGTAGCAGGAATGCGCACAAATGCCGTAAAAAAAGGAGACAAGTATATTATAAATGGTTCTAAAACGTTTATAACTAATGGTGTTTATGCTGATTATTACATTGTAGCTGCAAAAACAAACCCAGAACTGGGTAACAAGGGAATTAGCATTTTTTTAATGGATACGGGTTTGAAAGGGATATCAGCTTCAAAACTTGATAAACTAGGTTGGAGAGCATCGGATACAGCAGAGATTGCCTTTGATAATGTAGAAATCCCTGCTGAAAATTTAATGGGTGAAGAAGGAAAAGGATTTCCTTATATCATGCAGCATTTTGCTTTAGAGCGTTTAATTATGGCTATTAATGCTCATGCTAGAGCTGAATATGCTATTGATTACACTATTGATTATATGTCACAACGTGAGGCTTTTGGTAAAAAAATCAGTAAGTTTCAAGCATTAAGACATACACTTGTGGAGCATGCAACGGAGGTTGAGCATTGTAAAATTTTCAATTATGCTGCGGTAGCCCGTCTTGATAAAGGGGAATATGTAGTTAAAGAAGCAACAATGGCAAAATTGAAATCTACAAAAGTAGCCGATGAGACCATTTACAGTTGTTTACAAATGCTAGGAGGCTACGGTTACATGGAAGAGTATCCGTTAGCACGCTTGTTTAGAGATAGTCGTTTAGGGCCTATCGGTGGAGGAACATCAGAAATCTTAAAAGAAATTTTAGGGAAAATGATTATTGATAATCAAAATTATGAGCCTGCTGTAAAATAGTTTGGTTTTCTTGGGTTAAGGCACGAGTTGTAAATAATAGTAAGAGTCTTGTTTTTCAAGGCTCTTTTTTTGTGTGAAGGATAGAAGTGGAAATCCTTTATGATGCGTAGCAGCAAATAAAGATTGTAGCGCATAGCCTGACGGCAAGCAGTTACGTTCAAGGAACCAAAACACGTCATAGCCGGCACACCCAAAATAAATAACAATAAATAGCGATAAAGTAAAAATAATGTTTACTTTTGCACACTTAAAGAAAGGGGGTGTCTATATTATGTTAATTATACCAATTAAAGACGGAGAAAATATCGATAGAGCGTTAAAACGTTACAAAAGAAAATTTGATAAAACAGGAACTGTTCGTCAACTAAGAGCACGTACTGCTTTTATTAAGCCTTCAGTTACAAATAGAATCAAAATTCAAAAAGCGGCTTATATCCAAAATATGAGAGATAACTTAGAGAGTTAGTCAATATCTATTAAAATAAAATACCGTTAGTCATTAAAAGTTTTATAACTTTGATGCTAACGGTTTTTTTATGGCTACTAATAAAGACGCATTTCGGGATTATCTACAGTTGGAGAAAAAATATTCTTCACATACCGTTACAGGGTATTGTAATGACATTACTTCTTTCGAATCATTCAATACGATACATTTTGACCAAGAGAACGTAGAGCAAGTTAATTACAGTCAAATTAGAAGTTGGATTGTGTCTCTTGTTGATAATGATATATCAAATACTTCAGTTAATAGAAAAATTGCATCCTTAAAAGCATTTTATAAATTTCTATTAAAAACTAAGCAGATAGAAGTGAGTCCGTTGTTGAAGCACAAGGCATTAAAGGCTACGAAGTTGTTGCAGATTCCTTTTTCTGAAAAGGAGGTTGTTGATGCTTTGGGTGTGATGCAAAATACTGTTGGTTTTGAAGGGATTAGAAATAAACTTATTGTTGATTTGTTTTACACTACAGGAATGCGTAGAGCGGAGTTGATAGGTTTGAAAATTTCAAACATTGATTTGTCTGGTAGCACAATAAAAGTGTTGGGTAAGCGAAATAAGGAGCGAATTCTTCCTGTTTTGCCAATAATAAAAGATCAGTTTGCTTCGTACTTGGAAGAGCGAGGAGGTTTGTTATCTATTGTGGATTGTGATTATTTATTTCTCACAAAAAAAGGGTTAAAATTAAATGATTCCTTTGTGTATCGATTAATAAATTCTTACTTTAGTACTGTCTCTGAAAAAGTAAAAAAGAGCCCCCATATATTGAGACATACTTTTGCAACGCATTTGTTAAATAATGGAGCGGATTTAAATTCAGTCAAGGAATTATTAGGTCATTCTAGTCTGGCATCGACGCAGATATATACGCACAGTAGTTTATCGGAACTGAAAAGTGTATATAAAGAAGCGCATCCACGAGGACGGAAGTAATTTTGAGAAATGTTTAACTATTAAAAAAAATGATTATGAAGGTAAGTGTTCATGCAGTTAACTTTGCTGTTGACAAAAAGCTAGTAGATTTTGTTCAAGAAAGAATGGACAAGTTGGAAAAGTATTATGACAAAGTAGTATCAGCAGATGTTTTTTTAAAGGTTGAAAAAACAAGTGATAAAGAAAATAAAATTGCCGAGGTAAAAATCAATGTTCCTGGAGATGATTTTTTGGTAAAAAAGCAATGTAAAACTTTTGAAGAGGCAGTTGAGCTTTCGGCGGAATCCTTAGAGAGAATGTTGGTAAAAAGGAAAGAAAGAATAAGTTCGCACATTTAATATGAATTTTTTTTAAAAAATGTTTTGATTGAGAGATAAAATCTCTACATTTGCAGTCCGTTAGAAATAGCGGACTTTTTTTATTGATTCGCCAGCGTAGCTCAGTTGGCTAGAGCAGCTGATTTGTAATCAGCAGGTCGTGGGTTCGAGTCCCTCCGCCGGCTCAAGACTGTAAAGGTTTGACGATAAAAAAAGTAGGGGAGATACTCAAGCGGCCAACGAGGGCAGACTGTAAATCTGCTGTGTGAACTTCGCAGGTTCGAATCCTGCTCTCCCCACAAGAATTAATTGTTGGATTGCAAATTTTTAGATTGAAAGTCTAAAGTTAGGAGTCTAAGCTCTTTAATCAAGGGTTCTGCCGACTTAGCTCAGAGGTAGAGTGCTTCCTTGGTAAGGAAGAGGTCACGGGTTCAATTCCCGTAGTTGGCTCAAGTAAGAAGGAAATTGAAATAAATATATAAACTAGATTAAAAATTAAGTAAAATGGCAAAAGAAACCTTTAACCGTTCGAAACCACACTTAAATATTGGTACGATCGGACACGTAGATCACGGTAAAACTACTTTAACAGCAGCAATCACAAAAGTGTTATCTGATGCTGGTTACTGTCAAGCAAAATCATTTGATCAAATTGATAATGCTCCTGAAGAAAAAGAAAGAGGTATTACAATTAACACATCACACGTTGAGTACGAAACTGCTAACCGTCACTACGCACACGTTGACTGTCCTGGTCACGCGGATTACGTAAAAAACATGGTTACTGGTGCTGCTCAAATGGACGGTGCTATCCTTGTTGTAGCTGCAACTGATGGACCAATGCCACAAACACGTGAGCACATCCTTTTAGGTCGCCAAGTTGGTATTCCTAGAATGGTAGTATTCATGAACAAAGTGGATATGGTTGATGATGCTGAGTTGTTGGAACTTGTTGAAATGGAAATTAGAGACTTATTGTCTTTCTACGAATATGATGGAGATAATTGTCCAGTTGTTCAAGGGTCTGCTCTTGGAGGATTGAATAATGATCCAGCTTGGGTACCAAAAATTATTGAATTGATGGAAGCTGTTGATAGCTGGATTGAAGAGCCAGTTCGTGATACAGAAAAACCATTCTTGATGCCAGTTGAGGATGTATTTACAATTACTGGTCGTGGAACTGTTGCTACAGGTCGTATCGAAACTGGTATTGCTAATACAGGAGATGCTGTTGAAATCATTGGTATGGGAGCTGAAAAATTAACTTCTACTATTACAGGAGTTGAGATGTTCCGTAAAATCCTTGATAGAGGTGAAGCAGGAGATAACGTAGGTTTATTGTTGCGTGGTGTTGATAAAGAATCTATCAAAAGAGGAATGGTTATCATTAAGCCAGGATCAGTTAAACCACACGCTACTTTTAAAGCAGAGGTATATATCTTGAAAAAAGAAGAAGGTGGTCGTCATACTCCATTTCATAATAACTACCGTCCACAGTTCTACGTACGTACAACTGATGTAACTGGAGTTATTACTTTGCCAGAAGGTGTAGAGATGGTAATGCCAGGAGATAACTTAACTATTAATGTTGCTTTGTTAAGCCCAATCGCAATGAGCGTTGGTTTACGTTTTGCTATCCGTGAAGGTGGTAGAACAGTAGGTGCTGGTCAAGTAACTGAAATTGTAGGATAATCTACTAAAAATAAATTCAAAAAGTAGTGTCGTTTAACGATGACACTACTTTTTATTCTACGGGCGTAGTTCAAGGGTAGAATAGCGGTCTCCAAAACCGTTGATGGGGGTTCGAATCCCTCCGCCCGTGCAAAAAAATAAATCATAATGACAAAAGTTGTTAATTACATATCAGAAGCATTTGAGGAATTAAAGTCAAATGTTACTTGGCCAGCTTGGGCTGAGGTGCAACGTCTAACGATTGTTGTTGCTGTTTTTTCAGTATTATTCGCTTTGGCAACTTGGGGAGTAGATGAAATTTTCGCAAAAGCTTTGGCTGGATTTTTTAACTGGATAAAAGCATAATTTTTTTTGTTATGGCAGATAATAATATTAAGAAGTGGTATGTTGTTAGAGCAGTAAGCGGGCAAGAAAATAAAGTGAAAGCTTATATTGAAACTGAAATCGCGCGACTAGGAATGGGAGATTATGTTTCGCAAGTTTTAGTGCCTACTGAAAAAGTAGTTACTGTAAAAGAGGGAAAAAAAATAATCAAAGACAAAGTTTATTTCCCTGGTTATGTTATGATTGAAGCAAATCTTATTGGAGAGATACCTCATATTATTAAGTCTATAACAAGTGTTATTGGTTTTCTAGGTGAAATCAAAGGTGGAGAGCCTGTGCCATTGAGAATTTCTGAAGTAAACAGAATGTTAGGTAAAGTGGATGAGTTAGCTGTGAATACAGATACACGTTCTATTCCGTTTAACATTGGTGAGACTATTAAGGTTGTTGATGGGCCTTTTAATGGGTTTAACGGAACTGTTGAAAAAATCAATGAAGAAAAGCGTAAACTGGAAGTAATGGTTAAAATTTTCGGAAGAAAAACACCATTAGAATTGAGTTTTATGCAAGTTGAAAAAGTATAATTTTTTGTTACATCTATAATATCCATTACAGTCGCTTCCAATGATTGTAGTGTTAAATTTTTTAAAAAATGGCTAAAGAAATTAGTAAGGTAGTTAAACTACAAGTTAAGGGAGGTGCTGCGAACCCGTCGCCACCGGTTGGACCTGCTTTAGGAGCTGCTGGGGTAAACATCATGGAATTCTGTAAGCAGTTTAATGCTAGAACTCAAGATAAACCCGGCAAAATATGCCCAGTACAAATTACTGTGTATAAAGACAAATCATTTGATTTTGTTGTAAAAACTCCTCCAGCGGCAGTCCAGTTATTGGAAGCTGCAAAGCTAAAGTCAGGATCTGGTGAACCAAATCGTAAAAAAGTAGCTAGCGTTACTTGGGATGTTATCAAAGCAATTGCTGAAGATAAAATGGTAGATTTAAATGCATTCACAATCGAATCTGCTATGAGCATGATTGCTGGAACAGCTAGATCTATGGGTATAACTGTATCAGGAGATTCTCCTTTTTAATTAAGAGAAAGACATGGCAAAATTGACAAAAAAGCAAAAAGAGGCTGCTTCAAAAATTGAAAAGAACAAATTATACTCTTTAAAAGATGCAGCTGCATTGATAAAAGTAATTGCTTCTGCAAAATTTGATGAGTCTGTTGATATCGCAGTTCGATTGGGTGTAGATCCAAGAAAAGCGAATCAAATGGTTAGAGGTGTGGTAACATTACCTCATGGAACTGGTAAGGATGTTAAAGTATTAGCATTAGTTACTCCAGATAAAGAAGCGGAAGCTTTAGCAGCTGGTGCAGACTATGTAGGTCTTGACGATTACCTTCAAAAAATTAAAGACGGTTGGACAGATGTTGATGTTATCATCACTATGCCTGCTGTTATGGGTAAATTAGGTCCATTAGGTCGTATTTTAGGACCTAGAGGTTTAATGCCAAACCCAAAAACAGGGACTGTGACTATGGATGTTGCAAAAGCTGTTGCTGAGGTAAAAGCTGGTAAAATTGACTTCAAAGTTGATAAAACTGGTATTGTACATGCAGGAATTGGTAAAGTTTCTTTTGGAGCTGAGCAAATTTATGACAATGCACACGAAATTATTCAAACATTAATCAAACTTAAACCAACTGCTGCTAAAGGTACCTATATTAAAGGTATTCACCTTACAAGCACGATGAGTCCTGCAATTGCATTGGATCCAAAAGCAGTATAATTGGTAGTTAATAATTTTTAGTATGACTAGAGAAGAAAAATCAATCGCGATTGAAGAATTAACTGCACAGTTAGCTGGTACAAATATCATTTATGTATCTGATATTTCTGGACTTAATGCAGAAACTACTTCAAGCTTGAGAAGAGCTTGTTTTAAAGCAGGTATAAAATTAGAGGTTGTGAAAAACACATTGCTTGCAAAAGCAATGGAAGCATCTGCAAATGATTATGGTGATCTACCATCTGTATTGACAGGTAATAGCGCTATATTTATCTCAGATGTTGCAAATGCACCTGGAAAAATAATTAAAGATTTCAGAAAAAAATCAGCTAAACCTGTATTAAAGGGAGCTTATATTAATTCTGAAATTTATATTGGAGACGATCAATTAGATGCATTAGCAACTATTAAATCTAAAGAAGAGCTTATCGGCGAACTTATTGGATTATTGCAGTCACCAGCACAAAGAGTTATTTCTGCTCTTCAAAATCAATTCGCAAAAAGCGAAGAGGCTTCAGAAGAAGTAGAAGCATAATAAAACAGACTTTAGAGTCTAATTTTATTTTAAAAAGCGCACAATAAATAAATTATATTTTTACAAATCATTTTAAAACGATAGAAAAAATGGCAGATTTGAAACAATTCGCAGAACAATTGGTTAACCTAACGGTAAAAGAAGTTAACGAATTAGCAACAATATTAAAAGATGAGTACGGAATCGAACCAGCTGCTGCAGCTGTAGTAATTTCAGGTGGTGGAGAAGCTGCTGCTGAAGAAGTACAAACAGAATTCACAGTTGTGCTGAAAGAAGCTGGTGCTTCTAAATTAGCTGTTGTGAAATTAGTAAAAGAACTTACAGGTTTAGGTTTGAAAGAAGCTAAAGACGTAGTAGATAGCGCACCAAGTAATGTTAAAGAAGGTGTAACTAAAGAAGAAGCTGAAGGTCTTAAAAAATCTTTAGAAGAAGCTGGAGCTGTTGTTGAGCTTAAATAGTTAAACTCAGTTTAAAGAATTAGGTTTAGGTCTTGGGTTTAGTCACCCAATGACCTAAACCATTTTTCGTATAACAAAAGTCTAGCTTGTATTTTTACAATTTATACTTTTAAGTACAATTATTTTACCCATTACGAGAAAATAAATCAATAGATAATAAGAAAGTAGTTATCTTAAATTGATTTTTTAAAGATGTAATGGTTGTGAAATTTAAATGTAAATGAATTTTTTATTTACACCAAAAATTACTTTTTTAATCAAAATTTTGTCCATTGATGCTAACAAATCAGACTGAAAGATTGAATTTTGCCTCTACAAAAAATATTCCTGACTATCCAGATTTTCTAGATGTTCAGGTTAAATCGTTTAAAGATTTTTTTCAATTAGAAACTAAATCTGACGAAAGAGGTGACGAAGGGCTTTACAACACCTTCATGGAAAATTTCCCAATTACTGATACAAGAAATAACTTTGTATTAGAATTCCTTGATTATTTTGTAGATCCACCACGTTATACTATTCAAGAATGTATAGAAAGAGGTCTTACCTATAGTGTGCCTTTAAAAGCAAGGTTAAAACTATATTGTACAGATCCAGAACATGAAGATTTTGAAACTATTGTTCAAGATGTTTATCTTGGTACAATTCCTTATATGACACCGAGTGGTACCTTTGTTATTAATGGTGCTGAGCGTGTAGTTGTTTCTCAATTACACAGATCTCCTGGTGTTTTCTTTGGTCAATCATTCCATGCAAATGGAACAAAATTGTATTCTGCCAGAGTAATTCCTTTTAAAGGTTCTTGGATAGAATTTTCTACAGATATTAATAGTGTAATGTACGCTTATATCGACAGAAAGAAAAAATTACCAGTTACCACTCTTTTTAGAGCAATTGGTTTTGAAAGAGATAAAGATATTCTAGAAATTTTTGATCTTGCCGAAGAAATTAAGGTTTCTAAAACAGGTCTGAAAAAATATATCGGTAGAAAATTAGCTGCTCGTGTATTGAATACATGGCATGAAGATTTCGTAGATGAAGACACTGGTGAAGTTGTTTCTATCGAACGTAACGAAATAATACTTGATAGAGATACAATTATCGACAAAGATAATGTTGAGGAAATCATTGATTCTAACGTTAAATCTATTTTGTTACACAAAGAAGATGCTAATCAAGGTGATTATGCTATCATTCATAATACATTGCAAAAAGATCCAACAAACTCTGAAAAAGAGGCGGTTGAACATATTTATAGACAATTACGTAACGCTGAACCGCCTGATGAAGAAACGGCTCGTGGTATTATAGATAAATTGTTCTTCTCTGACCAACGTTACAACTTAGGTGAGGTAGGTCGTTATAGAATAAATAAAAAATTAGGTTTAGATACTCCTATGGAAAAGCAAGTCTTGACCAAAGAAGATATCATAACTATTGTAAAATATTTGATCGAATTGATTAACTCTAAAGCAGAGATTGATGATATTGATCACTTATCAAACCGTCGTGTTAGAACAGTTGGAGAACAATTGTCTCAACAATTCGGTGTTGGTTTAGCGCGTATGGCTAGAACCATTCGTGAGAGAATGAACGTTAGAGATAACGAGGTGTTTACACCAATAGATTTGATTAATGCAAAAACATTATCTTCTGTTATCAACTCTTTCTTTGGAACAAACCAGTTGTCCCAGTTTATGGATCAAACGAATCCACTTGCCGAGATTACGCACAAGAGAAGACTATCTGCACTAGGACCAGGTGGACTTTCGAGAGAAAGAGCCGGATTTGAAGTACGTGACGTTCACTATACTCATTATGGACGTTTATGTCCAATTGAAACTCCTGAGGGACCAAACATTGGTTTGATTTCATCTCTTGGGGTTTATGCTAAAGTAAACGGAATGGGTTTCATTGAAACACCATATCGTAAAGTAACCAATGGAACGGTAGATTTAGTGTCTACTCCGGTGTACTTAAGCGCAGAAGAAGAAGAAGGAATGATGATTGCTCAGGCAAACATTCAGATGGATGCTACAGGAAAAATTACTGCCGAAGACGTAATTGCACGTCAAGAAGGTGATTTCCCAGTAATTGAACCAACAAAAGTTGATTATACTGATGTTGCTCCAAATCAAATTGCTTCTATCTCCGCTTCTTTGATTCCTTTCTTGGAACATGATGATGCGAATAGAGCTTTGATGGGATCTAACATGATGCGTCAGGCCGTACCATTAATTCGTCCTGAAGCCCCAATTGTTGGAACCGGTTTAGAGCGTCAAGTAGCTTCTGATTCTAGAGTATTGATTAATGCTGAAGGAGACGGAGTTATAGAATATGTAGATGCAAATATCATCACTATCAAATACGATCGTTCTGAGGAAGAAAGAATGGTGAGTTTTGAGCCAGATGAAAAAACATACAATCTAATTAAATTTAGAAAAACCAATCAAGGTACAAGTATCAACCTTAAACCTATCGTAAGAAAAGGGGACAGAGTGATTCCTGGACAAGTATTATCAGAAGGATATGCGACTCAAAATGGTGAATTAGCTTTAGGTCGTAACCTAAAAGTTGCATTTATGCCATGGAAAGGATACAACTTCGAGGATGCGATTGTAATTTCTGAAAAAGTAGTTCGTGACGATATTTTTACCTCTATTCACGTGGATGATTATTCATTAGAAGTTAGAGATACTAAATTAGGTAACGAAGAATTAACGAACGATATACCGAACGTTTCTGAAGAAGCTACAAAAGATTTAGATGAAAATGGTATGATCAGAATTGGTGCCGAGGTTAAACCTGGTGACATTCTTATCGGAAAAATTACTCCAAAAGGAGAATCAGACCCTACTCCGGAAGAGAAATTGCTTCGTGCAATCTTCGGGGACAAAGCAGGTGATGTAAAAGATGCTTCATTAAAAGCGTCTCCTTCTTTACATGGTGTTGTTTTAGATAAAAAATTGTTCGCAAGAGCAGTAAAAGATAAACGTAAACGTACTCAAGATAAAGATGCTTTAGGAGCACTTGAAATGGAGTTTGAAGTTAAATTTGTTGAATTAAAAGACAAATTAGTAGAGAAACTTTTCTTGATCGTAAACGGAAAAACGTCACAAGGTGTAATGAATGATTTGGGTGAAGAAGTTTTACCAAAAGGTAAAAAATACACTCAAAAAATGCTTTATGCTGTTGAAGATTTTGCTCACTTAAGTAAAGGTCAATGGGTTGCTGATGATGCAACTAATAAAATGGTGAATGATTTAATTCATAACTATAAAATTAAATTGAACGATTTACAAGGTGCATTACGTAGAGAGAAATTCACTATTACAGTTGGAGATGAATTGCCAGCAGGAATCTTGAAACTAGCTAAAGTATATATTGCCAAAAAACGTAAACTGAAAGTTGGGGATAAAATGGCAGGACGTCACGGTAACAAAGGTATTGTTGCTCGTATCGTTCGTCATGAAGATATGCCTTTCCTTGAAGACGGAACACCAGTTGATATCGTGTTGAACCCATTAGGTGTACCTTCACGTATGAACATTGGTCAAATTTATGAAACGGTACTTGGTTGGGCTGGAATGAACTTGGGTAGAAAATTTGCTACACCAATTTTTGACGGAGCAACTTTGGATCAAATTAATGAATTGACTGATGAAGCTGGAATACCACGTTTTGGACATACACATTTATATGATGGTGGTACAGGAGAGCGTTTCCATCAAGCTGCGACAGTAGGAGTTATCTACATGTTGAAACTTGGACACATGGTTGACGATAAAATGCACGCACGTTCTATAGGTCCATATTCGTTGATTACACAACAACCACTTGGAGGTAAAGCTCAATTTGGAGGTCAGCGTTTTGGAGAGATGGAGGTTTGGGCACTTGAAGCTTATGGAGCATCAAGTACACTTAGAGAAATCTTGACTGTGAAGTCTGATGATGTTATCGGTAGAGCAAAAACTTACGAAGCAATCGTAAAAGGTGAATCTATGCCAGAACCAGGATTACCTGAATCATTCAATGTATTGATGCATGAATTGAAAGGTCTTGGACTTGACATTCGTTTAGAAGAATAAAAAAAGTTTTCAGTATTCAGTTTTTAGGTAGCAATACTTGAAAACTGATTACTCATTTATAAGAGTTTTTAGGATTTAGACCCGTAAACCGTTCCGATTTTTTATAAAATCTCAAAAGATTTTATAATTAGCACTTCAAAAATTTGTTGAAGTTTAGAGAAGTAATCCGAGGTAATATGTTGAGAAGTAGTATGGCTAGGTCTCCATAAAATCAATTTTTTAATTGCAAATAAATCAATAGTAAAAACTATGATGAATAATAGAAATAATAACAATAAAGATAAAAACCCCGTAAAAAGGTTTAATAAAATCTCAATCGGACTTGCTTCTCCTGAATCTATCTTGAAAGAATCAAGAGGCGAAGTATTGAAGCCGGAAACAATCAACTACAGAACGCACAAACCAGAGCGTGATGGTCTTTTCTGTGAACGTATTTTCGGACCAGTAAAAGATTTTGAATGTGCTTGTGGTAAATATAAAAGAATACGTTACAAAGGGATCATCTGTGACCGTTGTGGTGTAGAAGTAACTGAGAAAAAAGTACGTAGAGACAGAGTAGGTCACATCAATCTTGTTGTGCCAATTGCTCATATCTGGTATTTCCGTTCTCTTCCTAACAAAATTGGTTATATCCTTGGTCTTCCATCTAAGAAATTAGATATGATTATCTATTACGAAAGATACGTAGTAATCCAAGCGGGTATCGCTAAAAATGCAGAAGGTGAATCATTGCAAAGACTAGACTTTTTGACAGAAGAAGAATATTTAAATATTTTAGATACACTTCCTGCTGACAATCAGTATCTTGATGATTTTGATCCTAATAAGTTTGTTGCCAAAATGGGAGCAGAGTGTATTATGGATTTATTAGCAAGAATAGATCTTGATGCCTTGTCTTACCAATTAAGACATAACGCTAACAATGAAACGTCTAAACAACGTAAAACTGAAGCGTTAAAAAGATTACAAGTTGTTGAATCTTTCCGTGAGTCTAACTTGAACCGTGAGAATCGTCCGGAATGGATGATTATGAAAGTGGTACCAGTTATTCCACCAGAATTACGTCCGCTTGTGCCACTTGATGGAGGTCGTTTTGCAACTTCAGATTTAAATGATTTATACCGTCGTGTAATTATACGTAACAACCGTTTGAAAAGATTAATGGAGATTAAAGCTCCAGAAGTTATCTTAAGAAACGAAAAACGTATGTTGCAGGAATCTGTAGATTCACTTTTCGATAATACTCGTAAAGCTTCTGCAGTAAAAACAGAATCAAACAGACCATTAAAATCATTATCTGATTCCCTTAAAGGTAAACAAGGACGTTTCCGTCAAAATTTACTTGGAAAACGTGTGGATTATTCTGCTCGTTCGGTAATTGTTGTTGGACCTGAATTGAAATTATCTGAATGTGGTATCCCAAAAGATATGGCAGCAGAATTATACAAACCTTTCGTTATCCGTAAATTGATAGAAAGAGGAATTGTAAAAACTGTAAAATCAGCTAAGAAAATAATAGATAAGAAAGAGCCTGTAGTTTGGGATATCCTTGAAAATGTAATTAAAGGTCACCCAATATTACTGAATCGTGCTCCTACTTTGCACAGACTAGGTATTCAAGCATTCCAGCCAAAATTAATTGAAGGAAAAGCAATCCAATTGCACCCTTTAGTTTGTACTGCATTTAATGCGGATTTTGATGGGGATCAAATGGCAGTTCACTTACCATTAGGACCAGAAGCTATTTTGGAAGCACAACTATTAATGTTGGGTTCTCACAATATTCTGAATCCTGCAAATGGAGCTCCTATCACGGTACCTTCTCAGGATATGGTTTTGGGTCTATATTATATGACCAAAGAACGTTTATCTACTCCAGAGCTTAAAATTTTAGGAGAAGGAATCACTTTTTATTCTGCTGAAGAAGTAAATATTGCTTTGAATGAAGGTAGATTAGAATTGAATGCTTCTGTGAAAATTAGAGCAAAAGATTTTAATGAAGCAGGTGAGTTGGTTTACCAAATCATTAAAACTACTGCGGGTCGTGTATTATTTAATGAAGTAGTACCAGAAGCAGCTGGATATATCAATGATGTATTGACTAAGAAAAACCTTAGAGATATTATCGGACACGTTTTAAGTTCAACTGATGTACCTACAACAGCGGCTTTCTTGGATAACATGAAAGACATGGGGTACAAATTTGCCTTCAAAGGTGGTTTGTCATTCTCTCTTGGGGATATTAGAATTCCAGATCAGAAACCTAAATTAATTGCAGATGCCAGAGAACAAGTTCAAGGTATTTCTGTAAATTATAATATGGGTCTAATTACTAATAACGAACGTTATAACCAAGTTATTGACGTATGGACTTCTGCAAATGCTCAGTTAACAGAATTAGCAATGAAAAATATTAGAGAAGACCAACAAGGTTTCAACTCTGTTTATATGATGCTTGATTCTGGGGCGAGGGGTTCTAAGGAACAGATTCGTCAGTTAACAGGTATGCGTGGTTTGATGGCTAAGCCTAAAAAATCGACTGCTGGTGGTGGTGAAATTATTGAAAACCCGATTCTTTCTAACTTTAAAGAAGGTCTTTCTATCCTTGAGTACTTTATCTCTACTCACGGTGCTCGTAAAGGACTTGCGGATACGGCTCTTAAAACTGCCGATGCTGGATACTTAACAAGAAGATTGCATGATGTATCTCAAGATGTTATTGTAAACATCGAAGATTGTGGTACATTAAGAGGTGTTGAAGTTTCAGCATTGAAGAAAAATGAGGAAATTGTTGAATCATTAGGAGAAAGAATTTTAGGACGTGTTGTTTTACAAGACGTAATTAATCCTTTGAATAATGAAGTTTTAATTCAATCTGGACAACAAATTACTGAAGTTATAATGAAAGCAATTGACGCTTCTCCAATCGAGAAAGTGGAAGTGCGTTCACCATTAACTTGTGAAGCGTTGAAAGGTATTTGTGCAAAATGTTACGGTAGAAATTTAGCTACTGGTAAAATGACACAAAGAGGAGAAGCAGTTGGTGTTATTGCAGCACAATCTATTGGAGAACCTGGTACACAGTTGACATTACGTACATTCCACGTTGGTGGGGTTGCGGGTGGTATTTCAGAGGAATCAAGTATTATTACCAAATTTGCTGGTAAGCTTGAAATCGAAGATTTGAAAACTGTTAAAGGTGAAGATAGCGAAGGTAATGCAGTTGATATTGTTGTATCTCGTTCTACGGAATTGAAATTAATTGATGAAAGAACAGGTATCTTATTAAGTACAAATAATATTCCTTACGGTTCTAGTATTTTCGTTAAAGATGGTCAATCTGTTACTAAAGGAGATGTGATTTGTAAATGGGATCCATATAATGGAGTTATCGTTTCTGAGTTTACTGGTAAAATTGCTTACGAAGATTTAGAGCAAGGTCAATCATTCATGGTTGAAATTGATGAGCAAACTGGTTTCCAAGAAAAAGTAATTTCTGAATCTAGAGCTAAAAAATTAATTCCAACTTTATTGGTTTACGGTAAAGAAGGGGAATTAATTCGTTCTTATAACTTACCAGTTGGAGCCCACTTGATGGTTGAAAATGGTGAGAAAATTAAAGCAGGTAAAGTATTGGTGAAAATTCCACGTCGTTCTTCTAAATCAGGAGATATTACTGGAGGTTTACCTAGAATTACAGAGTTGTTAGAAGCTCGTAATCCTTCAAACCCAGCTGTTGTTTCTGAAATTGATGGTGTTGTTTCTTTTGGAAAAATTAAAAGAGGTAACCGTGAGATTGTTATCGAATCTAAATTTGGTGACGTTAGAAAATACTTGGTTAAATTATCAAGCCAAATTCTAGTTCAAGAAAATGACTTTGTAAGAGCAGGGGTGCCTTTATCTGATGGTGCAATTACTCCGGATGATATTTTAAGAATCCAAGGACCAGCAGCTGTTCAACAGTATTTGGTAAATGAAATTCAAGAAGTATACCGTTTACAAGGGGTAAAAATCAACGACAAACACTTTGAAGTAGTAATACGTCAAATGATGCGTAAAGTAAGAGTTCAGGATCCAGGTGATACTTTATTCTTAGAAGATCAATTAATTCACACTAAAGATTTTATCGTTCAAAATGATAAATTATACGGTATGAAAGTAGTTGAAGATGCTGGAGATTCTAGTGCTTTAAAAGAAGGACAAATTATTACGCCTCGTGAGTTGCGTGATGAAAACTCTTTATTGAAACGTACAGATAAAAATCTTGTTGTAGCTCGTGATGTTGTTACTGCAACGGCAACACCAGTTTTACAAGGTATTACAAGAGCATCGCTTCAAACTAAATCGTTTATTTCTGCTGCATCTTTCCAAGAAACTACTAAAGTATTGAATGAAGCTGCTGTTGCAGGTAAAATCGATTACTTAGAAGGATTGAAAGAAAATGTAATTGTAGGACATAGAATCCCTGCCGGAACAGGTATGCGAGAATATGACAATACAATTGTAGGTTCGAAAGAAGATTATAACGACATGATGGCTAACAAAGAAGAATATATTTACTAAAATATGAGTAATTCTAATCAACAACAAGAGCAAATTAATATTGAGCTAGATGAAAAAATTGCTGAAGGAATTTATTCAAACTTAGCAATAATAAATCACTCTTCATCAGAGTTTGTTTTAGATTTTGTAAGCATCATGCCTGGTATTCCTAAAGCAAAGGTGAAATCAAGAATAGTCTTAACACCACAACATGCTAAAAGATTGTTGAAAGCAATAGGAGAAAATATTCACCGTTTTGAAGTCGCTCATGGCGAAATAAAAGACACTGAACAAGCACCAATACCGCTTAATTTTGGTCCGGCAGGACAAGCATAATATTTTAAAGGCTCCAGAAAATGGAGCCTTTTTTTGTTTAAACATTAATTCTTTCTTTTATAACGTAACGATTAGTTTTGTGTTTTTTGATTTAAGATGATAATAGTATCTCTTCAATATTTCACTATTATTCACTCCTGAATGTACAATTTCTATAGAAATTATATATTACTCTTTATTTGATAAATAGACATTAAGAAACCTTTAAATTCAGGTGTTTAATAACAAGTTTGTGTTTTAAACGATTATTAAGGTGCTTCATCGAAAATATTTTTTGCTGGTAAATAAATGATATACTTTCGTTCTCGAGATAGGGAATTAAACTATATCTATCCAAAAAAAACGAATTGTTATGAAATATTTTACTTTAAAAGCTAACACTAAAGGGATTTCAAATCTCTTGATACTGTTTGTTTTTATATTAATGTCAAACGTATCAGTATTTGGTCAATCTGCACAAAAGTTAGTAGATGATAGTACGATTGAAGTTAAAAGTAATGTAAAAAAAGAAAATGTTTTAGCAACTTCTTCTTCAAATACTATGAATTTTGTATTATGGTTTATGGGGACTAAACAAGGTCCAAACGGCACAATATCTTCAGAAAGTTCGAGTACAAAAATACAGGTTATAACATCTGGTTCTGCTCCAAACCGTTTGTTAATAAAAGCTTTTTTAAAGAAAGCAGTAGATACTGACAGTATGATGTCTTAAGTGGAGGTTTATTTTAAAAGGTATACAAAAAAACGCTAATTTTTTAATTAGCGTTTTTTTTTATGTGTCTGTCTCGTGTTGAAATAACCACACACAATTTAATTTGTCGTTCCTAAATTATTGTTGCAGTTAATAGACAAAATAATTATTAAATGTGATAATATTGATATGTTACTATAATTTTAATGATTTGTAAAATTTAAATGTTAATTTTATCTATATCTGGTTTTAAAATGGGTTAGTAATATGAAATTTTTTTTTCTTGTTTGTTGTTTAGTATTTTTTTCCTTAGCTATTCGGTCTCAAAAGCCAATTGAAAAGTATAGATTTGTTAATATAAAGGAAAGCATTTCCCAAATCGGTGTACAAACTATAGTTCAAGACCATTACGGTTTTATTTGGTTAGGTACCAGTGGAAATGGATTAAATAAATTTGACGGTAATGATTACAAAACATATAAATTCAAACCAAATGATCCTAGCTCATTAAGTAATAATACTGTCAATTGTTCTTATCTTGATAATAAAAACAGATTATGGTTTGGGACAGACGAAGGACTCAACTTATATGACTACAAGAATGATTGTTTTAAAAGAATTCTTTTATCCGAATTCAAAAAAAATAAAGTAAAAGTTTTGGTTAAGAGTTTGATAGGAGATAAAAAGGGGAATTTATTTATTGGTACTCTAGAACTCGGATTATTTAAGATGAATTTAAATAATTTTAAAGTTGAAAAAATAGTATGTCAAGGATCTAACTCAACTTCTACTAATACTATAAATGCACTTCAGGTTGATTCTAAGGGAAAGATATATGCTGGAACTGAAAGTGGTCTGAAAGAATTTGACACCAAAACAAATTCGTTAAGACGTTCTATTTTTAAAAATAAAGAAGGTGTTAAGTCTATTAATGACGCTATTCAATGTTTATTAATAGAAAAGAATAATATATGGATTGGAACAATGCCCTCAGGCTTATTTAAAATTAAGAACAATTCTAAAGATCCTCTATTTGAGATAAATCATTTTCCAATTTCACAAAATCGAATTTTATCAATTATTAATTTACCTGACAAAACCTTAATGTGCGGTACGGAGAATGATGGGTTATTTCATATTGATGGTAATGGAAAAATTTTAAATCATTATATATCAAGTAAATCCGAAAGAAAAAATATTTTATCTAATTCTATTTGGTCTTTGTTTTTAGATCGAAATGAACGTATATGGATGGGGTATTATAATGCAGGAATTGGTGTTTACGACAAGTTATATGATAAGTTTGAAAATCTAGAAAGCATATCTGGTATTCCTAATTCACTACAAATAAGTTCTGTTACTGCTATTGTAAAAGATCGATTTAATAAATTTTGGATAGCAATGGATGGAGGTGGTATTGATATTTTTGATCCTAAATCGAGTCAATATACTCATATTGGCCCTACGGAAAACAAGGTAATTTCGGGGCTAACTAATAATTATGTTGAAACATTACTCATTGACAGTAAACAAAACATATGGGCAGGTACTTGGAACGGAGGGTTATATTTTTTAAAGAATGGCGATAAAAAATTTATCAATTTCACTGTAAATAATACCGGTGGAGGTTTAACTTCCAATAATATTATAAGTATTACAGAAGATTTAGAAGGAACTATTTGGTTTGCTAGTTGGGATAAAGGGTTGCATTCGTTTAATCCCAATATAGGAAAATTTATAAATTACAGATCAGGGCCATTTTTTAAATCTGGTATTTTAGATAGTTATGTAACTAAAATATTGGCTGACAGTAATGATAATCTTTGGGTAGCAACAAGAAATATAGGTTTGTTCAAGATTAAAAAGTTAGCAAGTAATACGTTTTCTATTGTATCAATGGCTAAAAGAATGTCTAAAGAATTTAAAAATTATGCAAAAACAGAGGACATTTTGTCACTATATGAAGGAAAGGACGGGTCAATATGGATTGGAACAAAAGGCGCTGGTTTGTGTAAATACAATGTTAAAACAGATCGTTTTAAATGGTATAACAAACAAGATGGTTTAGAAGCCGATAATATAGTAGGTATTATTGGTGATTTAAAAGGGAATATTTGGCTGAGTTCAAATTCTGGGGTTACAAGACTGGATATTAAAACCAATATGTTTACTAATTATACAAAAAATGATGGACTGCTTTCTAATGATTTTAACCGTAATGCTACTTTTAGAGATGAACAAGGAATCATTTATTTTGGTAATTATTTTGGACTAGATTATTTCAATCCTTCAAGTATTAACGTTAATAATGTTTTACCATCGTTATATTTAACAGATTTTAAGTTGTTTAATAAAACAGTTAGTATTAATCAGATAGATTCGCCCCTTGAAAGTGCCATTGGTGAAACGAATAGTATTACTTTAAATAATACCCAATCTGTATTTACTATCGAATATACAGGCATTAACTATACAAGACCTGAAAAAAATCAGTATGCTTATTATCTTGAAGGTTTAGAAAAATCATGGAATTATGTTGGTAGATTAAGAAGTGCAACTTATACAAATTTAGAACCGGGTAATTATATATTTAAATTAAAATCAGCCAATAGTGATGGTAAATGGAATAAAGAAATATTAGAACTAAAAATAACTGTTTTACCGCCTTGGTGGAAGTCAAATATGGCTTTGTTTTCTTATGTTGTTATGTTGTTTTTTGGGGGCTATTATTTTAATAAGAAGATGCTTATCAGGTTGAATAAAAATAAAGAAATAATTTTAGAAGAAAATAAAAGATTGCAAGAGAAAGCTTTAAATGAAAAAAAATTTCAGTTTTTTACTAATATATCGCATGAATTAAGAACACCACTTACCTTAATTATGAACTCTATTGACGATATTGTTAGAGATGATACCTTAAATCTCGCAACGAGAACAAAAGAAAAACTTAATATTATTCACAAAAACACCAATAGACTTTATAGGTTGATAAACGAGCTATTAGATTTTAAAAAACTTGAATCAAATAAATTAAAGGTTAAAGCTGTAAAATTAAATTTAGTGGATTTTTTAAGAGATGTTGTAATCCATTTTAGAGAAGAATTATTGATCAAAGGAATAGAATTTGATTTAGATTCAGATGTAGATGCTCTATCAGTTTGGGTTGATGCAGATATGTTGGAAAAAATTATTTTCAATATCCTATCAAATGCTATTAAGGTAACCCCAAATGGAGGGACAATCAATATCAACCTCCAATCAACAGATAAGTTATTCCATTTACCTTTAATAAGTAAAACTGAGGGGGTAAAAGTAGTGGAGATTATTGTTTCTGATACAGGTCCGGGCATTGAAAAAGGAGAATTGGAAAAAATATTTGAGCGTTTTTATCAAGTTGAAAATTTAAATAAAAGTTATTACGGTGGTACAGGAATTGGTTTAGGATTGGTTCGAGATTTTGTTAGGTTACATAAAGGCGAAATTAAAGTTGACAGTAAAGTAGGAGAAGGAACTACTTTTACAATAATATTGCCTGCGGGTAGGTCTCATTTTGATGATAATGAAATACTTTTAAATAGTAAAGGGGCTCAAGTTAAAAAGGAACAAACACTTACAATTTTTGAAATAGAAAAGGGAAAGGTAATTGATATAGATGAAAATCTACATAAATATACATTGTTAATAGTAGAGGATAATTACGAACTTAGAGATTATTTAAAAAATGAGCTTGAAAATGAGTATAAGGTTTTAGTTGCTAATAATGGAAAAAGTGGAATTAATTTAGCTAATGAGTTTCTTCCGGATATTATATTAACAGATGTCATGATGCCAGAAATGGATGGGTTTGATTTTTGTAAAAATATAAAAAGTGATTTAAGAACAAGTCATATTCCTGTATTAATGCTTACTGCCAAAACGGAAATTGAAGATAGAATAGAAGGTATTGAAGTGGGGGCAGATGCTTATATGGTTAAACCTTTTGATATGCGTTTGTTAAGGCTGCGCTTGTCCCAGTTAATAACCAGCAGGCAGTTAATTTTTAATAAATATTTTAGTTTAATTAGTGAAGTACCTGAGGGAACTAAGACATTATCCTTAGATAAAGAATTTATTGAGAAAGTGTTAAACTACATTAAAGAGAATATTAGTAATCCGGATTTAAATGTAGAATCACTTGCTACTCAATTAAAATTGAGCAGAAGCCAGTTTTATAGAAAAATTAAAGTGCTCACCAACCAAACCGCTAATGAATTTTTAAGAAATGTTCGACTTCAAAAAGCAAAACAAATTTTGGAAAAGGACAATTTAAGTATTAGCGAAGTATGTTATAAAATAGGATTTTCTTCCCCTTCTTATTTTGCAAAATGCTTTAAGAGTTATTTTGGTATAAAACCTACAGATGTTAAAATTAAAAAAAACGAGCTCTGATGGTTGGTTTAGTTGATTGTAAAATAAAGTAGAGCACTCTTAAACAGCTAAGTACACCATTGTAAAAAGTGTGTAAGCGAAATGGATATGTAACAAAACGACACGCTCTCCAAAAGTGTGTAAGTTAAAAAAGTGAGGCTTCGATTATATAATCGAAGCCTCACTTTTTATATGGGTAAATTGGTTAAAACAACTCCCTAATTTTGAGTCGAGACTATTTGTAGGTTGCTCTTTTAATACAAAAAAAATTGATTTTAGAGTTGACTCATCCGTAAGGAATGACAATTTATTGTTGTGTATTTTTGGATTTTACCAGTAAAATTTTTAATAAAATTGAAGCATAAATGATTTTTCGGATTGCAATTGGAAAGTCAAAAAATGTCGTTAGTTTCTTCGGATTATCGTGCTAGAATTTGAGAACATAAATATATTGTTTCCGATTTGTTGGTAGAATCGTTTAAAGCTAGCTCTGTGACTTGTTTTGTTGTGTTTCATGATAGTTTTATATCTGCAGCAATTGCTTACAGTTGTTCTTCTAAGCGTTACTAATTTGATGAACCACGCATATTTGTGTTTGGGATTTTGGGAAAAACACTTCTGTCTACAACGATTAATTAAGGGGCTTCTAATGGTCTATTGGATATGTAAATGAATTAATTATATAATCGAAAAATTATTGAAGATCGTTTACAAAGGGATGTATTTAAGTTAAAATGGAATATAATACTATAAAAATTGTTGCATTGTCTATAAAAATATCGCTTAAATGGTAGTAAAATAGCTAATAGCTTTAAAAATTATAGTTATTGCTTTAAAATTGATATTTAAATTTTGGTATTTTCTTAACATTTGTCAAACTATGGAATTTGAATTTCTGAATGGAATTAATTTGTTGAAATACTACTATGATGCTCTCCTTGCATTTTTTACTATTCACATTGAGCCTGCATTTTTTAAAATTAAATCTCATAGTGCTTTAACTAACCAAAAAAAAATATTAATCCAAACTAAATTTTATGAAAAACAAACTGCTAAAAAAACTAATACTTCCAGTATTCTTATTATTTGGAAGTATTATTTATGCTCAAACTGTATCGGGTACTGTATCGGATAAAACAGGCCCTATCCCAGGTGTTAATGTATTGGTTAAAGGTACTGCTGGAGGAACACAAACAGATTTTGATGGAGCTTTTAAAATTAATGCTAAAAATGGAGATGTTTTAGTCTTCACTTTTGTAGGTTTTAAATCCCAAGAAATTAAATACAGTGGGACATCACCAGTTAATGTAGTGTTGGAAGATGATTCAGCAGTATTAGACGAAGTTGTGGTTGTAGGTTATGGGGCTAAGAAGAAAAGTTTAGTAACAGGGGCAATTTCTAGTATTAGTTCTGCTGATATTCAAAATTCTTCGTCAGCACGTGTTGAGTCTGTGTTACAAGGTAAAACATCAGGTGTTACCGTAGTTTCTTCATCTGGGGCTCCAGGTTCTGGTTCTAAAGTTAGAATTAGAGGTGCAGGTTCTAATGGAAATTCAGATCCATTATATATTGTAGATGGAATGAAAGTGAGTTCTATAGATAATATTTCTCCAAATGACATTGCTAACATGGAGGTTTTAAAAGATGCAGCATCTTCTGCAATTTATGGTACACAAGGAGCAAATGGAGTTATCATTATTACAACTAAACAAGGTAAGCCAGGAGAAACAATAGTTAACTACAGTACTCAAATAGGTACTCAGTCCGTTAGGTCTAACATGAAGTTGATGAATGCGTCTCAATTTGTAACTTATTTCCAAGAGGCAGGAAGAACTAATGTAGTTGATAACGGCATTAATACAAATTGGATAGATGAAACTTTCAACAAGGCAGCTACACAAAGACATGATTTAAGTATCTCTGGAGCGAACGAGAAAACGTCTTTCTATTTTTCAAGCTCCTATATGGATCAAGATGGAGTTGTTGGTAAAGATTCAAACTATAAAAGATTTACAGGAAGACTTAATCTTAAATCTCAAGTCAATGATTGGTTAGAAATAGGTACTAATATGACTTATTCAAATATAGGGTCTTCTCCTATTACTGAAGATAATTCAACAGCTGGAGTTGTAACGCAAGCTTTAGTTATGGATCCACTAACACCCGTAATTTATACAGGAACTTTACCAGCAAGAGCTTTAGCTGGAGTAGCTGCAGGAACAGCTATGACAGATGGTAATGGTAATGTTTACGGATACCCAACTTATGCAACGGGTGAGGCTGTGAACCCTGTAGGATTAGCAAATTACACTTTTAGAGGAGGTATTGATACGGATAAAATTCTAACATCGGTGTTTGCTAAATTGAATTTAGCAAAAGGTTTATCATTTACCTCTAGATTTGGATATGAACGAACAAATACGTTTGATAATAGATGGAGTCCTATTTGGGTTGTATCGTCAGAAGCTCAAAATTCTACTGTAACATTAACGAATCAGATTTCAAGAAGTTCAAAATGGTTATGGGAAAATTTTGCGAGCTACACTAAAGAATTTGGAAATCATAATTTAACGGGATTATTGGGGTATTCATCTGAGAAAACTAAGAGTCCATTTTATTCTTTACGCGGGGCGGAAATTCATGATCAAACAGACCAGTTTGCATACTTTGACTTTGCTAATCGCAACAATGATGTAATTGGTGGTAGTATTGTTGAAAAAAGGGGGAGCTCAGTTTTTGGAAGAATTTCATATGATTATATGGGAAAATATTTACTAGAAGGTTCGTTGCGTAATGATACTTCTAGTTTTTTTCCAACTACAAAAAAATCAGGGTATTTCCCTGCAGCTTCTGCTGGTTGGTTAGTATCTAAGGAAAATTTTTGGAAAGAAGGCTCGAAAATTGATTATCTAAAACTACGAGCTAGTTGGGGACAAAATGGTAGTGATAACAATTTAAGTACTTACATAAACAGCTTAATATTCCAAACTGTAGCAACAGAAACCGCTTTAACAGTTCCGGTTGTTTACGAGGGTCAAACGGGTATTACTCCAGGGAGTTTACCAAATACCAATTTAGAATGGGAACGTTCTGAACAATTGGATTTAGGTTTAGATTTACGAGCATTAAATAATAGACTAAATTTTTCAGTTGACTATTATGTTAAAACAACTAGAAATTTACTTCTTGTGAATGGAAATATCATTGCACCTCCATCTTTAGGTGTAGGAGTTCCTTCTATTAATGCTGGAACAGTTGAAAATAAAGGCTTTGAGTTTGAAGCGGGTTACAGTGATAAAACATCGGGTGGTTTTAGTTATGGTATAGACCTTAATTTGTCAACCTTGCGTAATGAAGTTACCGATATTAGTTTTGTAGGTGACAATGGTTTTATAATAGGTGCACTGGCACCGCAAAACAATGATGGTGTAACTCGTTTCCAAAAAGGATTACCATTATGGTATTTCTACGGATATGAAACTGACGGTATAGATTCTGCAACAGGACAAATAAAAATTGTAGATACCGATGGTGTTCCTGGAATTACATCAAACGATAAAACAAAAATCGGTTCACCTCATCCTGATATTCTTTTTGGAGGAAATATTCAATTTGGATATAAAGGCATTGATTTAAACATTAGAGTTCAAGGTACACAAGGGAATGATATTTTTGAAGCTTACCACCAGACTTCAAGACCGCTTACCAATCACCCAATTGAATTTTTTACCGGTAGATGGCAACAAGCAGGAGATATTGCATCTTATCCAGCTGCTCAATATGCAACATCTGCATATGATACTGATTTAGTAGTAAAAGATGGTTCTTATATGAGAATTAAACAAATTCAATTAGGTTATAATTTCTCTAAGGATGTTTCAAATAAAATGAAATTAAAAAAACTAAGAACTTATATTTCTTTAGATGACTATTTCACCTTTACTAAATATAATGGTTTAGATCCTGAAGCAGGAAGTTTTTCTGATAATAGTATAGGAGTAGATAGAGGATATTATCCAGTAGCTGCTAAAATATTATTTGGTTTATCACTTGAATTTTAATAAAATAAAACATTAAATATGAAAAAAATAATATATTGTGTTACGGTTATATTTTTTGTAACTGTATCATGTAGTTCAGATTTTACCGAGGTAAAACCTGTAGGTGTGCTGGAGAGTACGACTTTTTTTAATAACGAAAAGAATACGGAAGAAGCTTTAATTGGATTGTATGACCTAGTACAATTTAATAATGATCAGGCCTGGAATTCAGCTTTTTTTATTAAAGTGTTACCAGGTGATGAGGCTAATGCTGGTGGTGGTAATGCAACAGATCAAAAGCAATTACAAGATATTGATGATTATTCAAATATATCTATTTCTAATCCCTCTTTGGAAGGTGTTTGGAATAAGGAATATAAAACAATTGCACTTGCAAACACTATTATAGAGAAGGTGGAAGCAGGTAACTTAAGCAATAAGGCCTTTGCAATTGCAGAAGCAAAGTTTATGAGAGCTTGGTGTTATTTTGAGCTAACAACTATGTGGGGAGATGTGCCTTTGCGTTTAGAAAACCCTACAACAATTAGCGCTGAAGCTTTTGCTAAACCAAAAAGTTCAAGAGCAGAAATTTATGCTCAAATAGAAGCTGATTTAGCTGTTGCTATTGCTGGTTTGCCGGATAAAAGCGCGGTTAAATATAATTTTAGAGTTTCAAAAGGAGCTGCTCAAGCATTATTAGGTAAAGTTTTGGTATTTCAAGGAAAAACTCTTGCTGCAATTCCGTATTTAAAAGCAGTAATAGATAATCCCGCTCATGGTTTAGAGTCAGACGTTTCAAAAGTTTGGTTAAAAGATTCAGAATTTGGAAAAGAGTCTTTATTTGAAGTAGGCTTTATTACTACAAAAGGTTACAATTTTACTACTGCAAATCTTGCTGGTCGTCAAGAAAGTAACATATTTATACAATTAATGGGTCCTCGTGGTGATGGTTACTTTAATTTGACGGGTACTGGATTGAGAAATGGATGGGGCTTTAACTTGCCTACAGCAAAAATATTAAGTGCGTTTGATGCTGCAGGAGATGTAAGTCGTAAAGGAGCTACAGTAATGAGTGAAGCAGAACTTGTTTCATTTGGTGGAAGTAAAGCAGGATCCCCTTGGGACTATGAAGGAGGTATTAGAACAAAATATGCTCCACGTGCTTCAGAAACAAGTGCTAGTGGTGTTTTAGAAGCAAATTATGGTACAAACTTGAGATTATTTAGATTTGCTGAAGTATTGTTGCTTGCCGCCGAAGCTTACAATAAGGAAGGTCAAGATGGTAATGCAAGAATAGAATTAAACAAAATTAGAAAAAGAGCAGGATTAGCTGATGTGTCTGCGACCTTAACAGGTGCAAATTTGTTTAACGCTATTGTAAATGAAAAATTCTTGGAGTTAGCTTTTGAAGGACAGCGTTTTTGGGATTTAGTAAGATGGGGAAAAGCTAATGCTGAGTTATCAAGCAAAGGGTACACTTCTAAAAATAATTTATATCCAATTCCTGCATCAGAAATTGCTAAAAATAAAGCATTAACGATTGCAGATCAAAATCCAGGTTATTAATATAATTTGTTAAGTTTGTTTGTTAATGGTGGCTGCTCGAAAAGTGATTTTCGGGCAGTTTTTTTTTTAATGGTCGTATTTTATATTTTAGGCATTATAAAAACTGAGAATGTAAGCAGTATTTAAATCCCATTCTGTTCATCAATAAATATTTTTTATATCTGTTTAAATGTTTTAATTCCAGAAAATCATTCGGACTCAATTGAATCGCTTTCTTTTTTAAAGCTTTGTCGTAAATTTTAAGCACTTATTTCAGGAGCTTAAATTAAGATTTTCCATGATTGCTAAGTTAACATGTTAACATGTCCAAATGTCTAGTGGCTTTTAAAATGGTAACTTATTAAAACCTAAAGAGGCTGCCAAATATATTTTTGACAGCCTCTTTAAAATTATACTTTGATTTTTAATTAATTCGGTATCACTTTCTCAGGAATAGACATTTTTTATTAAAGTACGTTATTCAAATTCTGAAGTAAAAAATAATTTCACATTCGGATATTTATTTTGTGTCATCTGTATTGTAAAGTCAGAATCAGCTAGAAATACTAATTGTCCGTACTTATCATGAGCTAAGAATTTTTGTTTAATTCTTCTAAATTCTTTAAACTCCTCACTTTTTTGGTCGTTAGGTTTTACCCAACAAGCCTTGTGAACAGGAAAATTTTCATAGGTACATTTTGCACCATATTCATGCTCTAAACGGTACTGAATTACCTCATATTGAAGTGCACCAACCGTTCCAATGATTTTTCGATTGTTCATTTCCAAAGTAAATAACTGCGCAACACCTTCATCCATTAACTGATCGACTCCTTTATCCAATTGCTTGGCTTTCATTGGATCGGCATTATTGATGTATCGGAAATGTTCCGGAGAGAAACTTGGAATTCCTTTGAAACTCATGATTTCCCCTTCGGTCAACGTATCACCAATTTTAAAATTTCCGGTATCATGTAATCCAACAATATCACCAGGATAGGATATGTCTACTATTTCTTTTTTTTCAGCAAAAAAAGCATTTGGACTAGAAAATTTTAAGTTCTTTTTTTGACGAACATGATAATAGGGTTTGTTTCTTTCGAAAGTTCCAGAAACAATTTTTATAAAGGCCAGACGGTCTCTGTGTTTTGGATCCATATTGGCGTGGATTTTAAAAACAAATCCAGTCATTTTTTCTTCTTTAGGATCTACTAATCGTGTTTCAGAATCTTTTGCTCTTGGTGATGGAGCAATTTGAACAAAACAGTCCAATAATTCTCTTACTCCAAAATTATTCAATGCCGAACCAAAAAATACAGGTTGTAATTTTCCGTCTAAATAATCCTGACGATCAAATTTAGGATATACTTCATCTATTAACTCTAACTCTTCTCGTAATTTGTCAGCGGGTTTTTGACCGATAATTTTCTCTAATTCTGGATTTTGAACATCTGAAAAAGCGATGGTTTCTTCAATGTTTTTCCGACTGTCACCACTAAATAAGTTGATGTTTTGTTCCCATAGATTGTAAATTCCCTGAAAATCATAACCCATTCCTATTGGAAAACTTAATGGCGTAACGGTTAATCCCAGTTTTTGTTCCACTTCGTCCATCAAGTCAAAAGCGTCTTTTCCTTCTCGGTCTAATTTGTTGATGAATACAATAATTGGAATTTTTCGCATTCTACAAACAGCTACTAATTTCTCCGTTTGTTCCTCAACACCTTTGGCAACATCAATTACAACAATAACACTGTCAACAGCAGTTAAAGTTCTAAAAGTGTCCTCGGCAAAATCCTTGTGTCCTGGAGTATCGAGTATGTTTATCTTTTTATCTTTATAATTGAATGCTAAAACTGAGGTAGAAACCGAAATTCCTCTCTGGCGTTCAATTTCCATAAAGTCACTAGTAGCGCCTTTTTTAATCTTATTATTTTTTACGGCACCTGCTTCTTGAATCGCACCACCAAAAAGGAGGAGTTTCTCAGTAAGTGTTGTTTTTCCGGCATCAGGATGTGAGATAATCCCGAAAGTTCTTCTGCGTTGTATTTCTTCTAAAAAGCCCATATTTGTATAAATAGTTTGCAAAAGTACTATTTATAAATGCCAATTAAAAAAATTGTATACTCTAAATGGAGTAGGTAGGTTTTGAAGTTGCAATTCAGGCGATTTTAATTGAATATTAGAATTGCGAAGATGCAATTACTGATAAAAAAAGCTGCCTTTTCAGACAGCCTTGATGGTATTTATGTGTTACATATTGATTGACCAAACAGAATATCCATTCGGCGGACACTGAATTTTAACCCATTTATCACCCTGGGTTGTAGGGAACCAATTTGAATTACCAGTGAAATCCTTGATTTGTGCATTAGCCCAATTCGTCTGGATCCATCTTTCTTGCCAAGTTGATGAGTTATTGATGTAAACTACTAAACCTGGATTACCATTATAGCCATTTCTCCGAGCGATATATTCATCAGTATCGGTGTATAAAATAGAAGTTGTTCCTGTTCCTTTATTATTGTGTATCCAAATAAGATTATCCATTTTCGCTTTATTCAACCATTCCTCATAATCTCTGTAAAAAATAGTTGGATATCCTTCGTGAGTTAAGATATAAGCGTAGGCTAACTCTTTTTTCCAAATTTCATCGGTGTCATGATTAGAAACGAAAGTAACCGCTTTATAAGGATTTCTTTTCCACATCATATCATCATTCAAAAGGTTTAAATTGTTTCCGTCAAATGCATCGTTCATTTTATAATAACAGGCAAAATCAAAAACAGAACTATTGGCATTATTCGCCCAATCATTCAGTATGTTTACGTTAGAATCCCATAGCTCACCAACGGAAAATCCACCTACGTTTGCATTCCAATCTTTTATGACCCACGGAGCAAAACCTTTAACGTAATCAAATCTCCATCCGTCAAATTTCATCGTATTTTTATAATATTTACCAACTCCATCTGCTCTTTTCCAAAGCCAGTCTTGAACATTTGGTACCACGTGAGCTAAATCTGGAAAGCCTCCAAAAGCACCTTCATCATTATTTCCGTAGGCATTTTTATAAAAATCAGCACTCGTTCTTGGGAATTTGCCAGAAGCGACACCAGTAAAATTAGTATAAGTTTGCGTTCCTGTAAAAGGATTGTTTTCTAATTGTCCGCCACTATTGTGATTTAATACCATATCAGCATATACTTGCATGTTTTCGGCGTGCACTTTTGTTATCAGACTTTCTAGTTCTGTTCGGGAACCAAATCGTGTTTCTACAGTACCATTTTGATTGTAATTTCCAAAATCAAAATAATCTGTAGGGTCATATCCCATTGAAAAAGCGCCATTTTGTGCTTTTGAAACTGGAGGAAGCCAGATGGAACCGATACCTGCATTTGACCATGCGGTTATTTTCGCATTTACAGTATTCCACCACGCTCCACCAGCAGGAACATCCCAATAGAAAGCTTGCATCATAACACCACCGCCTGGATTAGCAACATATCTTCCAGTTGTTGCGTTTGTGGATTTTCCAGTACTGAAAGGTTGTCCGTCGTGATGTGTAACATTGATTACTTTGAATTGTGAAGCTGCAGCAGCAGAATCAGTAGCCAGATCGTCATTCGAATTACACGAATACAGACCAACTAATAAAGCTGATAATAGATACGTTTTAAAATTTTGTTTTTTCATAAAAAAGAATAAATTAGGTTAAGTAATAGATTTTGGGCAATAATTTAAAAACAGAAAACAAAATTATTTCTTGAAATTTAATTTTTATTTAGTGGTTTATAAGGTTAGGTTTTAAAACTAATTTTATTGAAATCAAAAAAAATAAATCAAATATTTGTTTAAAATTTATTTTTATATTTAATTTTTTAATGATAAATCAATTTTTTAGCTAATTTATACAAATTCTTACGTGATGAGTATGAGAATTTTTTTAATTCACCACGAAAACGTTGTAGTGTTTACAACTTTTTGAATAGAGCGCTAAAAATGAGAAATTTAAATCCTGATTTCTTTAATGTTTTGCAGCTAAAACTCAATTTAGAACAAATGAAACATTAGGAAAGAAAACAGATTTTGTAAAGAAGGGGGGTGTTTCAAAAAGGGAAATAAAATGATACTGAAACAATTTAAGAATGTACAATTAAGATTTTATTTTTTTACTTCTAACGTTCAGTTTCTATATGATTTAGTAGCTGAACATAGCAATGAATAAATGCGTTTATAATTTTTTGTTAATAGTAGGTAGGAAACTTGTATTATGTAATTGAATTGTTATTTTTGTTCGTTTTAAATTTAAAGAATGGTAAGAAATTGTATTATTAATTCAATTCGCTTCTTGATTCTTAAAGTGTATATTTGCCAAAATTATTCGGGCCTTTATAAATAGGTTTAAAGACAATAGAATAAAGGATGTTTTACAATAAATACAAATTATAATAATGCCAATAAATAAAATAAAAATGAGATCCATTAATAATAGAATTGCATTTACTTTTTTTGTTTTGCTTTTTTCCAGTGTTGTAGCAAGTGCTCAAGAAATTATTAAGGATAGTGTCATTGCTCCGGTTAAAAAAATCCAATCTACCGGGAAACAAAAAATTGACGGTGTAATTGCTACAGTAGGAGATTTTATCATACTTGATTCAGATATCGACAAGTCGTATCTTGAGATTTCTGCTGGAGGAGGGTCTGTAAAAGACATTTCAAGATGTCAAATGCTTGGTAAATTATTAGAAGATAAATTATATGCACATCAAGCTATTCAAGATAGTATTGTAGTTACTGATGCCGAAGTTAAAGGTATGATGGAAGATCGTTTGAACTATATGGTAGAGCAAATTGGGTCTTTAGAGAAAGTGGTTAAGTACTATAAAAAAGATTCTGAGGAAGAATTTAGAACTTATTTTTCTGATATTTTGAAAGAAGGTAAGTTAAGTTCAGAAATGCAAAAGAAAATTGTTGATGCTGTAGAAATTACTCCCGAAGAAGTTCGTAATTATTTCAAAACAATACCTACTTCAGATCTTCCTTTTTTTGGTGTAGAATTAGAAGTAGCACAAATTGTGGTTACTCCTAAAGTTTCGGACGCTGATAAACAAAAAGTAATTGATAAATTGAATGGTTTTAAAAAGGAAATAGAAGAAGGTTCCAGTTTTTCTACTAAAGCGGTTTTGTATTCTCAAGATCCAGGTTCAAGATCTAACGGAGGTTTTTATAAAATGAATCGTAGAACTCCATTTGTAAAAGAGTTTAAAGATGTTGCTTTTAGTCTTGCTGAAGGAGAGATTTCTGCGCCATTTCAAACAGATTTTGGGTATCATATTATTTATGTAGAAAAAATCAAAGGGCAAGAAATAGAATTACGCCATATATTATTGACTCCAACAGTAACTGAAGAGGCTTTGAATGAAGCGAAAGAAAAAATTACTTTGATTAAAAAAAGAATCGAAGATAAAGAAATCACTTTTGCAGATGCAGCCAGAACATTATCTGATGAGAAAGAAACTAGAGCCAACGGTGGTGCTTTAATCAATCCAAAAACTCAAGATACTCGTTTTGAGTTGACAAAAATGGATCCTACTTTTTACAGTCAAGTTTCTAATTTAAAAGAGGGTGAGGTTTCTGCTCCATTATTAGAACAAGGTGAGGAAGGAAAGAAAACATTCAAGTTAATCACTGTTACAAATAGAATAGATGAGCATGCAGCGGATTATGCTAAAGATTACATCAAAATTAAAGATTTAGCTTTAAAAAGCAAACAAATTACTACTATTGGAAAATGGTTTGATGAAAAGATTAAAGAAACATACATCAAAATCATTGGAGAATATAGAGATTGTGATTTTACAAACAATTGGCTTAAGAAATAGTCTCCTTCATTTGATTAGAATTAAGAATGAAAATTTTTCGATAAATAAATAAAAAGAGTTAGTTTTATGATTTCATAACGCTAACTCTTTTTAATTTTAAATACTTAATACATGTCAGACGTAGCAGCAATACATAACTTGGTTCAAAAAAGGAATGAGCTAAAAGCGGAGATAGCAAAAATCATTGTAGGTCAAAATGATGTAGTAGATCAAATTTTGCTTTGTATATTTTCTGGGGGGCATGCATTATTAGTTGGAGTTCCAGGATTAGCAAAAACATTGATGGTAAATACGCTTGCGCAAGCATTGGGACTTGATTTCAAAAGAATTCAGTTTACTCCGGATTTGATGCCGTCAGATATACTTGGAAGTGAAATACTAGATGAAAACCGTCATTTCAAATTTATAAAAGGGCCTATTTTTTCAAATATTATTCTGGCTGACGAAATCAACAGAACGCCTCCAAAAACACAAGCTGCTTTGCTGGAAGCCATGCAGGAACGTTCCGTTACTATCGCTGGTGAAAACTATAAGCTAGACCTGCCTTATTTTGTTTTGGCTACTCAAAACCCTATTGAGCAGGAAGGGACTTATCCTTTGCCGGAAGCGCAGTTGGATCGTTTCATGTTTGCTATAAAACTAGAGTATCCTTCTTTTTTAGAAGAAGTTCAAGTAGTAAAACAAACTACTTCTGATATAAAAAACACTATAAATCCATTGTTTACTGCTCAGGAAATAATTGATTTTCAGCAGTTAATACGCAGAATACCTGTCGCGGATAATGTAATTGAGTATGCAGTGACGTTAGTTAGTAAAACTAGGCCCGATAATCCGATGTCTAATGAGTTTGTGAAAAATTATTTAGATTGGGGTGCTGGACCGAGAGCTTCTCAAAATTTGATTTTAGCGGCCAAAGCGAATGCTGCTTTTAACGGGAAATTTTCTCCGGATATCGAAGATGTAAAAGCGGTTGCTACTGGAATTTTACGTCATCGAATTATCAAAAATTATAAAGCCGATGCCGAAGGAATTACCGAAGAGGCTATTATTCAGAAGTTGATGTAATAATTTTTAATATTGAAAAAAAAGCCAAACAGATTTCTAAAATTTGTTTGGCTTTTTTTGTTTTTAATTAAAATGTTAATTTGACCAAAAGAGCCTTTAAAAACACAACTACAACGTTGTAAATGGTAATTTAGAAAGGTTCTTAGCTGAAAGTAGTGTAAAATCTCACTCTCTAAGCATCATTAGATTTCAACTTTCTCAAAGAAAAGATTTTAAATTATTAATAATTCATTATTTTAATTTAAAATTGAATTTTTGACAATAAAGACTAGTAAAACTCTTTATTTTATAATAATAATTTTTGAAAAAGCTACATCTATTATATTTTTTTTAATTCTCGGCTTTAATTCCTAAATTTGCGTACAAAAAATAAAAATACCAAGAAAAGACTTCTATTATGAACACTTATAAGGATTATATTCAAGAGATTGAAGAGCGAAAAGGCCAAGGGCTTAACCCTAAACCAATTGATGGTGCTGAGTTATTAAGCGAAATCATTGCGCAAATTAAAGATTTAAATAACGAATACAGAGCAGATTCTCTTAACTTCTTTATTTATAATATTGTGCCTGGAACTACTCCTGCGGCTAATGTAAAAGCTAATTTTTTAAAAGAAATCGTTCTAGGTCAATCAGCGGTTGCTGAAATCACGCCTGCTTTTGCTTTAGAGTTATTATCACACATGAAAGGTGGGACTTCTATCAAGGTTTTACTTGATTTAACTTTAGGAAATGATGTTGCTATTGCTAAACAAGCTGCTGAAGTATTGAAAACACAAGTTTATCTTTATGAAGCCGATACTGATCGTTTAGCTGAAGCTTTCAAAAATGGTAACGAAATTGCTAAGGATATCTTAGAAAGCTATGCTAAAGCTGAGTTCTTTACTAAATTACCAGAAATAGCAGAAGAAATTAAAGTAATTACTTTTATTGCTGGCGAGGGAGATATTTCAACTGATTTACTTTCTCCAGGAAACCAAGCGCACTCCCGTTCAGATCGTGAACTTCATGGTAAATGTTTAATTTCTCCTGAGGCACAAGCTCAAATCAAAGCATTGGCAACAGCGAATCCTGATAAAAGCGTAATGTTAATCGCTGAAAAAGGTACTATGGGTGTGGGATCTTCAAGAATGTCAGGTGTAAACAACGTGGCGCTTTGGAGTGGAAAACAAGCAAGTCCTTATGTTCCATTTATTAATATTGCTCCAATCGTTGCAGGAACAAACGGAATTTCTCCAATTTTCCTAACAACTGTAGATGTTACAGGTGGTATTGGTCTTGATCTTAAAAACTGGGTAAAAAAACTAGATGAAAATGGAAACGTTCTTCGTAATGAAAGCGGTGATCCTATTCTAGAGGAAGTATATTCTGTAGCTACAGGTACTGTTCTTACCATCAACACCAAAACAAAGAAACTTTATAGTGGAGATAAAGAATTGATAGATATTTCTAAAGCATTCACACCTCAGAAAATTGAATTTATAAAAGCTGGTGGGTCTTATGCCATTGTATTTGGAAAAAAATTGCAAACATTTGCATCAAAGACTCTAGGTATTGCTATTGTTCCTGTCTATGCTCCGTCAAAAGAGGTTTCTGTCGAGGGACAAGGTCTTACGGCTGTAGAAAAAATATTTAATGCCAATGCGGTTGGTTCAACTCCAGGTAAAGTTTTGCACGCTGGTTCAGATGTTCGTGTTACTGTAAATATTGTTGGTTCACAAGATACGACTGGTTTGATGACTTCTCAGGAGTTAGAGTCTATGGCTGCTACTGTGATTTCTCCAATCGTTGACGGTGCTTACCAATCAGGTTGTCATACAGCTTCAGTTTGGGATAATAAATCTAAAGCAAATATTCCGAGATTGATGAAATTTATGAACGACTTCGGATTGATCACAGCTCGTGACCCGAAAGGCGTTTATCATTCCATGACGGATGTAATTCACAAAGTACTTAATGATATTACTGTAAATGAATGGGCTATCATCATTGGTGGTGACTCTCATACCAGAATGTCAAAAGGGGTTGCTTTTGGTGCTGACTCAGGAACAGTTGCTCTTGCATTAGCAACTGGTGAAGCTTCAATGCCAATTCCGGAATCTGTGAAGGTAACATTCAAAGGAGAAATGAAAGGGTATATGGATTTCCGTGATGTGGTTCATGCTACGCAATCTCAGATGCTTAAAACGTTTGGTGGAGAGAATGTATTCCAAGGAAGAATTATTGAGGTGCATCTTGGAACTCTTAACGCAGATCAAGCCTTTACTTTTACAGACTGGACTGCAGAAATGAAAGCAAAAGCTTCTATCTGTATTTCTGAAGATTATACCTTGATTGAATCTCTAGAGATGGCAAAAGGTAGAATTCAGATCATGATTGATAAGGGAATGGATAATAAAAATCAAGTTCTTAAAGGATTGATTGCTATTGCTGATAAGAGAATTGCTGCCATTATATCAGGTGAGAAACCAGCACTAAGACCAGATGCAAACGCTAAATATTACGCTGAAGTTGTTGTGGATTTAGATGAAATTGCTGAACCAATGATTGCTGATCCGGATGTAAATAATGCTGATGTTTCTAAACGATATACGCACGATACCATTAGACCTCTATCTTTCTATGGAGGAGTTAAAAAAGTAGATCTTGGATTTATTGGTTCTTGTATGGTTCATAAGGGAGATATGAAAATCCTTGCTCATATGCTTAAGAACATTGATGAGCAAGAAGGTAAAGTAGAGTTCAAAGCGCCACTAGTTGTAGCTCCTCCTACTTATAATATTGTTGATGAATTAAAAGCAGAAGGGGACTGGGAAATTTTACAAAAATATTCTGGTTTCGAATTTGACGATAATGTCCCTAAAGCTGCAGCACGTACTTCATACGAAAATATGTTATATCTAGAGCGTCCAGGTTGTAATCTTTGTATGGGTAACCAAGAAAAAGCGGCCAAAGGAGATACTGTTATGGCAACATCTACTCGTCTTTTCCAAGGAAGAGTTGTTGAGGATACTGAAGGTAAAAAAGGAGAGTCATTACTTTCCTCTACACCTGTTGTGGTTTTATCTACAATACTTGGTAGAACTCCAACAATAGAAGAGTATATTGCAGCGGTAGATGGTATTAACCTGACTAAGTTTGCGCCTTCTCATAAGTTATTAGTTAAATAATTCACATAATTAGTTAATTATAGTTTAAAAGCCTGAGTCTAATGACTCAGGCTTTTTTTTGTACTCTATTTTTTTGTATCTTGTATGTTTAAAATAGAATAATAACAATTATATATAAATCTTATGGCTTTTGATATTGAAATGATTCAAAAAGTGTACACAAATATGACATCCCGTGTGGACAAAGCACGTGAGATAGTTGGTCGTCCACTTACTTTAACAGAGAAAATTTTGTACAATCACCTTTGGGATGGGATGCCATCAACTGCTTTTGGAAGAGGTGTTGATTATGTAGATTTTGCCCCGGATAGAGTTGCTTGTCAAGATGCAACGGCTCAAATGGCATTATTGCAATTCATGCACGCCGGTAAAAAGAAAGTTGCAGTTCCTACAACCGTACATTGTGATCACTTGATTCAAGCTAAAGTTGATGCTGTAACTGATTTGGCCAGAGCAAAAACACAAAGTAATGAAGTGTTTGAATTTCTTTCTTCAGTATCTAATAAATACGGAATTGGCTTCTGGAAACCAGGAGCAGGGATTATTCACCAAGTAGTACTTGAAAATTATGCTTTTCCTGGCGGAATGATGATTGGTACTGATTCTCACACTGTAAATGCAGGTGGTTTAGGAATGGTAGCCATTGGTGTTGGTGGTGCTGATGCTGTTGATGTTATGTCAGGAATGGCTTGGGAATTAAAATTTCCTAAATTAATTGGAGTAAAATTAACTGGAAAACTTTCAGGTTGGACAGCTCCAAAAGATGTTATACTTAAAGTAGCCGGAATTCTTACTGTAAAAGGTGGAACAGGAGCTATTGTTGAATATTTTGGTGAAGGTGCGACTTCTATGTCTTGTACTGGAAAAGGAACGATCTGTAATATGGGCGCCGAAATTGGTGCTACAACTTCTACATTTGGTTATGATGCTTCAATGGGGCGTTATTTACGTTCTACAAATAGAGCTGATGTTGCTGATGCAGCGGATAAAATTGCTCCTTACTTAACAGGTGATGCTGAAGTATATGCTAATCCAGAATTGTATTTTGATCAAGTAATCGAAATCAACTTAGACGAATTAGAACCACATTTAAATGGACCTTATACTCCGGATTTAGCAACTCCAATTTCTAAAATGAAAGAGGAAGCAATCAAAAATAACTGGCCTTTAAAAATTGAAGTTGGTTTGATAGGTTCTTGTACGAACTCTTCTTACGAAGATATTGCTCGTGCAGCTTCTTTGGCGAAACAAGTTACCGATAAAAATTTAAAAATAAAATCTCAATTTACCATTACTCCAGGTTCTGAAGTAGTGCGTTATACCATAGAACGTGACGGATTTATCGATATTTTCGATAAAATGGGAGCAACTGTTTTTGCAAATGCTTGCGGACCATGTATCGGAATGTGGGACAGAGAAGGTGCTGAAAAAGAAGAACGCAACACAATCGTTCACTCTTTCAACCGTAACTTCTCTAAACGTGCCGATGGAAATCCAAACACTTTAGCATTCGTAGGTTCACCTGAATTAGTAACGGCTCTAGCTATTGCTGGAGATTTAGGTTTCAATCCATTGACTGATACTTTAATCAACGAAAATGGTGAAGAAGTAAAATTAGACGCTCCAACAGGAAATGAATTGCCTCCAAAAGGTTTTGATGCAGAAGATCCAGGTTTTCAAGCGCCAGCCGAAGACGGTTCAGGTGTTCAGGTTTCGGTAAGCGAAACTTCAGAAAGACTGCAATTATTAGCGCCATTCTTACCTTGGGATGCAAAAAACATCACAGGTGCTAAATTGCTTATCAAAGCTTTCGGAAAATGTACAACAGATCACATCTCTATGGCTGGACCATGGTTGCGTTTCCGTGGACATTTAGATAATATTTCTAATAATATGTTGATTGGTGCTATCAATGCATTCAATCAAAAACCAAATACAGTTAAAAATCAGTTGACTGGTACTTACGATGCAGTTCCTGCTGTAGCGCGTGCTTACAAAGCAGCAGGTGTTCCTTCAATTGTTGTTGGGGATCACAATTACGGGGAAGGATCTTCTCGTGAGCATGCCGCTATGGAGCCTCGTTTCCTAGGTGTTAAAGCAGTATTGGTAAAATCATTTGCGCGTATCCACGAAACAAACCTTAAAAAACAAGGTCTTTTAGGATTGACTTTTGCTACTGAGGCAGATTACGACAAAATCCAAGAAGATGATACCATCAACTTCACTGATTTAGTTGATTTTGCTCCAGGAAAACCATTAACATTAGAATTTGTTCATGCTGATGGAACCAAAGATATCATCTTGGCAAACCACACCTATAATGAAGGACAAATTGGCTGGTTCGTTGCTGGTTCAGCATTAAATTTGATTGCCGCTGCTGGAAAAGCTTAAGTATTTCAATAGTATATTTCTAAAACTCTCAAGGAAACTTGCGAGTTTTTTTGTTTCAATTACAATTTATTTCTGGAGCTGTTTCCTGCTGATCGCTTCAAGCTTTTTCGCACAATTGCTTTTTTCCAAGACAAAAAAGGAGCTTCTTTTAGTCGCTCTTTTTTCTCAGGAAAAATTTGCAATTCCGCTTCAAAAGGCTTTTCACTCTCATCAGGGCTACAAATCAAAAACCAGGATTTCAATTCCTGTTTGTTGATTTGGAACAAAATTTTTTTTCGAAAAAAGAAAAGAAACTTAAGTCGAAAATAGAGACAAAATTCAAAAAACAAGGTTAAATTTCATTTTTTGAACGTTAAAATTAAAAAAAAGGTCGTTTTTTTTGATTAAATCTCTTATATTAGCTTTTTTAAAAAAATAGATTTTCAAAGAAGCTTTTTTGATTGTTTTTTAAATCAACCTTCTTTAGAATTTTTATTTTCAGCGCAACAATACATTAGGATTGTACGGCGTTACTATTTCAGCTGCTTTTGCAATTGAAATAAAAATCAACTAGAATTTAAAACGAACACATTCTGACCCTCTTTTTATAAAAGAGATAAGGATTATTTTTACAATTTTTTAAATAAAAAAAGTAAAAAAGCAAACCATAGCGAGATTTAATAATTATATCCCGAAATCGCTGTGTAGAATAAAAATGGGGTAAGTAATTTGAAATAAATGAATATGAGTTTAAGATTAATTGTAACATTGTTTTTATTGAATAGTATCGTTCTTTTTTCTCAGGAAAATACCACGAAACACACCATCGTAAAAGGAGAAACAATTTCTAGTATTGCAGAGAAATACGATGTTAAACAAAGCGCTATTTTCAAATTAAATCCAAACGCAAAAAACCTCTTAAAACTCAATTCCATTTTATTAATTCCTGTAGCAGCCACAAAAAAGACAAATACAAAATCCAAGGTTGCAACAAACTACTCCGCAAAAGAACATGAAGTTCTTGCCAAAGAAACGCTTTACGGAATTGCAAAAGAATACGGAATCTCTCTTAAAGAATTAAATGAACTCAATCCAACATTAGAATCTACAGGATTGAAAATAGGTCAAAAAATTATAATTCCAGCAAACACATCTTCAACGGAAGTAGCTGTTGCGCCTCAAGTCAAAAAGGTTTCTCAAAAGCCGGAATTAGTACTTACTCCTCAAGTAATCGAAACTAAAAAATCCACTACTGAACAAACCACGATAGAAGTACTTCCAAAAGAATCAAAATATTCTATCGCAAGAAAATACGGAATTACAGTTAAAGAATTAGATAAAGCCAATCCAACTATAGGTGCCAAAGCGCTTAGAGTAGGTCAAAAAATAACAATTCCAGGAAATGGAATACCAGTGACTGATGTTGCAGTTGTACCACAACAAAACAAAGAATTGCCAACTCCGGAAGCTATAGTTAGTACTGAATCGGTTAAAGTTGTACCTAAAATAGAAGAAGCTGTTGTTTCTCAGCCGAAAATAGATTTGCCTAAATCAGAAGTTACGGCTGTTTCTCAACCAAGTGAAATAGTAAGTGCAACTTTAGATAATATTGTTCGTGAGGTGTTGCCAAAAGAAACCAAATATGGTATTGCTAAACAATACGGGATTACGGTTCAGGAATTAGAAAAACAAAATCCATCAGTTAAAAACGGACTTCGAGTAGGTGATAAATTGAACATCAGCGCTAATAACGCACCACTAGAAAATAATGTTATTGTTAGTGCCGATAGCGACATGACGACTACGATTCAAAGCACTAAAATTGATTTTAACAACACATTAAAACCTACTTTTAATCATGATTTTTTAGATCAATTGATAGAACGTGCTTCAGAAAATATAGGAACCAGATATCGTACTGGAGGAACTTCAAAATCAGGATTTGACTGTTCTGGTTTAATGTGTACAACTTTTGGAGCATTCGATATTAAGTTGCCAAGGACATCACATGAGCAATCCAACATTGGAACTAAAATTAACACCGAAGAAGCTCAAAAAGGGGACTTGATTTTCTTTAAAACAAACGGTAGAAGCCAAATTAATCATGTAGGTATGGTGGTAGAAGTTTGTGAGGGAGAAATAAAATTCATTCACTCTTCAGTGAGTAATGGAGTTATTATTTCCTCAACCAAAGAAAAATACTATGAGAAAAATTTCTCCCAAATAAATAGAGTGCTACAATAATCTCTTCGAAAAAATAAAAATATTTATATATAAAACGTTCCAATCTTGGAACGTTTTTTTTATGTCTTTTAGATTTTTATTTCTCCTTCATTACCACTTACATAATTAGTTCCTATAACAACTGATGCCGCCATTTTTAGAAAATTAACCATTTGATTTCCTTTAGTATCCCAGAAGTATGCACTGCCTGGTTTTACTTTAATAAGCGAAATGTTAGGATCATTTTTACCTTCTTTAAACCATATATTTACAACGGGAGACCATAGCTCTTCTATTTTTTCTTGATCAGTAACTATTGATGCTTCACCATTTACAACCATGTAGCTTCCTTTTCCGGGATGTGCAAAAAATAATTGAACACTGGAATCTTGCTCAATTTCTTTGTTTTTTTCACTGTCTTTTTCGCTAAAGAACCAAATGTTTCCTTTCTCGCATACTTTTACAGCTCCCATAGGTCTGGTGGTTGCTCCATCATTCGTTTTGAGATTGGTACAAAAAAGACAAGTGTTGATTTCTTCAACTAGGCTTTTAAGTTTATCTATTCCTTCAACTGTATGTTCATTTGCTTGATCACTCATAATCCTACGTTTTATTTCGATTGTTAGACTCTGTAAATTCTTTTACAAAGTTGGCAAACAAAACAGTAAAAAGGATTACACAATTCAGAGTAAAAGTTGCAACTTTCACATATTGATGGCATAAGTAGCTGTTAATTCAATAAATACAACTTCCGTAGGAAATAAATTAAAAGGGAAGTAGCTGGACTTGGTTATTTTTCAACACTGTTAATTTCAATCCAATAGCCATCTGGATCCTGGATGTATACTTGTTTGATTCCGTCAGCTCTAACGGTTATCGTATCAAGTTTCCCCGGCCAGTCAGAATAGGTAATGTTGAGGTTTTGCAGGTTAGTGATTAAAGCATCAAAATTAGTGACTTTAAACGCAAAATGTACTGCTTTGTTTATCGTAACAGGTCCTTTAATAGTGGAAACTAAATGTAATTCTTTGCCATCACCCAATGAAACCCAACGAATGCCTTCCTTTCTTGTAAGATTGGTAATTTCAGAAAGTTTCAAAACGTTAGTATAGAAATCAACGGAACGATCCAAGTCTTTTACAGAAAGTGCCATGTGATCCAATTTCAAAGCAAAAGAGTTAGCATTCTGGGCGCAAAGTGTTCCAGTGAAAACAAAAACAATCAGGAATGCGGTTATTTTTTTCATGGTCAATTTGATTTGTGTTTTACTAAAATAGTATTTGTTGTTTTGTCGTTAAAATTAATTTTTACAAAGAATATCATTTATCACTTTGATTGATTCCGCAGTTGTATTGGTATTGGTGTTTATGGCTACACTATTATTGTTGTATGGCCTGTACATGTTTATATTTGGACGAGAAAATAAGCCCACTGTAGGTGTTAGTGAAGCACTGGCCAAATGCATAATCCCACTGTCGGCACCAATGAAAATTTCAGTATTGGCAATTACAGAACCAATTTCTCTAATGTCTTTACTATAAAATGTAGGTGCTTTAAATCCTATTTGTGAAATATTTTCTACCGGTAAAACCTCTAAAATATTATAATCTTCATATTTTGTTTTTAATTGCTCATAAAATTCTTCCCACCATTTTTCTGAGTAGCATTTGTCGTCCGTTGCATAAGTGAAAATAGCAATAGTTTTTTTGTCGTTAGGAACTATTTTGTCTACTATTTTTTTGCCTTCAGCTAATTCAGCAACGCTTAATTTAAGATCTAATGGTGGAATAGGATTTTCATTTTTTGGGAACCCTAATTTGGTCAAAAAACTTCTAAATTCGTATACGGGATATTTTGCAATATGCTCATAATCGGTGTGTTTCAATTGCATTTCCTCATCCAGTTCTCCAAAAAATTTGTATTTGGCATCTGCAAATTGTGCCGATAATCGTCCTGACGAGGAGTTTTTATCAACGTTGATGACAATGTCATATTTTTGCTTTTTAATTTTCACCCAAACCTTGAAATAGTCGACGAGATTTTTGAACGGTTTTTTTGGAAGTTCAATGATGTAATTGATGTTGGTGTAATTTTCAAATACAATTGGTGCCAAACCTCCTTTTACAAACAAATCAATTTTACATTCTGGAAAAGTTGCTATGACATCCTGTACCAGTGGTGTTATGAGTAACAGATTCCCAAGTCTGTGATTGGGTCTGGAAATTAAGACTCTTTTGATTTCAATTTTTTGAGTCAAATCGATGTCTTGATTCTTCTGGGAACTGCCGATATTTTTAGTAAGGCTTCGTGTTAAAATCCTTCGGAATACATTTACTTTTTTTAAGATACTCATGCTTTTAAAATATTATATAGTATTGAAATCATTTTTAAATATAAAATTGAAAAGGTCTGTTTTTATCCTTTTTTTATAGAACATAAAATAAATAACACCATCCAAAACGGATTACCTAACGGGCAAATATACAATATAGAAGCTAATAATATTTGTAGCTCTTTATAATATACTTTATTCTTAAGGATTGGATATGCAAATAAAAACGGCACATAAAGTTACGCAACATTTTTGCAATTAATTTGATTGTTATGTCCTTCAATGGTTGGATAATTTAATGCGCAATGCCCTCTTTTTTGATTGTGCCAAATTGTGAGATATTCAAAAAAATCCAATTTCTAATTTCTTTTAGTTGTCTGCGATTGCTCCTAATTTAAGTGTAGCATAAAATAGAATTAATGTAAATTACGTTTTGGAATCATAAAAAAGCGCAGCAATGCAGAAAGGTCCTAAAATATTTTGCAATCTTTGAACTCTAAAAAAATTAAAGCATTATGAGCAAGACAAAACTAACAATCAATCGCAATGGTTCTATAAAAATAGAAGGCGATTTTGAAATAACAGACTGTGAAGGAAACACATACGGATTAGAAGGGAGAACCGCATTAGGGCTATGCCGTTGCGGATTGTCAGCAAACAAACCTTTTTGTGATGGTTCCCACCGCAACGGTTTTGAGCATGAATCAGCTGCATTTGACTTGCCACCAGTGAAAACGAAGTAATCTCGTTCTCTAATTCCATTAAACAAAAAAGCTACATTCATAAAGATGTAGCTTTTTTGTTTATTATTTGAACCAATTAAACTCTATCGTTTATTCGCTGGATGTACTGCTATTCAAATATCACTTATTTTTTAAACTGCTGATAATTGCCATAACATCTTGATCGCCCAATCCCTCTTTTTCTGCTGCAGCATAACTGTCATACAAAGGGTGAATGAGTGGAGAATCGAGTCCGGCTTCTTTGGCCAGTCTTAAATCTTTGACTAAATGTTTCAACGCAAATGCTGCCGGATAAGAATCGTTCAGAATGGAAGGTGTTTTGATATTCGTAATGCCGTTGCCACAAGCACCTTGATTGATAATGTTGAGCATGTCTTCTTTGCTTACGCCGTTTTTCTCGGCAAATAAAACCGTTTCAGCTATGCCTTGAAGATTCAATCCCAATAGGTAATTGATGGCTAATTTAGCCGAACTTGCCACGCCAGGTTCGCCTACGTGAATGGCAATTTTACCCAAAACGTCAAATATGGGTTTGGCTAATTCGTAATCTTCAGTTGAAGCGCCCACGAGAATGACCAAAGTTCCGTCTTGTGCCGGTTTTACACTTCCAGAAACGGGAGCGTCTATAAAATGTACGTTATGTTGGTTGCAAATGGTGTTTAAATAACGCGAAGTTTCCGGCGCAACGGTGCTCATATTGATGATGGTTTTGCCAGGATTGGTTTTAGACAATAAACCCGTTGGTCCTTCAAAAACTTCTTTGACAGCTGCGTCGTTGGATAACATCGTCAAAACGACGTCACAGGTATCCATTAGTTCTTGTAAACTGCTTGCTGATTTTGCTCCTGCAGCCAGTAATGGTGCTTCTTTATCTTTGGTGCGATTGAAAACGGATACTTCAAAACCCGCTTTGAGTAGGTTCATCACCATTGGGTTGCCCATGTTGCCAAGGCCTGTCCATCCTAATTTTAATGTATTCATGATTTTTAGGGGTAAAATGATTCGTTTCCTGTTTTGCTGTTAAAACTATAATAACATCAGGAAAGCGACACTAAAGTACGGTTTATTTCTGGGAAAGAAACTAAAACAGCTGATGGAAAATGGAATGATTGTATATATCCATGCGAGCTGATTTTATTAATTTACGTATTCCAATAGAAGAAATTTAGAAGTTTAAAAAGTGCAATTCCTGTAGCTACTCCAATTAACATCCAAAAAATTCTTTGTTTTTTGTCTATTTTTACAAATTGTTCCTTGAGTAATATGCCATTTTCTTTCAATTCAAGTTTGATTTCTTTTTTGTCGAATTGTTTGTATTTGGATTCCAATATTAAATCTCTGGCGTGTAGTTTTATTTCATGGGTAATTCCAGTAAAAGAAAACTTTTTAGAAATTCTTTTTCCATTCAGTAAAACACTTTCAATTCCAAAAATAGAGTTTAAGAATTCTATTTTATTTGAGTCAATATTAAATTCAGCGTATTTCATTTATTTTTTTTAATGTTTTGTAGTATGAGGTGAGGTCCGGATTGTTGTCCGAAAAAATCAGAAGTCCCACCGATCGGGATAATTCCTTTAAATTTCAAACTTATAAAGAAGTTTTAATAAAAATTTTAATAAAAATTTTTATTTAAGATTTTTGCAATTTTCAATTATCTTTTCTAGAGCTGAAATGAACTCTGATGTATCTAAAAAATAACTCGGATAAGCTTTCTTTAATGATTTGATAGAACCAGAAGAAACCAAAACAACGGCATTATTATTTGTGTCAATTGTTTTTTCTATTTCGAGATAATCTTGTGAGGCTAAAGCGAATTGTTTTTTCTTATATCCTCGAATGTTAACTACCTTTTCCTTTGCATTTATGTTAATTATATAATACTCTCCGTTAAATTTTCCAATTTCAATTTGTTTTGCGGAAACTCTTAATGCTTTTAAAATATCCGTAACTTTTAATTTTTCAGCTAATTTTTCACATTCTAGCATCAACTCAATCATAGATTTTGTTTGGTGTTCTGGTAAAACCGGTTGCTTTTCTTTTATTGCAAATAATGAACTTACAATTTTAAAAAATTCAAGCCATTCATCTGGACCTTGACTGGATTTTAGGGATGTTTTTGTTATAATTCCTGCTGTTTCAACTGCTGTAGCCCAATTATGTTGAAGCTTAGTTCTTATTTGAAGTTCTAGCTTCAATCCGTCGTATTTTATGTTTTTTGAATTATAGGTGTATATAAAGTGAATACTTCTATATCCTGAGTTTTTTGGCTTTTCAACATAATCAACTATTTTTTCTAATTTGTGATTGTTGTTATTAGAAAGGGATTTTTTTAGTCGAAGTAAATCTTTGGTATCTTTTAAAACTGCTCGATATCCACCAATATCTTGCATTCCACCCAAGCCCATATTTTCATTTAGATCAAGTTTGTATTCTATTGATACCAGTCGTTTTAACCTTTGTGAAACAAGAACTGGTTCAACCCCACTTTTGTAGAACAAGCGCAATAATGAATTTTTCATTACATTAAGAGGGTGTAAATGATTTGTTCTCCAAGCATTAATTATATCTAAAGCATTATTCCTATCTTCTTGGCTTTTAGAAGACAACAAAATTTTACCTGCTTTCGTAATTTGTTTTTTGCTATATGTCATTAGATTATAATATGTTGAGATTTTGTCTTACACTTTTTAGAAATTGTTTGATAACTTTTTGGCTCTCCAAATAAAGTTTCGTAAATCCAACCAAATATATCGATTACTAAAACTTACTTTTTCAAATATATTAAATTTTTCTTACAAATTTATTGAAAAGTATAAACGTTATTGTTATTGCGGTTTGCGTGAGGGAGGGAAGCGGCATCCTTTATTTTCTTTCTTTCAGAAAATAAAGATACAGCGTACCGCCCGACCCTAAGTGGCGAGGAGGAACGACAAAGCGGCTGCAGGGTCACGCCCAAAGGAACAATCACACTCTTCACAGCTCACCACTCACTTTTCACTTTTCACTTTGTTGTCACTTTTCACGTCCTTTTTATGAAATTTCCAAAAAAAGTATATCTTTAGCCAACTAAAACCAAAACCCAAAAGCCCAAAAATATGGAAGACCAAAAACCAGACGATTTTAAAAGAGAATTAGGATTACTTGACGGAACCATGCTAGTGGTGGGTTCTATGATAGGTTCCGGGATATTTATTGTAAGCTCGGATATGGTTCGCCAGTTGGGTTCTGCCGGTTGGTTGATTGCCATGTGGGTGCTTACGGGCGCTATTACGGTGATTGCCGCCGTGAGTTATGGCGAGTTGAGCGCGATGTTTCCTAAAGCGGGTGGTCAATATGTGTACATTAAGGAAGCGTATGGGAAGCTGGTGGGTTTCTTGTACGGTTGGAGCTTTTTTGCCGTGATTCAAACCGGGACTATTGCTGCTGTGGGTGTGGCTTTTGCTAAATTTGCCGCCTATTTGTACGCACCTTTAAGTGATAAGAATATTTTATATGAGATTGGGGATTTCAAACTCAATGCGGCACAGATTGTTTCTATTTTTACTATTATTTTGTTGAGTTATGTGAACAGTCGCGGGGTGAAAAACTCGAAGATTTTACAAACGGTGCTTACGGTGGTCAAAGTGCTCTCGCTAGCGGGTTTGATTGTTTTTGGTTTTATTGCTGCGGATGGAGCTGTTTGGGATGCGAATTGGGCCAACGCTTGGTCAGCTCAAAGCCTGAATGTAGATACAGGCGAGTGGTTGCCTATAGGTGGTTTGGCATTAATTAGTGGTATTTCGGCGGCCTTTGTGGGTTCGCAATTTTCGAGTGTGGCTTGGGAAGGGGTGACTTTTATTGCGGGTGAAATTAAAAACCCAAAACGCAATGTGGGCTTGAGTTTGTTTTTAGGAACTTTGATTGTAAGTGTAATTTATATTTTAGCCAATGTGATGTACTTGGCAGTAGTGCCTTTGTTTAATATTGCTACTGCCGAATCTGATCGTGTGGCGGTGGTGGCTTCGCAAACTATTTTTGGATCGGTGGGAACTTTGATTATTGCCGTGATGATTATGATTTCGACTTTTGCGTGTAACAATGGTTTGATTATGGCTGGTGCTAGGGTTTATTATACGATGGCTCAGGATGGTTTGTTTTTTAAGAAAGCGGCCCAACTGAATAAAGCAAGTGTTCCTGCATGGTCTATTTGGGCACAATGTATTTGGGCTTCTGCTCTTTGTTTGACGGGTAAATACGGTGATTTACTTGATTTTGTGGTAATTATTGTTTTGATATTTTACATCTTAACCATTTATGGGATTTTTATTTTACGTAAAAAAATGCCAAATGCAGAGCGTCCGTATAAGGCCTTTGGTTATCCGCTGCTGCCAGCGCTGTACATTTTAATTACGGTGGCAATTTGCATGGCGTTATTGTATACAAAACCAACTACATGTGGATGGGGCGTTTTGATTATGCTACTAGGTATTCCAGTGTATTATTTGACGAAAGCGAAGGAGTAGTTTTTTTTAGTTGTGAGTAGTGAATAGTGAGAAGTGAAAAGTGAAAAGTGAGAAGTGAAAAGTGAAAAGTGAATGGTTAATATATTGATTTTAAGTTTTATTTTAAATCAGTCAAAATCCGTTTAATCCGTGTTCTATTCGGTACAACTATCAAACTAACACATGAGAAAATCCGTTTAATCCGCGTCATCTGTGGCTAAATTCGGTAGAATAACAAAAAAGCTTAAATAAAAAAAATCCGTCTCGTTTTGATAACGCGACGGATTTTCTATTTAATTCAGGCTGGGTTGCTGCTTTCTTCAATCTAAATCTAAAAACTAAAAAACTAAAAATTACAATCTGCAACCATCAACCTGTAATCTATAGGCTAGTAATACGTAAAACGTCTTACTTTAGCAATATATTTTGCTAATCGGATTACTTGGTGACTGTATCCGTATTCGTTATCGTACCAAATGTATAACACGATGTTTTTTCCATCGGCAGAAACGATTGTGGCATTACTGTCATAAATAGCAGGAGCTGATGTTCCCACGATATCCGAAGAAACCAATTCGTTGTTCAAAGAATATTTGATTTGCTCCACCAATTCGCCTTCCAATGCGTATTTTTTCATGATGGCATTGATGTCTTTAACGGATGTTTTTTTAGATACTTCCAAATTCAAGACTACCAATGAACCGTTGGGAACTGGCACTCGAATTGCATTTGAGGTTAATTTTCCTTCCAATGACGGCAATGCTTTTGCAACAGCACTTCCGGCCCCCGTTTCAGTAATCACCATATTTAAGGCTGCAGCTCTACCACGACGGTATTTTTTGTGCATATTATCCACAAGATTCTGGTCGTTAGTATACGCATGGATGGTCTCCAGATGTCCTTTGACAACTCCTAAAGTATCTTCAACAGCTTTTAATATTGGCGTAATCGCATTTGTAGTACAAGATGCCGCTGAAAAAATATTGATTTCATCCGGATTGTATTCGTTATGGTTTACACCGTGAACAATATTAGGAACTCCTTTTCCGGGAGCGGTAAGCAATACTTTATCCACACCTTTGGAAACCAAATGTCGGCTTAATGCTTCATGGGTTGTAAAAGCACCTGTGTTGTCAATTACTAATGCATTGTCAATTCCAAAAAGCGTATAATCAATTTCTTCAGGTCCGTTTGCCGTAATAACGTGAACAGTTGTTCCGTTGATAATCAAAGCATTATTTTCAGTATCAGCATTTACTGATCCTTGAAAATCACCGTGAATAGAGTCGTATCGCAATAAAGAAGCTCTTTTTTCTAGAGAAGTAGCATCATTTTTATCGCGTGTCACGATAGCGCGCAATCGCATTTGACTTCCTTTTCCGGTTTTAGACATTAATTCTCGGGCTAATAATCGACCAATGCGCCCAAAACCATACAGTACAACATCTTTCGGCTGAATGTCCTCAGAGTTCTTGGCGTTTTTAAGTTTGTCAATGACAAAATATTTGGCGTCTGGATATTTATCTTCTTCTAAACCATATTCGTACGTCAGCTTGCCAATGTCCAATTTTGCAGGTGGTAGATTCAATTCTAAAATCGCTTTTGCAATTTTAACCGAATCAAAAACTGAAATGGGTTTGCCTACAAATTCAGCAGCATATTCATGCAGGTTGATAATATCGCTGACATTTCTATCAATTAATTGATTTCGAAATAAAACCATTTCTATGGATTTATCATACCATAAATCGCTGATAATTTTAATCAGTTTTACTCCTGCACGTCGCCTGTCGGCTTGAAAAGTAACTTCTTTTTCGTATAAAGTTGTGGTTGCCATGTTGAAAATTTAATGAAAATAAGTAATTGTATTTTTTAAAATTTGCGCAAAAGTACCCATTTCAATCGATTTCGTAACGTATTTTATGAATTATTTATAAAATAAAAAAGCCACCTTGTTTTTTCAAGATGGCTTTGGTTTTTTAAAGCGGGGATGCGTTAGAGAATCACACGCATAATTTCTCCGTTTTTATTAATCATTTCGATACGTACCGTTTGGCTTTCCTCTTTTTTACTTAAAAGTTTAGAAACGGTTTCCACATCAGTAGCTTTTACATTGTCAATACTCAAGATAATATTTCCTATTAACTCGTCTTCGTATTGTTTCAAGTTTTGGCTGCTTATGGATTTGATTCGTACACCGTAATCAATTTTAAACTTCTTTTTGTCAGCAGCTTCAATATTCTCTAATTCGATGCCCTTGAATTCCGCATTGAAAAATTCATTTTTGCTTAAAACTACAGGAACCACTCTGGTTTTTCCATCTCTGATATAAGTAACTTGAACTTTATCATTTGGTCTTTTCGTATTGATGTACCCAGAAAGATCCGCAAAAGTTGCCACATTTTGTTCGTCTAATTTGATGATGACATCGCCTTTTTCAAGTCCTGATTTTTCGGCACCGGAATTTTTAGTTACTTTATTAATGTAAAATCCTTGTGTTTGTGTTATACCTAATTCTTTTGAACTAATGCTGTTCAATTCGCCTCCTTCAACGCCAAGAATTCCACGTTGCACATTTCCAAATTCCATTAAATCTTCAATGATTTTTCGGGCAATATTCGAAGGAACCGCAAACGAATAACCTACATAAGAACCGGTCATGGAGGAAATCATCGTGTTAATTCCTATCAGCTCACCACGTGTGTTGACTAAGGCGCCCCCACTGTTTCCAGGATTTACCGCAGCATCAGTTTGTATGAAAGATTGGATTCCGCTGGTGTCTAAATCTCTGGCTTTCGCCGAAACAATTCCAGCTGTTACCGTGGAAGTCAAATTATATGGATTTCCGACTGCCAAAACCCATTCTCCAATTTTAACCGAATCAGAATTAGCGAAAACAGTATACGGTAATTTCTCGTTTGCGTCAATTTTCAATAAAGCAATGTCCATTTTAGAATCGGTTCCAATGAGTTTTGCCACATATGATTTTTTGTTATTTAAGGTAATTTCAATTTCTGATGCACCTTTAATTACGTGATTATTGGTTACGATATAACCGTCTTCAGAAATGATTACACCGGAACCTGTTCCTACTTGTTCCTGGGATTGCCCGCCTTTATACCCATAAAAATATTCTAAAATGGGATTTGTAATCGTTCTGCGGGAGACGTTTTTTACGTGTACAACCGTATGAATAGTTTTTTCTGCTGCTTCAGTAAAATCAAGTACATCCGATGATAATCCTACTTTCTTTCCGTAAGAATCGGATGCCGTTGTGACTCCTGAATTTTTATCATTAGAAAAATATCCATTGGTGTCAAATAATAATTTGTATGAACCTAGTGTTACTACTCCGCTCAACAGGGAAACCATAAATAGTGTTGAAAATTTTTTCATAATTAAATTCGTTTATTAAGATATTTACCCGTAAAAATAAAACTAAAATTGATTCGGAAAATGTAGTTTAACGCTCTTTAACAATGATTAACATTTCATTAATAGTTCGTACTTTTGTTGGACTCAATACAAATTAAAATGCAACTAGAATTTTATAAATACCAAGGAACAGGAAATGATTTTGTGATGATTGATAATCGTTCGGAATTTTTCCCAAAAGAGAATACACAACTGATTGCCCGTTTATGCGACAGACGTTTTGGAATAGGTGGCGATGGTCTGATTTTATTGGAAAATGACACGATTGCTTCGAATCTCGCAACGGCCACCGATTTCAAAATGGTCTATTACAATTCAGATGGAAACCAAAGTTCTATGTGTGGCAATGGTGGACGCTGTTTAGTGGCTTTCGCCAAAAAGCTGAACGTAATCGAGAACGAAACTACTTTCATAGCAACAGATGGTTTGCACCACGCGACAATTGGCGATGACGGATTGGTTTCACTTCAAATGATTGATGTTGAAGAGGTAAAAATAAGTCCAGATCATGTGTTTCTGAATACAGGTTCGCCACATCATGTGCAACTAGTAGACGATTTAGAAAATTACAATATAAAGGAAAACGGAGCGGCCATTCGATACGGAGATTTATACGGGAAAGCAGGAAGCAACATCAACTTTGTCAAACAAATTGATGACACCACTTTTTCGCTACGAACGTACGAAAGAGGCGTTGAAGATGAAACGCTTTCTTGCGGAACAGGCGCTACAGCAGTTGCAATTGCAATGAATGTTTTAGGAAAAACAAATGCTTCTTCCATTGATTTGAACGTCGAAGGCGGAAAATTAGTCGTTTCTTTTGACAAAAAAGATGGGCAGTTTACCCATGTTTTTCTGAAAGGACCAGCGGAATTTGTATTTAAAGGAACGATTGAGATTTAAATAAAATTCTAAATCAAAGATGAAAACATTAAAAGGCGACAATATCTATATTCGTGCATTAGAACCCAATGATTTGGAGTTTGTGTATGCGATAGAAAATGACCAGAGTATTTGGGAAGTCAGTAATACACATACGCCTTACAGCCGATTTTTAGTCAAGCAATATTTAGAAAATGCCCATCAGGATATTTATGAGGCCAAGCAATTGCGATTGGCTATTTGTCAGGATCAGGATTTCCCCGCTTTGGGTTTAATCGATTTATTTGATTTTGATCCAAAGAATAACAGGGCAGGAGTAGGTATTGTTATCCAAGACAACAAAAACCGAAAACAGAATATTGGTTCGGAAGCTTTGGGGTTATTAATTGAATATGCTTTTTGCAATCTTAACTTACATCAATTATATGCAAATATAGGAACCGAAAATGAAGCTAGTAAAGCACTTTTTACTAAATTTGGATTCGAAATTATAGGCGTGAAGAAAGATTGGACCTTTGTGAACGGCGTCTATAAAGACGAAGTTATTTTTCAATTAATCAATACTAAATTTTAAATTTTTTAGTTTTGAATCAGTACCGTTTCAAAATCAAATGAATAGGAAGAATGACACTGTTGTGATTCCATAAAAAAATAATACCACATATGAATATTAAAAAAATTATCACCATTGCTTCTGTTGTTTTAATATCAATATTAATGATTTATGGATTAATATTATTAAAACAGATTTTTTCTGCTAACACAAAATTTACCGATAAAGAAGTCTATGTCTATGTTCCCACAGATTCTAAATACGAAGATGTAAAGAAAATAATTGCACCGTATGTTGAGGATATGGAACGTTTTGAAATGGTGGCTAATAAGAGAGGCTATTCTGAAAATGTAATTCCGGGTCGTTTTCTTTTCACAAAAGGAATGAACAGTTATGAATTAGTAAAAACCTTGAGACTTAATTCACCTGTGAAATTGGCTTTCAATAATCAGGAGCGAGTGGAAAATTTAGCCGGACGTGTAGGTTCTCAAATAGAAGCCGACAGTTTGTCTTTGTTAAATTCGTTTAAAGATTCTATTTTCTTGAAAGAAAACGGGTTCAATGAAGAGAACGTTTTGGTACTATTTATTCCTAATACCTATGAAATTTATTGGAATACTACGGCTGAAAAGTTCCGCGATAAAATGATTAAAGAATACCGTAATTTCTGGAATAAAGAAAGAGTTGCCAAAGCGCAAAAACAAGGATTAACACCTATTGAATCTACTATTTTGGCTTCAATCGTACACAAAGAATCTGTTAAAAAAGACGAGAGACCTAGAATTGCAGGCGTATATTTGAATCGGTTAAGAGCACAAATGCCATTGCAAGCTGATCCAACAGTTATTTTTGCGATGAAGAAGAAATCGAATGATTTTGATCAAGTCATCAAAAGAGTTTTTTACAATGATTTGACGATGAGTCATCCCTACAATACGTATATGAATGTGGGACTTCCTCCGGGACCTATCGCTATGCCTGATATTACAGCATTAGAAGCTGTTTTAGATCCTGAGAAAAATAATTTCATCTACTTCTGCGCCAGTGTAGAGCGCTTTGGATACCACGAGTTTGCCGCTACATTAGAGGAACACAATAAAAACGCCAAAAAATATTCGGATTGGATCAACAGTCAAGGCGTAAAAAGATAGTTTTGGGGCGGAATAAAAAAGTTGTCTTTTTGTTGCTGTTTTGGATGATTTTCCAAACTGGTTTTGCTCAAAATACAGCAGATAGTTTCTTCAAACCATCCGATTCTCTAGACATTAAAAGACAAAATGCAGTTGTTATTTCCGAAGCAGTTTTGGCTACGGGAACTTTAATAGGTTTGAATCAAGCTTGGTATGCTGAGTATCCCAAATCTGATTTTCATTTTATAAATGACAATGCTGAGTGGCTCCAAATGGATAAAGCCGGTCATGTGTTTTCGTCGTACCATTTGGGACGATTTGGTTCCGAAATGCTACAATGGAGTGGCACTTCTAAAAAAAATCAGGTGCTTTATGGAGCAGGATTGGGCTTTGCGTTTTTAACAGCTGTTGAGGTTTTAGATGGCTATTCCTCTGAATGGGGCGCTTCGCTGGGTGATGTTGTTGCAAATGCTTCCGGGACGGCTTTATATGTTTCACAAGAATTAATCTGGAAGGAACAGCGTATTACCCCTAAATTTTCTTTCCATACCACAAAATATGCCAGTTACAGACCTGATGTTTTAGGAAGTTCATTAACAGAGCAAATTCTAAAAGATTACAATGGACAAACCTATTGGCTTTCGGTCAATTTACATTCTTTTGCTAAAGGCTCAAAAATACCCAAATGGCTCAACTTAGCTTTGGGTTATGGGGCTGATGGTATGATAACCGGAAATAAAGAAGATAGTGTCCCCATTTTAACTTCAAATCTGCAAAGATTCAGACAATTTTATCTGAGTTTGGATGTAGATTTGACAAAAATTAAGACCAAATCCCATTTTTTCAAGACCGTTTTCTCCGTTTTTAATACAGTTAAAATTCCTGCACCGACAATCGAATTTGTGCATTTTAACGATATAAAATACCACTTCATCTATTTTTAGAAAAGTTTAACCACTTGATTATCAGTATAATTATTTTTGTTGTATCTTTGCACATAGAAATTTCTTAACGGGACAGCGTTTTGAAGAAAAACAATTTATGATAAAGAAGTGGTATTTTTACACTAGTCTGACTGTAATTACAGTTTTTTTAAGCTCAGGTTTTAAACCGTTTAACTTAGAAACCAGCCCTTGGTTTCTTATCAATGAAGAAGAAGGAACACACTACTTATTTCCTTCTGAAAAGCAAGAAGATTACATCAATTCGAACATCCCTTTTACTGGAAATTTTTTCGTTGGCTTTAAGGAAGCAATTGGATACAGAGAATCTGAAAGTAAATATAAAAAAATCAATTCTTTAGGATATTTAGGGAAATACCAATTTGGTATTGAAACTTTAAAGTCTGTTGGAGTTCACAACAGCTCCGCTTTTTTGAACAGTCCGGAATTACAGGAAAAAGCATTTATAGCACTCTTAGCTAAAAATAAATGGGAACTGAAAAAAGAGATTGAAAAATACGAAGGAACAATAATAAACGGAATACACGTTACTGAATCTGGAATTTTAGCTGCGGCTCACCTTGGCGGTGCAGGATCAGTAAAAAAGTATTTTAAAAATAAGGGGAAACGTTATTTTAGAGATGCTTATGGAACTTCCATAAGAACATATATGAAACTATTTGGTGGTTTTGATACCTCATTTATTGTTGCTGATGGCAATGCAAATGTAAAAAACATACAGATTTAAATAGTTTCAACAAAATAAAAAAGGTTGTCTGAAATTATATTCAGGCAGCCTTTTTTATTATAAATGGAGTTATACCATTGATTACTTCATTATAGTCCAATTATTTTTTGTCACATCGAGCGCAGTCGAGATATCATAACGGTTCTCGACTGCACTCGAACTGACAATTGGACTATTTTATAATAACGAATGGTATTATTTTGCTTTAAGAATTTCTCCATTGGGACGCACTACTAACTTCATGGTTTCCTTATCTTTTTTTGATTTTAATCTTTTTTTTTGATAATATACCTTATGTCTGTGAATATAGGAAACTGTCATTTACAATTGACCAACTGAGATATGCTCGATAAATAGAACTGAGAACCAGTCCGGGAAGTTTTGCATTTTTGAATTCTTCCATAACGGGTATTAATTTTCCGTTTTCATTGTAAGTGGCGGTCTAAGAGCCGTTTTCACTTCCATTATTACAAGGTATTTTTCAAATCCTTTGGCATCTTTACCTAAATCAAAGGCAATAAATTTTTCTTTTACAGTTTGTACTCTTTGGTCAGGAATGTTGTCAGGAATATAAACAGAAAAATCTGACCCAACTCGTTTAATAACCACAACGGGTAATTTTTCGATTTTAATTTTTTCCTTTGGATTTTCTTGGGAGTATGATGCTATTGTAACGCTTAAAAAAAGTATAATAATAAGTGCTTTCATAATATTTAAGTTTTAAATTAATTAATGATTTTTCGTAATTGTAATAAACTAATATAGTCTAAGGCTTACTGTTTTACTTCCCTTTCTTTAGTTGTTTAATTGTATATATCAGTAATTTACAATTTAATATGCTTATTTAAATTTAGCTTTTTAACTCAGTGTTTTGCGTTAATTTAGACCATAACTGATGTTAATAAAATCGATTAAATCATTTCTTTTTTAATAGGAATAGTATGTTTTTCCTTTTTAATAAAAAAAGCACCAATCTTTAGATTAGTGCTTTAGATAGAATTGACAATTATAGTGTTCTTTTTTATTCGAAACTGCCCATTAAAATTTCCAATATTTTAATGGCAGCTTCACTGATTTTTGTTCCCGGTCCAAATACGGCAACCGCACCGGCATCAAATAAAAACTGGTAATCTTGGGCAGGAATCACTCCTCCTACAACCACCATAATATCTTCCCGACCGTATTTTTTTAGTTCTTCGATAACTTGTGGTACAAGTGTTTTGTGTCCTGCTGCAAGAGAGGAAACCCCTAAAATATGTACGTCATTTTCAACTGCTTGTTTTGCAGCTTCAGCCGGTGTTTGAAAAAGTGGCCCAATATCAACATCAAAACCTACATCGGCATAACCAGTAGCCACCACTTTTGCGCCACGATCGTGCCCATCTTGTCCCATTTTGGCAATCATTATTCGAGGGCGGCGTCCTTCTTTTTTAGCAAATTCATCTGCTAATTGTTTTGCTTTTTCAAAACTTTTGTCGTCTTTTATTTCTTTACTATACACACCGCTAAAGGATTTAATTTGTGCTTTGTATCTTCCAAAAACCGCTTCCAGTGCATCGCTGATTTCTCCTAATGTTGTTCGGTTTCTAGCGGCTTCAACGGCAATTTCCAGTAAATTACCTTCTCCTGTTTGTGCACAAAGGGTTAGTTTTTTTAATGAATTTTGAACTTTTTCTGTATCTCGGGTCGCTTTGATTCGGTCTAATTGTTCCAATTGTTGCTTGCGAACCATTTGGTTATCCACATCAAGAATCTGTAACGGATCTTCCTTTTCTAATCGATATTGATTCACGCCCACAATAATATCCTGTCCGCTGTCTATTCTGGCTTGTTTTCTGGCCGCCGCTTCTTCGATTCTAAGTTTCGGAATTCCAGATTCAATGGCTTTGGTCATTCCGCCCAGCTCTTCCACTTCTTCAATAAGTTTCCAAGCATTTTCGGCAATCTCATTCGTCAAGCTTTCTACGTAATAACTACCGGCCCAAGGATCAACAGTTTTTGTGATTTTAGTTTCTTCTTGTAAATAGAGTTGCGTGTTTCTGGCAATTCTAGCCGAGAAATCCGTTGGTAAAGCTATGGCTTCATCCAAAGCATTGGTATGTAAAGATTGTGTTCCTCCAAAAGCGGCTGCGGCTGCTTCAATACAGGTTCGTGCCACATTGTTGAAAGGATCTTGTTCCGTTAAACTCCAACCCGAAGTTTGGCAATGGGTTCGCAAGGCTAATGATTTATCGTCTTTTGGTTCGAATTGTTTTACCAGTTTTGCCCAGATCATTCTTCCTGCACGCATTTTGGCAATTTCCATAAAATGGTTCATTCCAATTGCCCAGAAAAAGGAAAGTCGTGGAGCGAATTCATCAATTTTCATTCCGGTTGCTAATCCTGTTCGAATGTATTCCAATCCATCGGCCAGCGTGTAAGCCAATTCAATATCAGCAGTGGCTCCCGCTTCCTGCATGTGATATCCAGAAATGGAAATCGAGTTGAATTTGGGCATTTTTTTGCTAGTAAATTCAAAAATATCTGCAATGATTTTCATAGAAGGCGTTGGCGGATATATATAAGTATTACGCACCATAAACTCTTTCAGAATGTCATTTTGTATCGTTCCGGAAAGTAACTCGGGTTTTACGCCTTGTTCTTCGGCGGCGACAATATAGAAAGCCATAATAGGTAAAACAGCGCCATTCATCGTCATGGAAACGGACATTTCATCTAGCGGAATTTGGTCGAATAATACTTTCATATCTTCCACGGAATCAATCGCAACTCCAGCTTTTCCTACATCTCCTACCACACGTTCATGATCCGAATCGTAGCCGCGATGTGTGGGTAAATCAAAAGCGATTGAAAGTCCTTTTTGACCCGCAGCCAAGTTTCGTCTATAAAAGGCATTACTTTCTTCAGCGGTTGAAAATCCTGCATATTGGCGTACTGTCCAAGGTCTGCGGACGTACATCGTAGCGTAAGGTCCGCGTAAATTTGGTGCAAAACCAGCCCCAAAATCAAGATGCTTGATGTTCTCAATATCTTGTTCTGAATATGTTGGTTTTAGTTCGATTCTTTCTGCGGTTAGAAATGCATCAGCCAAAGAATTTTCATTCTCCACTTTCAACGGTGTACTTTCTAATTTTATATGTTGTAAATCTTTTCTTTTCATTTGTTTAGTACCAAATTACACGAATGCTGATGAATTTTTAATTTTAATTAGCCGAAATTGCTGAATGTTATTCGAGACCAAGTCGCTCTTGTTCTATTTTTTCTGCCAGACGTTTTTCGATTATTGGTGTAATCAATGTTTTTCTTGGTTTGACTTTTACAAAAGGGAACAGTTCTAAATCGTGTTTCATTTTATCCTGCTTGTTAGGATGCTTGTTTGTTCCCAATAAAATTTCTTTACCGTTATCAAATAATGCTTGAGCCGTATCAGCGCTTTCTTGAATTTTCCTTTTGATGATTCCATCGTTAAGTTGTTTCAAGAAACCACCATTTGCCTCAATATCTTTGAATAAAGCCAATGCTTTTTCAGCTAATTGATTGGTAAGATTTTCTATATAATAACTGCCATCAGCCGGATTATTAACTTTGTCAAAATAACTTTCGTTTTTGAGAATCAACAATTGATTTCGCGCAATTCGGTCACCAAATTCATTGTCTTTGTGGTACAAGGCATCATAAGGCAAATTAGCAATAGCATCCGCTCCGCCAATAATTGCGCTCATACATTCAGTTGTGGTACGTAACATGTTTACATTATAATCGTATAATGTTTTGTTTCGTTTTGTAGGAGAAACGATAATGTTGCAATCTAAATTGTGGTTGTATTCCTTGGCAATCAGATTAAAAATTAATCGCAACGCACGCAGTTTTGCAATTTCAAAAAAGTAATTTGTCCCAACGGCTACTTCAAAAACAATGGGTTTGTTTATAGCTTCAACCCTGTTGAAATATTCATTGGCATGTCCTAAACTATAGGCAATTTGCTGCACCATGTTGGCACCGGCATTTTGATACAATGCCGCATTAATGCTTATTAACGATACAGATGGTGTTGCAGTCGAAAGTAAATTCAGTGTTTCGAAATTATTTTTTTCTTTAGTTGTAAACCAGTTCCCGTCTTTGGCTAATTGCCCAATTGGATCCAAATTGCAAAAAATAATGATATTATTTTTCTTTGCAAAAGCATCTATTTTTTTTACGAAATCGATTGAAATAAACCCCAGATTAAAATAAACGGTAACTTTTTCTAAAGGTAATTTCTCCAATAGATTGGTGACATCAATCGATTCGTTTTCTATTGTAAAACGAAGGCTGTCTGCACCACGACTCAAGGAATCTAATGCTCTTTCGATTGATTTTTCAACATCGTAGACAAATATGTTTTGGCAAATTTTGAATTCAGTTGCTTTTGTAGCTATCGAAAAAGATTTGGAAAATTCATCTTTATGATAAAATGGTTTTACTTGAATGTCTTCGGGAGAATTCCAAACTACCGTTTCATTATAGTCCGCTCCTTTGAGTTCAAATTGGATTTTTTGTTTCCATTGTTTGGAGGAAATGGGATTGAAATCATCGAAAAGATTTGTTGTCATTTTGTTTATGGTTTTCCTAATTTCAGCTTTTTCCTATTGGAAATGAGCTGAAACTTGGTGTTTTATTTTTCAATCGTGTCACCTTCGAATTCAATGATATAAATATCTTCACTATCTTTTTTCATATAGTATTTCTCTCGGGCGTATTTTTCTATCTGTTCTGAATTTTTTAATTGCTTGATATTCTCTTGGTCCTTTTTTATTTCTTCCTTATAATAATTTGCATTGTCTTCTAATTCGTTGATTTGTTTGTCTAAAACACGATGTCCGAAATAAGAATAGTTGTCCAGGAAAATCATCCAAGTAGTAAAAAATAACAACACCCAGACATATTTGTTACTTAAAAATTTAAACCAAGGTTTGTCTTTATATGGATTTGTCATTTTTATTTTTTTTAGCCCCGATTATAGTGAAAATTCTTTTAGTAGGTGATGATGACGAAGGAAGATTCACCTACTATAAAGATTGCAATCTCGTCTTCAGGACGAGACGGGAAATAGCTCCTAATAATTATTACATTAAAATTACAACTAAATTATAGAATTTTTTGATTTATTACCGCTCTAACTACATCAATGGCTACCGTATTGTATTTGTCGTTTGGTATAATAATGTCTGCAAATGCTTTTGTTGGTTCTATAAACTGTTCGTGCATTGGCTTCAATGTTGTTTGATATCTGTTGATTACTTCATGCATATCCCGGCCACGGTCAGCGATATCACGTCTCATACGGCGGATTAATCGTTCGTCAGAATCAGCATGAACGTATATTTTTACATCAAATAATTCTCTTAATTCTGGGTTTGCCAAAATTAAAATACCTTCTACAATCATCACTTTTCGAGGATGTGTGAAAACGGTATCGTCCGTTCTATTGTGCGTTACAAACGAATAAACGGGCTGGTGGATATTGTTTCCTTCTTTTAATTCTTTAAGGTGAGTAACCAATAATTCAAAATCAATGGCACGGGGATGATCAAAATTAATTAATGCTCTTTCGTCAAATGAAAGTCCATGATTTTCTTTGTAATATGAGTCTTGCGAAATAATTCCTACTTCGGTTTCGGGTAATTCATTCATGATTTGATGTACAACGGTTGTTTTTCCGCTTCCTGTACCACCTGCAATTCCTATAATTAGCATAATTTTTTTGTTATGTATTTTATCGGGACAAAAATAGGAATTTAATTGGGAGTGGATTTTGTTTTTTGAGGAAATGTTGCTGATTTAATATATTTATTGCTCGTTATTAATTGACATTTTTTTCTATCTTTAGTTTCTAAAACAGACTGCTTTGTATTCACAAATCAATAAAAATATAAGTCGCTATGTTACTTTTGAACCGAAAGAATTAGAAATTTTCAATTCTTTATTGGAATATAAAACGGTTCCTAAGAAAACGATTTTACTTCATGAAGGCGAAATGTGCAATTTTGAAGCTTTTGTAATCAAAGGTTGTGTCCGCAAATATTATATTGATGCCAATGGTTTTGAAGTCATTCTACAATTTGCCATCGAAAATGCGTGGATAAGCGATATTTCTTTTAGTATTTATGAAGAGAAACCAAGTAGGGTGTATATCGAAACATTGGAAGATTGTGAGTTTTTTATGTTTAGCCCAGACACTAAAGAAGAATTATTTGCCAGAGGACCTAAGTTTGAACGCGCTTTCCGTATCCTAATGCAAAGGAGTCTTGCGGTTACTCAAGATCGTTTATTTAATACTATTTCTAAAACTGCCACCGAGAAATATTTAGAGTTTCTCGACCATTATCCCACACTTTCTCAGCGCGTTGCCCAGCATTATATTGCTTCTTATTTGGGTATTTCTGCCGAATTTCTAAGTAAAATAAGAACTAAAATCGCCAAACACTAAATTCTAGTTATTTTTCATTTCTTGTCCTAGTTCAATGCATACGCTTTTTTTTTGACGCAACTTTGTACCACAATAGTAAAGAACACGACAATGGAAAATACAGATAAAATAATAGACAGTGCAATTACGAATTCAGTTTTGCATAAAGCGGATACTCGCGGTCATGCCAATCACGGTTGGTTAGAATCCTATCACACTTTTAGTTTTGCAAATTATCACAATCCAGAACGAATGAATTTTGGAGTGTTGCGCGTTTTGAATGATGATAGAGTCAATCAAGGAATGGGTTTTGGGAAACATCCGCATGATAATATGGAAATTATTTCTATTCCGCTCGAAGGTGATTTAGAACACCAAGACAGTATGGGAAATACTACCGTAATCAAAGAAGGTGATATTCAAGCGATGAGCGCCGGTACTGGGATTTTTCACAGCGAATACAATAAAAACAAAGATCAGTTGGTTAAGTTTTTACAGATTTGGATTTATCCAAATCAAAAAAATGTAACACCTCGTTATGACCAAATCACTTTAGATTTAAACGATCGTCACAATAAATTACAACAAATTTTATCGCCAAATCCAGAAGATGAAGGCGTTTGGATTCATCAAGATGCTTGGTTTCATATTGGAAAGTTTGACAATGATTTTTCTACTTCGTATGAATTGAAAAAACCAGGAAATGGAATTTATGCTTTTGTTTTGAATGGAGATTTTACCATAGGAGACATTGCTTTAAATGAACGTGACGGATTAGGAATTTGGGATACCGATGCAATTAAAATTACCGCTAATTCAGCCAATGCCGAAATCTTATTGATGGAAGTGCCAATGAAATTGTAATTAAATAAGCGAATAATAGCATTAACTAATAATAAATAAGAATACTATGTCAACAACAAAATGGGTAATTGACCCAACACACTCAGAAATTGGTTTTAAAGTGAAACACATGATGTTCACCAATGTTTCAGGTAAATTTTCAAAATTTGATGCAACGATTGAATCAGAAGATAATGATTTTGAAAACGCAAAAATTGAATTTACCGGAGCAATTGATTCGATAACAACTGGAAATGCAGATAGAGATACTCATTTATTGAGCCCAGATTTTTTTGATGCTGCTCAGTTTCCAGAAATTAAATTTAGCGCTACTTCTTTCACCAAAATTAATGAGGGTGAATATGAATTGGTTGGTGATTTAAGTTTACACGGTGTTACAAAATCAGTGAAATTAGCAGTAGAATATGGCGGATTAATGAAAGATCCATGGGGAAATACTAAAATGGCACTTGCATTAGAAGGAAAAATCAACAGAAAAGATTGGGGATTAAACTGGAATTCGGCTCTTGAAACTGGCGGTGTTTTAGTAAGCGAAGAAGTTCGTTTGAATATCGAATTGCAATTTGTGCAACAATAATTTTAAAATAAATTAAGCACAAATCTCAAAGAATTATTTCTCTTGAGGTTTGTGTTTTTTAAAAATTGCAATGATGGAAACCATAAATATTTTATACATAGGAAGACATCTCGAGATTTTGGCAACTGTAGTCCGATTAATAAATGCAAACGAGAATTGGAATGGAGTAGGCGTTATGAACGATGAGGAAGCTAAGGAGATTTTTATAAGAAAAGATTTTTCACTTGTATTGTTAGGTTCCGGAATTCAAGAAGAAAGTGAAACTAATTTGTGCACTTTTTTCAATAAACAGAATCCAAATATAATTATTGTTCAGCATTATGGCGGTGGAAGTGGTTTGCTGAAAAGTGAAATTTTACTGGCCTTGGAAAACAATAAAAATTAAAAACTCTTTTTTTACCATTAAGAAATTAAGAAAAATTAAGCACCACTTCTTAATTCTTCTTAATTTCTTAATGGTTAAATTTATAAAATAGGATGTTTACTAAAATATTTAGTAGTGTCAACTAAAAAAGAGAGCCAAGTGACTCTCTTTTTTGTTTTATATAAAACTATTATTTGTTCTTCTTTGCTTTAATCATCATTTCAAGTTGATCCCAAAGTTCTTCGGGAATTGCTTCAAGTAAATTGAACTGTCCGGCACCTTTCAACCATTCACCACCATCAATTGTTATAACATCTCCGTTGATGTATGCAGAAAAGTCAGAAACTAAATAAGCCGCTAGATTGGCTAATTCCTGATGATCTCCCACACGTTTTAACGGTACTTTTTTAGCCATATCAAATTTTTCGGCTAGATCTCCTGGTAATAAACGATCCCATGCGCCCTTAGTTGGGAATGGTCCCGGGGCAATTGCATTAGAACGAATTCCATATTTTGCCCATTCTACCGCAAGACTTCGTGTCATGGCAAGAACTCCGGCTTTTGCAGTAGCACTAGGCACCACGTAAGCAGAACCTGTCCAGGCGTAAGTCGTAACAATATTCAAAATGGTAGATGATTTTTGTTTGGTATCAATCCAATGTTTTCCAAAAGCAAGCGTACAGTTTTTGGATCCTTTTAAAACGATATCAATTACAGTATCAAAGGCATTAGCAGATAATCTTTCAGTAGGAGAAATGAAATTTCCAGCAGCATTATTCAGTAAAACATCTACTTTACCAAAAGCTTTCAAAACTTCTTGTAGCATATTTTCCACTTCTTCATAATGACGCACATCACATTGAACAGGTAGGCATGTTCCGCCCGTTTCTTTTTCTAGTTCAGCAGCAGTATTCTTTAATTTTTCTATATCTCTAGACGAAATAGCAACTTGCGCTCCTAATTCCAAGAAATATTTAGTCATTGCTTTTCCTAAACCGCTTCCGCCTCCGGTTACGACAATTACTTTGCCTTTTAGGGCATCGTCGCGTAACATTTTATCTGTATAGCTCATATTTTGATATTTTTTTATTGTAAATATAATAAAATTAAATAGTATGCACGCATAATAAAAATAAATTTCAATACTCATTTTAGATGGCGCACAATCTTTTAGCGGCTTCTTCCAGCGTAGCATTGTCTTTGGCAAAGCAAAACCGAATTAATTTCAGGTCTTTTCCATCGGCATAAAAAGTAGAAATAGGAATTGCAGCTACGCCATGTTCAGTAATGAGGCGTTTACAGAAATCAATATCGCTTTCATTTGATATAGCTGCATACGAAGCGACCTGAAAATAAGTTCCCTCGCAAGGGATGAGTTCGAAGCGACTGTTTTTTAATAATTGTCTGAAATAATCCCGTTTTTCCTGATATAATTTCCCGATTTCTGGAATAGAAACGATATCTAGATACTCGCCAATAGCAACCTGACAAATACTATTTACACTAAAAACTAAAAACTGATGCACTTTTTTGATTTCTTTCATCAAATATTCGGGTGCTACTAAATAGCCCACTTTCCAACCCGTAACATGGAATGATTTCCCGAAAGAGGAAACCATCACACTACGATTTAATAGTTTTTTACGAGTATGAGCTGAAATGTGTTTTTCTTCGAAAGTGATGTATTCATAAACTTCATCAGAAAGAAGTACGATATCCGGATATTTTTCCAATAAGATTTCTAGAGCTTCAAAATCGGAATCTTTTAAAATTTTCCCCGTTGGATTATGCGGATTATTAATGATAATCATTTTGGTTTTTGCAGTACACGCTTTTTCGATAATTTCCCAGTTTGGAGTATAATCATCATTCAGTGCTACCCGAACTGGATTTGCATTGCACAATAATACGGGTGCTTCATAGCAATCATAACTTGGATCTAAGATAATTACGTCGTCATTATTTTTCACCAAAGCTGTTATGGTGGTAAAAATGGCTTGTGTCGCTCCGACGGTAACTAGTAATTCCGTTTCAGGCTGAATGGTTCTTCCGTAGGAGTGTTTAACGAGTGTCGCTATTTTTGATAATAATGGTAAATAGCCAGACATAGGCGTATACTGATGCACATTCTCTATGGCCAGTTTAGCGACAATATCGGTTAATCTTTCGTCAACAGGAAAGTTTGGAAAACCTTGAGAAAGGTTGATGGCATTATATTCAGCTGCCAGTTGCGACATAACCGTAAAAATACTCGTACTAATATTAGGCAATTTACTCATAATAAGGGCATTAATTCTTAGTATAAAAATAGGTATTTTTATTAGAATTGTCTTGTATATTATGCGCTTTAAAATGATTTAGTATTGCAATATGGTTATAAATTAATTGAATACATTCAAATAAGTTCAAAATTTTTAAGTTTTTGATTTTAACAAAATTACATCTTATGAATGATGAAAATTGTGGGGCGTTTGTGCAAATCGATGGTTTCTTTTTTCCAAGCCGCAATTTTTTTGGTTTTAATGTATTCTGTAGGTAAAGTAATGTCCGTAGCAATGCACAAATGCGTTTCGGGATGCAAGGTTTGAATTAAATCCTCTAATAATTTATTGTTTCTGTATGGAGTTTCAATAAAAATTTGAGATTGGTTTTTCTCAAATGAGATTCTTTCTAGAGTTTTAAAGCTTGCTTTTTTTTCGTCTTTTTCAATAGGCAAGTAGCCATGAAAAGTAAAACTTTGTCCATTCATTCCGGAGGCCATCATTGCTAAAAGAATAGAAGAAGGACCTACCAGCGGAATAACTTGAATTCCTTTTTCATGCGCTAGTTTAACGATTACAGCACCAGGATCAGCAACTCCTGGACAACCTGCTTCGCTCATTAAGCCCATGTTTTCTCCAGCTAACAAGGGTTTAATAAAATCCAAATGTTCCTTGGTCTCGGTGTGTTTGTTTAAAATAAACAGTTTTAAATCTGCTTGTTTTTTTTCTGGATTAACAATTTTTATTGATTTTCGAGCTGTCTTGTCGTTCTCAACAATATAGGAATCAATGAGGTCGATGCTTCTTTTGATAGTTTGCGGTAATACATCCATGGGGTCACAATCGCCCATTGTTGTAGGTATTAAATACAGTTTCCCTAATATTATTGATGCCATTGCTGAAGTATTGTTAAGTAAATTTTTCTACTTGTTTTCTAGGAAAATTTTAAAGCTAAAATTTTAAGGATGTTTATTTATTAATTTTGTTGCAATTGCATTACAAACTTCGTCAAGCATAATATACACTATTTCAAATCCATTGGGTAAACCAAAATAAGGATCCGGAACATCTACTTTTTCATTTGGAAATAATTCATCTAAAATTAGCTTAACTTTTTGTATTTGTTCTTGATTTTCAGCAAGTTCAATGACATTGGTGTAATTAGAATTGTCCATTACGTAAATATAGTCAAACGAATCGAAATCAGATTTGCTGAATTGTCTTCCTTTTTGATTTGAAATATTTATTTTATTTTTTTTGGCCACGGCAACAGAACGGTCATCCGGTTTATGGCCAACATGCCAAGAACCAGTTCCTGCTGAATCGACTATGAATTTGTTTTTTGGGAGCTTGGAGGCTAATATGCCTTCGGCTAAAGGGGATCGGCAAATATTGCCTAAACAGACCATTAAAATTTTTACTGACATGATGCGTTTACAGCGTTAATTTTTTATTGATATCTTCAACAAATTTCTTGAATTGTTTGTCGGTAGCAACTAAATTATCAACGGTTTTGCAAGCATGTAATACGGTAGCATGATCCCTGTCCCCAATTTGAGAACCAATATTTGCTAAAGATGCTTTTGTGAATTTTTTCGCAAAAAACATTGCCAATTGTCGGGCTTGAACAACATGCCTTTTTCTAGTTTTTGATTGTAATGTCTCTAAATCCAATTGGAAATAATCCGAAACAATTTTTTGAATGTAATCGATAGAAATTTCTCGTTTTACATTTTTAACAAATTTTTCAACAACACTTTTGGCTAATTCTAGTGTTACTTCTTTTTTATTAAATGAAGATTGTGCAATCAGGGAAATGATGGCTCCTTCCAGTTCTCTTACATTCGATTTGATATTACGGGCAACATATTCTATTATTTCTTCAGGGATTTCTACACCATCTCTATACAATATATTTTTTAGGATAGAAATTCTGGTTTCATAATCCGGTTGGTGCAATTCAGCAGACAATCCCCATTTGAAACGCGATAATAATCGTTGTTCAATATCTTGCATGTCAACTGGCGCCTTGTCAGATGTTAAGATTACCTGTTTACCATTTTGGTGTAAATAATTGAAGATATGGAAAAATACATCCTGCGTTCCAGACTTTCCAGAAAGGAACTGGACATCATCAATAATTAAAACATCAATTAATTGATAAAAGTGGATGAAATCATTTCGGTTGTTTTTCTTAACCGAGTCAATATATTGTTGTGTGAAAATCTCAGCTGAAATGTATAAAACTGTTTTTTCTGGGTACTTGTCTTTTATTTCTACACCAATAGCGTGAGCTAAGTGGGTTTTTCCTAGTCCAACTCCTCCAAAAATCAACAACGGATTAAATGAAGTTCCTCCAGGTTTATTGGCAACAGCCATACCTGCAGAACGCGCAAGTCTATTAGAATCTCCTTCTAGAAAATTATCAAAACTGTAATTAGCATTCAGTTGAGATTCAATTTTTAAATTTCGGATTCCTGGGATTACAAATGGATTTTTTAATTCAGGGTTTAAGTTTTTGAATGGAGCATCAACCTCTTGCGGCTTCATAGGAACTCTGTTGGCACTTGGTAATTGCTCCGTAAACGGCTGTTTGTTACCATAAGTGTTTTCCATTCTGATTTTATAGAGTAACTTTGCGTTTTTCCCAAGTTCTTTAGTAAGTGCAACTTTTAATAATTTTACATAGTGTTCTTCTAGCCATTCATAGAAAAATTTACTTGGAACTTGAATATATAATGCGTTATCGGTAAGTTCAACTGATTTGATTGGTTCGAACCAAGTTTTGTAAGCTTGATCCTGAATGTTGTCTTTTATGAAAGACAAACAGTTTTCCCATACTGATTGAGCAGTTTTGTTCATATATTCTGTTAAATTATTTTTAATTGGTAATTGTTATCTTACAAAAAAAAAGATGTTTTCTTATTATTTATCGGGGTAACAAATATGTGAACAAATTTCTGTAAAAAAAAATATATTGGACAATAATTTTCCAAATTATTGTCGTAAGGAACGTTTTGAATTTAAAATTTTTAATAAATAATTAATGAAAGATCATCAAATACAAGTTAGGGTGCGTTACTCTGAAACGGATCAAATGGGCGTTGTTTATCACGGAAATTACATCCCTTATTTTGAGATAGGAAGAGTGGAATGGCTTAGAAACAAAGGGGTTTCGTATAAAAGTATGGAAGAAAGTGGAATTGCACTTCCGATAGTTTCCATGAATATAAATTATAAAAAATCAGCTCGCTATGATGAGTTGCTTACCGTTCACACTGTTTTCAAAAGTCAGAGTTCTGTGAAGATAGAATTTGATTGCGCTATTTATAATGAGTCTGATGAGTTATTAACAACTGCCCAATTTATCCTTGTTTTTGTGTCCTTAAAAACAGGTCGTCCTACCGCTCCGCCAGATTATATTTTAGAACTCTTAAAAACAATAGAATAAATTATAAAATAAGCAATTTTGAGTAGAAATTAGATTCGTTTTATATCGATTTCAAACATTGAATTAAAAATGTCGAATACCATTTCGGCATTTTTTTTTCGGGTTTTTATTTCAATTTTGCCTATCGGAAGTCCTGAATCTTCATTTATTTCCATTTCTTGACTTACAATTTCAAGTTTTTTTTCCTTAATTACCCGCATCACTTTATTCATATTTTGATAATCAAATGTGATTGAAAAATGAATATCTATCGTTTTTTCGACAATTTCACAGGTTTCCAGAACTATTTGTGCGGTCGTTTTATAAGCAGAAATTAATCCTCCAACACCTAATTTCACGCCACCAAATATTCGGACGACAACAATAAGTATATTGGTTACAGAAAAAGACTGAATTTGTCCATAAATAGGCATTCCTGCACTATTACTTGGTTCGCCATCATCATTAGCTCTATACGTTATAGAATCTGCACCTATTTGATACGCATAACAAAAATGTCCTGCATTAGGGTGGAGTTTTCTTAAGGTTTCGATTAGTGGTTTTACTGCTTCTTCCGATTGAATTGGAAAGGCGTAACCAAAAAATTTACTGTTTTTTTCTTTGAATAATACTTCATCAGAGGGAAATTCAATGGTATTGTAGGTGTCTTTAAATTCCAAAAGCTACTTTTCTAAATTATTTTTTTGTCAAATAAATGGACAACATCTTCTTTTCCTACTTGTAAATTCCAAACTTGGAATCCTAATGCAAGTGCTGCATCAGTATTTTCTTTTTTGTCATCAATAAACAAAGTGCGTTTTGGTGTTAATTCATATTTTTTTACCAAGTAATTGAAAATTTCTGCGTCAGGTTTTCGCATGCCTAATTCAAAAGAAAAATAAACCCTTTCAAAACATTCATAAAATTCTCTGTAAAAGGTCATTCCGGCTGTATGCTGAAATTTATCGATGTGAATTGCATCTGTATTACTTAGTAGGAATAAGCGGTATTTTTGCGAAAGCATTTGTAAAAACTCAAGTCTGTACAATGGGAAATCTAATAAAATGGTATTCCAAGCGCTTCTAATCTCGTCTATCGAAGCATTAGGCATGTGTTTCTGGAATCCTTCAATAAATTGAATTTCAGAAATTTTTCCTTTTTCAAATGATATATTGAGTTCATTTAAATCCTCAGTCCATTCTTTTAAACCTAATTTAGTAAACTCGACAATAGGGGCTTCTTTGTCTAAGTTGATAAAAATATCTCCAAAATCAAAAATTATAGTATTAATCATAGTTTCTAGATAGTATTAATTGATCATTACCAATAGATTGTTTTTTGAACTGGTTTTTAGCAAGATTTGGAGCTTTTGTTCCTTCCTTAAATTCGACACTTCCAATAAATATTCTAGCTTCGTCCCAAAGATTGGCATCAATAAATGTTTGTAAAGTTTGTCGTCCGCCTTCTATAATAATGGATTGAATTTGATGCTGATATAGTGATTGTATTATTTGGGTTGCTATATTTTGTTCAAAATCAATATACTCAAAGATACTATTTTCTTTTTCAATAGGTTGTTTGAATTTAGAAAATAGGATTGTTTTAACTTGATTATCAAATATGTAATTGTCTTTTGGAATGCGATTGTTTTGGTCTAAAACTACTCTAATCGGGTTGTTTCCTGACCAATCCCGTGCATTTAATTTTGGATTGTCATCAATGGCAGTTTGAGTTCCCACCAGAATGGCTTGTTCCTCCGTTCTCCATTTATGTACTAATTGTCTCGAATATTGATTTGTAATCCAAACTGGTTTTTTTTCTGATTTTTCTTTTGGCGCGATAAAACCATCTTGGCTTTCGGCCCATTTCAAAATAATATAGGGTCTTTTCTTTTCGTGAAATGTAAAAAACCTTTTATTAAGCTCATTGCATTCTTCTTCGAGAATTCCAACAGTGACATGTATTCCGGCTTCCATTAGTTTTTTGATTCCGTTTCCTGCCACTTTTACATTAGGGTCAACAGTTCCAATAACTACATTTGGAATTTTATTTTTGATAATCAAATCGCAACAAGGTGGCGTTTTGCCAAAATGACTACACGGTTCTAAACTCACATAAATAGTCGCTTTTTTTAACAACGATTTGTCTTTTACAGAATTCACAGCGTTTACTTCAGCATGCGGTTCTCCTGCTTTTTTATGCCAGCCTTCGCCAATGATTTTGTTGTCATAAACAATAACACTGCCTACCAAAGGATTTGGGTACGTTGTTCCCAAACCATTTTTGGCTAATTCAATGCAACGTCGGATGTATTTTTCATGTATTTTCACAACACAAAAGTAGTTATTTTTGAGTTTAGTCCCAATCCCGCCCCGAAACTTCGGGATCGGGACGATATTAGTTTTGAAACTTTCTAAAATAACACTAAACAATTTCTATTTTTGCAGGTAAAATTAGCTTTTGAAGAAAATGGAAAATTACAGTATTAGAAAAATAAAAAAAGAGGACAATCAAGCAGTTGCTGCATTGATAAGAGCAGTTTTTGACGAATTAAACATCCCAAAAGTAGGAACGGCTTATGAAGATCCGTATTTGGATTTAATGTTTGAGGAATATAATAAGCCAAAATCTGTTTATTATGTTGTCGAAAAGGATGGAAAAATCATAGGTTCTGCCGGTGTTGCACCACTTGAAAATGAAGCGGAAACAATCTGTGAACTTCAAAAAATGTATTTTCTCCCAGAAACCCGGGGACTTGGAATTGGAAGCCAAATGATGGCTCAATGTTTACAAAGTGGCAAAGATTTTGGTTTTGAAAAATGCTATTTGGAAACGATGCCTTTTATGCTTGATGCTCAAAAACTCTATAAGAAAGTAGGTTTTGAATACATTTGTTCTCCTATGGGAAGTACAGGTCATACCAGTTGTCCTATTTGGATGCTTAAAACATTATAAATTTTAAATGAAAAAGAGCTCTTTTGAAATTAAAAAATACAGAACCCAATTTATTCAAGAACTGACTCCAATTTATGATGCTGGAGAAGCAGAGAGTTTTTTCTATTTAATATTAGAAGAAAAACATCAATTGAAAAGAATAGACTTGGCGTTGCATCCTGATTTAGTTTTTTCGGAGGAAGAAATCGTAGTTTGGAACTCGATTTTAGAACAATTGAAACTGGAAATTCCAGTACAATATCTTTTAGGAAAAACCAGTTTTTATGGATTGGATTTTGAAGTCAATGAGAACGTTTTAATTCCAAGACCTGAAACCGAAGAATTAGTCGAATGGATTTTAGAAAGTCAAAAGTCGAAAGTCGAAACTTCGGGAGAAAGCTTAAAAGATTTAAAAATTTTGGATATTGGAACAGGAAGTGGTTGTATCGCCATTTCATTGGCAAAAAATCTTCCAAATGCCACAGTTTTTGCAATTGATGTTTCTGAAAAGGCTTTGGCTACAGCCAAAACAAACGCAGAAAATAATTCCGTCAATGTTACTTTTATCAATCAAAATATTCTTGATGTTGTCTCCCTGAGCGCAGTCGAAGGGTTGGGACAACAATTTGATATTATTGTTTCTAATCCGCCTTATGTTCGAAATTTAGAAAAGGAAGAAATTAAGAAAAATGTATTGGACAATGAACCGCATTTGGCACTTTTTGTAGCAGATGATGATGCGTTGATTTTTTATAAAAAAATAGCCGAATTGGCTCAGAAAAACCTTTCTGAAAATGGGCAATTGTATTTTGAAATCAATCAATATTTAGGCAAAGAAATGGTTGATTTACTCGAAAAAATGAATTTCGCAACCATCGAATTACGAAAAGATATTTACGGCAATGACAGGATGCTTAGTTGTCATTGCGAGGAACGAAGCAATCGCATCTAAATTTTGTTGTTGTTTATGCGAAAGTTCTCGTTTTACGGGGTTTGCGTGAGGGGTAGGAGCGAGTTACCTTGTAACGCGGATGACCCGACGGCATTAAAAAAAGGGGCAACCAGCACGTATGATTAGTTAGCCCCTTTTTTTAATGTGGTCACGCCCAAATTGTTTTAAAAATATAAAATGTGATTGCTTTGTTCCTCGCAATGAAGTTGATTACTATAAACTACTCATATCGTAATGCTTCAATTGGGTCTAACATAGCCGCTTTTATTGCAGGATATAAACCAGAAGCGATTGCAACCATAAAACTGGTTATAAATGCCGCCATGATTGCGCTCCACGGAATTACAAATGCAAAACTCATTGCAGTAGCAATACCAAAACCAATTAAGATTCCGAAAATTATCCCTACCAAGCCGCCCAATTGACCAATAAGCAAAGTTTCTATAAAAAATTGAAAAGCAATCGTTGTTTTTTTGGCTCCTAAGGCTTTTCGAACGCCTATTTCTCGAGTACGTTCCGTTACTGAAACAATCATAATATTCATCAAAGCAATTGAAGATCCAAGAACGGTAATGATCCCAATAAGCCAAGAAGCAAGCCCAAGATATTGTGTGATTCCAAGGATTCTGTTGATTAAGTCATCACTGCGAACGAGTCCAAAATTATTATCTTCAACGGGACTTAATTTACGAACCCTGCGCATGATGCTGTTAGCATTGTCAATTGCTTGGTCTAGCAATTCTTTTTTACTAACCATAACACTTACCGTATAATTGATGTTAGGCGCCGTAAATAAAGAACGCGCTAATTGTATTGGGATTAAAACCCGCAAATCCTGACTGTTACCAAAAGTTGATCCTTTCTCTTTTAATACTCCAATAACCCTAAACTTAGCGCCTCTGATTGAAATTATTTTATCAATGGGATTCACGTTTTTTAGTAATCCTTTTTCAAAATCAGAACCTACAACACACACATATGCATTGTTGTCAATATCAAATCCTGTAAAATTTCGTCCAGAACTGGTTTCCAGTCCGGAATTACTCATGAAAAATTCATCGACACCTACAATTGAATTTTCAGGATCCGTTTTTGAAGATTCAAATTTTACTTCAGCGCCAGAAGTAGCGGTAAACGAAAGCGAAGTTTCAGTAAAAGGATAGTTGTATTTATTCTTAAAAGCAACCGCTTCAGGATACGAAATAATAGGATTAATTATTTCACGTTCATCTCTTCCCTGTCTTCTCACAGTGTTTTCATACTGTTTTAGGTTGAAGGTATTGGCTCCCATTGATGCAAAATCAGAGGAAATAGTATTTTCTAAAGCAGAAACAACAGTAAGGATACTAACTAAAGCTGTGATTCCAATAGCGATAATCAACACAGTTAGAACGGTTCTCAACAATTGTGTTCTGATGGAACCGAATGCAATTCGAATATTTTCTTTGAATAATTTTAACATCATAGCAGTTTGACACGAAAATACAATTTTTGTTACAAATTTCCTTTTCAAAATTCCTAATTTATTTTTTAGAAGCTATTTACTTCATCAGTTCGCTTCGCTCGTGTCTAGCTTTTTGCTATAACCTGTCAGTGAAAATAACTTGCTTTAGTTACCTAAAAGGAGCTTCCTTTAATCGCTCTTTCAGGCAAGAAAACAATATTATTTTTCACTTCCCTATTTTCACTTCAAATGAAGTTCACAGAACTACTATGAAAAATAGAAATTAAGTGAAGTAATCTGGGCTTGGCATCGGGCAATAAAATGATGAAATTTGTAAACAGATTTATTTTAAAAATAAGATATTTGCAAAGAATTAGAATTTGGAGTTTTTCAAGAATTCCTAAATCTGAAAATCTAAAAATCCAATAATCAAAAAATGGCATCAAAACCGAGCATTCCAAAAGGAACCAGAGATTTTTCACCAACTGAGGTGGCAAAACGAAACTATATCATTCAGATTATAAAAAGTAATTTCGAGAAATTTGGTTTTCAACCTATAGAAACTCCTTCGTTCGAAAATTCCGAAACCCTAATGGGGAAATACGGAGAAGAAGGCGATCGTTTGATTTTTAAAATATTGAATTCAGGAGACTATTTGGCGAAAGCCAATGCGACACATTTAGAAAATAAAGACAGTACTAAATTAACGTCAAGTATTTCTGAGAAAGCCTTGCGTTATGACTTAACCGTTCCGTTTGCACGTTATGTGGTACAACATCAAAACGATATTGAATTTCCATTTAAAAGATACCAAATTCAACCTGTATGGAGAGCAGATCGCCCACAAAAAGGACGTTTCAGAGAGTTTTTTCAATGTGATGCTGATGTGGTAGGTTCTAAATCATTGTGGCAAGAAGTAGAATTGGTTCAATTATATGATACTGTTTTTTCTGCTTTAGGTTTAGAAGGGGTAACCATCAAAATCAATAATAGAAAAATATTATCTGGAATTGCTGAAGTGATTGGCGCATCAGATAAATTAATAGATTTCACTATTGCGTTAGACAAACTCGATAAAATAGGAGAGGACGGCGTGAAAAAAGAAATGTTGGAGAAAGGAATTTCAGAAAAAGCGATTCTGAAAGTACAGCCGCTATTTAATTTTACAGGAACTATTTCAGAGAAAATAAACCAACTTTCTGTTTTGCTTGCGGACTCCAATGAAGGAATGAAAGGAGTTGAAGAGCTGCGTTTTATTTGTGAAAACGTTTCGGAACTAGGATTGGTAACAGCAATTTTAGACTTGGATGTAACCTTGGCAAGAGGATTGAATTATTATACAGGTGCCATTTTTGAAGTGGCTCCGCCAAAATCTGTAGCAATGGGATCCATTGGCGGCGGCGGAAGGTACGATGATTTGACTGGAATTTTCGGATTGAAAAATATGAGTGGTGTGGGGATTTCTTTTGGATTGGATCGAATCTATTTGGTTGTCGAAGAATTGAATTTGTTTCCTGAAACCGTAACGGCAACTTCTAAAGCGTTGTTTATTAATTATGGTGATACAGAAGCTTTTTATGCAATGAAAGCGATAAAAGAATTAAGGAATTCAGGTGTAAAGGTAGAATTGTATCCGGATAGTGCGAAAGTATCAAAGCAGTTTCAGCATGCAGATAAAAGAGCGATACCTTTTGCCGTAATCGCAGGAGAACAAGAAATGGCTACCAATTCTTTTTCTCTTAAAAATTTAGTGAGTGGAGAGCAGACTTCAGTGGATTTTGAAGGTTTGAAAAACGCATTATTGTAGTTTTATTTTGTAAGCATAAAAAAAGCTTCGTTTACTAAACGAAGCTTTTTTTAATATAAAATAATGGTGAATTAATAATTTTTAGGGATTCTTTAGTTTTTCATTTACAGAAAAATAACTGAAAATAATTGAAACAAATTTATATAAACTATATCGAGATAGTCTTAAAATTATATTAAAATTTGAGTGTGTAAAAATTGTTTTGAACAGTATAAAATTTAAAAAGAATTATAAATTTGATAAAAAGATGACAATTTGACATTTTAAAAGAATTGGCAGTACTTTTGCAATCCAAAGAAAAGAATAAAATGAAGTTTAAGAATATTTTTAAAAATACAAGTAATATGACTACTGAAAATACAGAAATTGATCAAGAAATAGATGATGTGACATTAGAAAATAATGCAAATGGAGAGCAAATCATTATTGAGGAATTAAGTCTGGAAGAGCAATTGACTCAAGACTTAGCCAAAGAGAAAGACAAGTATTTACGATTATTTGCAGAATTTGAAAATTACAAACGTAGAACTACTAAAGAGCGTATAGAGTTGTTTAAAACGGCTAATCAAGAAGTTTTGCTTGCAATGCTTCCTGTATTAGATGATTTTGACAGAGCTTTGGTTGAAATAAACAAATCGGATGACGAATTGTTAACAAAAGGTGTGGAGCTTATTCATGAGAAATTAAAAAGCACTTTGGTTTCTAAAGGATTAGAGCAAGTTGAGGTTAAGGCTGGAGACGCTTTTGATGCTGATTTTGCTGAAGCAATTACTCAGATTCCAGCGCCAAAGATGAAGGGGAAAATTGTTGATGTTCTTGAAAAAGGATACAAATTAGGAGACAAGATCATTCGTTTTCCAAAAGTTGTAATAGGGCAGTAGTAGAGACTCAGTTTATTAGGTCTTTACATCACGCATAGAGGCGCGCTAGAGTGCGACTCAACAAAATAAAAATAAAAATGAAAAAAGATTTTTACGAAATATTAGGCATCTCAAAAAATGCTGATGCTGCTGAAATTAAAAAAGCATACCGAAAAAACGCTTTACAGTACCATCCTGACAAAAATCCTGGAGACAAATCGGCAGAAGATAAGTTTAAATTAGCTGCTGAAGCTTACGAAGTATTAAGCGATCCTCAGAAAAAAGCAAAATACGATCAACATGGGCATCAAGCTTTTGATGGTTCAGGCGGTTTTGGCGGAGGTGGTCACGGCGGAATGAATATGGATGACATATTCAGTCAGTTTGGTGATATTTTCGGAGGCGGTTTTGGTGGTTTTGGAGGCGGTGGAGGCGGAGGCGTTCGTCGTGCTAAAGGAAGCAACCTTCGTATCAAAGTAAAATTGACATTGGAAGAAATTGCCAATGGTGTTGAGAAAAAAGTAAAAGTAAAACGCAAAGTTCAAGCACCTGGAGTGACCTACAAAACATGTTCTACCTGTAATGGTCAAGGGCAAGTAATGCGCGTTACGAATACCATTTTGGGCAGAATGCAATCAGCTTCTACGTGTCCAACATGTAGTGGTTCAGGTCAAATTTTAGATAGAAAACCATCCGAAGCGGATTCACAAGGAATGATTCTTGAGGATGAAACGGTTTCAATAAAAATACCTGCGGGTGTTGTGGACGGAATGCAATTGAAAGTTTCTAATAAAGGAAACGATGCTCCAGGAAACAGTATTCCAGGAGATTTGATTGTTGCAATTGAAGAATTGGAGCATGAGTTCTTGAAACGTGAAGGAGAGAATTTACATTACGATTTATACATCAGTTTTGCTGAAGCGGTTCTAGGGATTTCCAAAGATATCGAAGCTATAAATGGAAAAGTAAGAATCAAACTGGAAGAAGGAATTCAATCCGGTAAAATTCTGAGATTAAAAGGAAAAGGAATTCCAAGTATCAATGGCTACGGAAACGGAGATCTATTGGTTCATGTAAATGTTTGGACTCCAAAAACACTGAACAAAGAACAAAAACAGTTTTTTGAAAAAAATCTTACGGATGAGAATTTTATTCCAAATCCGGAGAAATCAGACAAATCATTTTTTGAGAAAGTAAAAGACATGTTTTCATAATAAAAAATCAGACTCGGTTTAACACGTCTAATTTTAAAAATACATTTCCCCATCCTTGTTAAAATAAGGATGGGTTTTTTATGTAACTATTCTAAGTATTTCGGTACTAATTATTTACTTTTACACCAATTAAAAAATGAGCATGAATAACATTCTTGAAGTGAATAAAGTTGTCAAGCAATACGGTGATTATGTGGCGCTTAACGAGGTTTCATTAACTGTCCCAAAAGGAAGTATTTACGGCCTTTTAGGTCCAAATGGAGCCGGAAAAACATCACTTATCCGAATTATAAACCAAATTACATTGCCTGATAGCGGTGAAATTATTTTGGATGGTGAAAAACTGCAACCCAAACATGTTCAATATATAGGGTATTTACCCGAAGAAAGAGGATTGTACAACACGATGAAAGTGGGAGAACAATGCTTGTATTTGGCCCAAATGAAAGGACTTTCTAAGGCTGAAGCCAAAAAACAATTGGAGTATTGGTTTGAAAGATTAGAAATTCAAGGTTGGTGGAATAAGAAAATCCAAGAGCTTTCTAAAGGAATGGCGCAGAAAATTCAGTTTGTGGTTTGCGTTTTGCACAAACCAAAACTGTTGATTTTTGACGAACCTTTTTCTGGTTTTGATCCTGTAAATGCCAATATTATCAAAGATGAAATTCTGGCTTTGCGAGATCAAGGAGCGACGATAATTTTCTCTACACACCGTATGGAAAGCGTAGAAGAATTGTGTGATCATATTGCTTTAATCCACAAATCCAATAAATTAATCGAAGGAAAACTTGACGATGTCAAAAGACAATTTAAAGCCAATAGTTTTGAAGTGGGCATTTTATCGGAGAATGTAGAAGGATTGATGTATGCTATTACACAGAAATTCACCGTTGGTCCGGCTAATTTTAAATCATTGAACAACGAATTAAAACTGGAAATTCAATTAGGGAATGCCACGCCAAATGAGTTATTGAATATCTTGACCCAATGCGGACAAGTAACACATTTTGTAGAAAAAATTCCAAGTGTAAATGATATTTTTATTCAAACAGTAACACAATAGACTTTTCAGACTTCTTAGATTTTTAGAAAATCTAAAGGTTTATAATTCTAACAGTCTAAAATGTCTAACAATCTAACAATCTAAAATGTCTATAGTATCATTAATTATAAAAAGAGAGTTTATTGCCAAGGTGCGGAATAAATCCTTTATTGTTATGACTTTTTTAAGTCCGTTACTATTTGTGGGAATTGCCGTTTTTGTGGCGTATTTAAGTTCCATGAAAGCAGATACCAAACGAATCGCTATTCATGACGAATCAGGTATGTTTGTAAAAGAATTTACATCCCAGAACAATAAAAATGAGGAATACAAATACCTTGATTTGTCTTTGATAGATTTAAAATTCCTGAAAGACAGTATCACAAATGAAAGCTATGAAGGATTGTTGTATATCCCAAAGGCGAACAATACTAAGGATTTCGAAAGTAAAATCCAGTTTATTTCAAACAGTAGTCCTAGTATTTCATTCATTGAAAATGTTCAGGATATAATTGCAAGTAAACTGACCAAAAACAATTTAGAAAAAGCTCATTTAGATACGCGGGCAATTAAAAATGCCCAGTCAAAAGTGAATATCAGCCTGACAAAAGCCTCTGGTGAAGAAAGTGTCAAAGGACTTAACGAAATCAAAATCGGGATTGGTGGCGCATTTGGATATCTTATTATGATGTTCATAATCATATATGGAAACATGGTGATGCGAAGTGTCATCGAAGAAAAAACCAGCCGAATAGTAGAAATTATAATTTCCTCAGTTAAACCATTTCAATTGATGATGGGAAAAATCATAGGAACTTCACTAGCAGGATTGTTGCAATTCCTAATTTGGGCAATAATTGGAATGTCTTTACTTTTTGCAGCTTCGGCATTTTTAGGAGTAAATGTGGGTCCAACAGCCAGCGTTTCACCAGAAATGATGCAAACTGCACAGCAAGAAATGACTGGAACTGCGCAAATGTATATTAAGGAATTATGGAATTTACCCATTGCAAGTATCTTGATTGGATTTGTGATTTATTTCATAGGCGGTTATTTTCTGTATAGTTCCTTTTACGCGGCAATTGGTGCCGCAGTAGATAATCAAACGGATTCGCAGCAATTTTTGTTGCCAATCATTATGCCGTTAATGTTGAGCGTTTACGTTGGTTTTTTTACAGTTATCAATGATCCACATGGCACAGTTGCAGTTGTTTTTTCAATGATTCCGCTTACCTCACCAATAGTAATGTTGATGCGAATTCCGTTTGGCGTACCTTTGTGGCAAATCGCCATATCTGTAACATTATTGTTCGGAAGTTTCTTTTGTGTCGTTTGGTTTGCTGCAAAAATATACCGAATAGGAATACTTATGTATGGCAAAAAACCAACGTGGAGTGAGATGTACCGCTGGTTGAAATATTAAATTTAGATTAATTCGGTTATTCGTTTAATCGATTAAACAAATAGCCGAATTAATGATTAAACAAATTATCAAAAATGAGTAAAATACTAATCATTGAAGACGAGGCTGCAATTCGAAGAGTACTCACAAAAATACTTTCTGAAGAAAATGACACCTATCAGGTTGAAGAAGCCGAAGATGGTGTTGCAGGTCTTGAAAAAATAAAGAACACCGATTACGATTTGGTTTTGTGCGACATCAAAATGCCAAAAATGGATGGTGTTGAGGTATTAGAAGCAGTCAAAAAAATCAAGCCCGAAATTCCTATGGTGATGATTTCCGGTCATGGCGATATGGAAACGGCAATTAATACAATGCGTTTGGGAGCGTTTGATTACATTTCAAAACCACCCGATTTAAACCGATTGTTAAATACGGTTCGAAATGCTTTGGACAAAAAACAGCTCGTAGTAGAGAATAAAATTCTAAAGAAAAAAGTCAGTAAAAACTACGAAATGATTGGCGAAAGTGAAGCCATCAATCACATCAAAGTGATGATTGAGAAAGTTGCACAAACCGAAGCGAGAGTTTTAATTACGGGACCCAACGGAACCGGAAAAGAATTGGTTGCTCATCAATTACACGAGAAGAGTGAGCGCGCTAATTTCCCTTTAATCGAAGTAAACTGTGCTGCCATTCCATCAGAATTGATTGAAAGTGAATTATTCGGTCACGTAAAAGGAGCGTTTACATCGGCTGTCAAAGATCGCGCAGGAAAATTTGAAGCGGCAGATAAAGGAACAATTTTTCTAGATGAAATTGGTGATATGAGTCTTTCGGCACAAGCCAAAGTATTACGTGCTTTACAGGAAAGTATGATTACCAGAGTGGGAGCGGACAAAGACATCAAAGTCGATGTTCGTGTGGTCGCAGCTACCAATAAAGATTTGAAAGTCGAAATTGCCGAAGGGCGTTTCCGTGAGGATTTATACCATCGTTTGGCAGTGATTTTGATAAAAGTTCCGGCTTTGAATGATAGACGAGATGATATCCCGATGTTGATTTCTCATTTTGCGGATAAGATTGCTACGGAGCAAGGGAATGCAGTCAAAAAATTCTCTTCAGCAGCGATTAATTTGTTGAAAGAATACGATTGGACAGGAAACATCCGTGAATTACGAAATGTAGTGGAGCGCCTGATTATCCTTGGCGGAAGCGAAATTTCAGAGAATGATGTGAAGTTGTTTGCATCGAAATAAAATTAATTTAATGATTTTAAAATTTAACTATTTAAAGATTTGGCACTGGTTTAATCTTTTAATTTTTTAATTTTTTAATCTTTCAATCATAAGAAATGAAACTAAAAAAAATAAACGAAGAGTTACAACAAGCCTTAATTGAAAACGGTTTGACCGAGGCCAATGCGATGCAAAAAGAAACATTTTCGACACTGAAAAGTGGTTCGGATTGTATTATTATTGCGCCAAATGGAAGCGGAAAATCTACAACAATTGTGCTGAATGTAATTCAGAGATTGTCAGGCGCAAATGAAGAGTCACCTAGGGCTTTGATTATTGTGGAAGACAAAGCCAAAGTATTGGAAATGGAATCACTTTTTGAAAAATACGGCAAGAATTCTAATTTAGAAGTCTATGGTGTTCATGATAAAGGCGACATGGAATACGATAAAAATTATATCTCCAGCGGAATTGATGTGTTAATTGGGACTCCAAATAAGTTGAGCGAAATGTTTACTACGGCTGGATTTAACGTAAACCGATTGAAAATGTTTATTCTTGACGATGCTGATCCAATATTGAAATTGCGTCATGAAACAAAAATCATGCGTATTTCGAATAGTATTGTGAGAACCCAACGTATTATTTTCTCGGAACATTTCACGGAACGTATTGAAGTCCTTGCAGAGAAAATGCTAGAGGAGCCTTATGAATTCGACTTTGATGAAGAAGATGAGGATGAAGAAGATGAGGATTAATATTTATGCTCCGCAAAGTTTTCAACTTTGAGGAAGTGAAATTCAGTCTTAGACTGAAATAATTATATGAAAGAAGGCTACATTATTCGAGACCAATCAAAACCTCATTTTATAACGGCAACGGTTGTAGATTGGGTAGATGTATTTTCTAGAAAAAAATATCAAGATTGCATTATTGAAAGTTTGGATTTTTGTATAAAAAACAAAGGGATGATTTTGTATGGATTTGTAATTATGTCCAATCATATTCATTTGATTATTCAATCAGAAGAAAATAAATTATCTGATTTGATTAGAGATTTTAAAAAATTTACGGCAAAAACTATTTTAAATAAAATAGAAAACGGACCGGAAAGTAGCGCAGACTGGATGTTGAAACGATTTGAATTTGCTTGTAAAAGTCATACACGTAATGAAAAGTATCAGTTTTGGCAATATGGCAGCCATCCGGAAGAAATATTTTCCGAAAAATTTATGTGGTCTAAATTAGATTACATCCACATGAATCCAATACGAGCTGGAATAGTTTCAAAGGCTTCGCATTATAGTTATTCTAGTGCTTCTAATTATGTGAATGATGAGGGGATTATAGAAATCACAAAAATCGACAACCCAGTAATAGACGTTTTAAAACCGTCTTCAATTGCCAATAATTATATTTGGTAACTGATATATTAAATTAAAATATATAAAGGTCAGGAGGCCTTTCACACATCCTCAAAGTTGGAAACTTTGCGGAGCTAATGATGAGGAAAACGGTAATAAATAATTAAATAAAGAATAAAATGGGATTAATGAAAGTATTTTCGGGAAGTGAAATTTTAGCTTTAGCGTTACAAGAAAGAATTGAAGCGATTGGTGTAGATGTAGTAGTGAAAAATAATATACAATCGGCTCGATTGGGAGGATTTGGAAATTCAGATTTAGCAGTTGAATTGTTTGTTCAGGAAACCGAGTTTGCAAAAGTAAACCCTGTTATTGAAGAATTCAGAATGAGTATTTAATACATTCACAATAAAAGAAATAGAATGAAATATAAAATGTTGGTTTTGGATATGGATGATACTTTGTTGAACGATGATCATACCATTTCAAATGAAAATAAAGTGATGTTGTCCAAGGCAAGAGAATTGGGGGTGCATATTGTTTTGGCATCTGGAAGACCAACGCCAGCAATGATTGCTTACGCCAAAGAATTACAATTGGATAATTCCTATATGATATCATATAACGGAGCCGTAATTACGGATTTAAAGGAAGATAAAATCATTTTTGAGCAGACGTTAACTCAACAACAAATTCATGAATTGTATGATTACAGTTTGAAAAGTAAGACACACATTATTACTTATGTCAATGGGAAAATTGTAAGTGAAACGGATTCTGAATTTATAGAAATTGAAAAGAACATCACCGGTTTAGAACACAATAAAGTGGTAAGTTTTAAAGAAGAAGTTCAATCTTCAGCTGTGAAATGTATTTTGTTAGAAGAACCTGGTTACTTAAAAGGAGTAGAAAAAGACTTGAAAGCGGTAATGCCACATCTTAGCGTCAGCATGTCAAAGCCATTTTTTCTTGAAGTAGCGCAAAATGGAATTGATAAAGGAGCCAGTATCAAATTTTTAGCCGAAAGACTAAATATTCTTCAAAGTGAAATTATTGCTGTAGGAAATGCAGGAAATGATTTAACCATGATTGAATATGCTGGATTGGGCGTTTGGGTCGATAATGTAGATCCTGAATTGAGAGATAAAGGAGATTTTATCGTAGCGTCAAATAATAATCATGGCGTGGCTGAGGTGGTGAGACGTTTTATTTTGAATTAAAAATTCTCATTATTAAAAGAGCTGATTTTTAACGCATGCTGTTAGGTTTGTCAAGTTAAAAAAAATAAGAGGGAGTTTAAAAAAAACAACTCCCTCTCGCTTATTAATTTTAAAAAAAAACTATTACTTTTTAGATTCGTAAGTTACCATATCAATATCAACAGTTATTTCTTTTAAACGTTTGGCTATATTTTCTGGCATATTTTGTTGGTATTTTCCACCAAGAATTCCCGCCAAGAATTTTTCTGTTTCAGCGAACATTGCCATATTATTAACAGGTTTTCTAAAGCCATGGCCTTCATCATCAGCCAGCAAGTATGAAACTTGTTTCCCTTTTTCTCTCAAAGCTACAACAATTTGATCCGCTTCGGCTTTTTTAACTCTTGGATCGTTTGCACCTTGAATGATCAATAAAGGTTTTATAATTTTATCTGCACTAAACAACGGACTCGCTTCTTGCATTCTTTTTTTACCTTCTTCCGTCTTTGGATCACCAACCATTCCATACAATGAAGCTCTTGCAGCTTCCCAATAAGCCGGAATAGATTCTATTAAAGTAAAAAGATTACTTGGACCAACATTATCAACACCACAAGCATACAAGTCTGGAGTAAAAGCTAGTCCTGCCAAAGTTGCATAACCACCATAACTACCGCCCATTATGGCAACTTTATCTTTATTGGCAATTCCTTGAGCAATTAAATATTTTACACCCCAAGTAATATCATCTTGCATTAATTTTCCCCATTGCAAATCACCAGCATTAAGGAAGTTTTTTCCGTAACCACCGCTTGCCCTGAAATTAGGTTGCAAAACCGCATAACCTCTATTTGCCAAAAATTGAGCGATTGAATTGTAACCCCAATTATCTCTTGGTCCTTTTGGTCCTCCATGAATTAGCATTATCACAGGTAAATTTTTACCATTTGAACCCACGGGAAGCGTTAAATATCCTGAAATTTCTAAACCATCACTACTTTTATATTTTATAGGTGTCATTGCTGCTAAATACTGTTCTACCTTTTTTAAAGCTGGTCTTGATACATATTGTAAAAGCAATTCTTTTGTTTCTATATTAAAAAAATATACTTCTGTGGCATATTTATCTCCAGAAAGTGTTATCAAAAATTTCTTTTCATCGTTTGTTGAGCTTTGAAAACTTACTTCTCTACCCGGGAATTTCGATTGCAAAAACTTGTAACGAGATTCCCAGTTTTTATCTTTCCAATAATAGTTGGTTTTATCATCAGTGTAAGATGTAGATATAATTTTGTGGGTTACATCGCTTGTAGAAAGCCCACCAAAATCAACTTTGTTTTTTGGGTCACTTTCTATTTTGGTAATTTTTTGAGTTTCTATATCCATTAAAAGTAAAGTGGAGAGATTTAAATCTCCTTTATTGCTAACGAAATACGCTTGTTTGTTATCGGGTGTCCAGCTGGCTATATAAGCTTGCTCCGTTACTGATGTTTCATAAATTGGAGTTAGTTTATCACCATCTTTTTTATATGTTACTGTTGTTCCTTTGTCATCAGTTTTAGAAAGCGCCCTAAGGTTTTCATCCCAATCAAAGGTAAAACCGGTAACTCTTTCCTTGTTTTCATATAGTTTAGTAAGTTCCCCCGTAGAAATTTTAAGTTGGTATAAATCGTGCCATGCCTTGTCTCTTTCATTTAATAATACCATCATTAAATCGGGATTTTTCTTGCTGACCAAGTTTATTCTTGCCGCAATTCCTTTTAAAGGGGTTAGATTTCTGGAGACTGGAACTTTATTTACTTCTGTTGTTGCCATTGGGTCAACGGCAAAGATATTTATGTTTTCATCCCCATTCTCATCTTTAATATACAATATATATTTGCCATCAAATGACCAAAAATAGCCTTGCATTGGACGTTTACTATTAGTTAGTGGTCTAGCCTTTTCAAACGGTTCGTCAATTTTTTTGACCCAAATATTCATTATTCCCTCATATTCCTTCATAAAAGAAATAAATTTTCCGTCGGGACTTAATTGCCCTCCAGTAATTTCTGGATTTCCAAAAAACAACTCTCGATCCAAAATTGGAGTTTCGGTTTTATTAGTTTTTGTCTGAGCAATTGAAACATTAACCGTGATAATAAATAGTACAAGATGTAGAATGGTTTTTTTCATAGAAATAAGTTTTAAATGGTTTTAGGATTAGTAATTGATTGCAGAAAAAAGTTACAAAAAAAATCATCTTTTTTTCTTGGGTTTTCTTTGAAAATTTCTTTTCGTCTTTGTAAATATTTATAAAATTGTTGTAAATGTTTGATTGTTATTATTAAAGATAAAAAAAGTAGCTGTTTTTGAACGCCTTTTTGAGGAAACTAGAAGTGGAGGAAGGAATGAAATTAGATAATAGTTCAATTTGAACATTTGAAAATGGTCACAATTGCGAAACTTGTTGTAGTTTTAATTGTTCTTTTTCTTTGTAAATTCACGATTTCATTTTGAAGTTTTTTGTTTGTAAATTTGCCCACTCAATTTTTTGACAACGATTTCATTAGTTGAGTTATCTTATGGAAAACAGAAAAAAAGTAGCCTTTTATACCTTAGGTTGTAAACTAAACTTCTCAGAGACTTCTACAATTGCCCGTAACTTGCAAGATGAGGGTTTTGACCGGGTAGATTTTGAGGAAGTGGCTGATATGTATGTGATTAATACCTGTTCAGTTACTGAAAATGCAGATAAGCAGTTCAAGCAAGTCGTGCGAAAAGCAATGAAATTGAATGACAAAGCATTTGTAGCGGCAGTAGGATGTTATGCGCAATTGAAACCGGAGGAATTAGCGAGTGTAGATGGAGTGGATTTAGTTCTTGGTGCAACAGAAAAATTTAAATTGGCAGATTATATCAATGATTTGTCCAAAAATGATTTTGGTGAAGTGCATTCCTGCGAAATTGCCGAAGCTGATTTTTATGTTGGAAGTTACTCAATAGGTGACAGAACACGTGCTTTTTTGAAAGTGCAGGATGGCTGTGATTACAAATGTACCTATTGCACGATTCCGTTAGCAAGGGGAATTTCGCGAAGTGATGAACTGGAAAATGTATTGAAAAATGCTTCTGAAATCTCGAAACAAAATATTAAGGAAATTGTTCTTACCGGAGTAAATATTGGCGATTACGGTAAGGGTGAATTTGGAAATAAAAAACACGAACACACGTTCTTAGAATTGGTTCAAGAATTAGACAAAGTAGAAGGAATCGAAAGATTGCGAATTTCGTCTATTGAACCAAATTTGTTGAAAAATGAAACGATAGAATTTGTATCAAAAAGCAGAACGTTTGTACCGCATTTTCATATTCCGTTGCAATCTGGAAGCAATGATATTCTAAAGTTGATGAAACGTCGTTACCAACGTGAAGTATATACAGAACGTGTAAATAAAATCCGGGAAGTGATGCCACACGCTTGTATTGGTGTGGATGTGATTGTGGGTTTTCCTGGCGAAACAGACGAGCATTTTCTAGAAACCTACCATTTCTTGAATGAAATGAATATTTCGTATTTACACGTATTCACATATTCAGAACGAGACAATACGGAAGCTGCTGCAATGGAAGGTGTTGTTGCTGCTAATGTTCGTGCCAAACGTAGTAAGATGTTACGCGGTTTGTCTGTAAAAAAACGCCGTGCTTTTTATGAAAGTCAATTGGGAACCAATAGAACTGTTTTGTTCGAAAGTGAAAATAAAGAAGGCTATATTCACGGTTTTACCGAAAACTACGTTAAAGTAAAAACACCTTGGAATCCAGCATTAGTGAATACCTTACAGGAAATTAATTTGACGAAAATTGATGAAGATGGAAGTGTACGAATGGAGTTTGTTTCGGCTTTGGTGTAATTAGTTTTTAAACATATAAGTCATATAAGCAAAAGATTAAAAAACCATTAAGGGATTAAGTTCATTAAGTTCATTAAGTTTTACGCTTAATTTTCTTAATCCCTTAATAGTTTTTATTATACCTATCGTCCATTCGACTTTAAGACTTTTGACTTTCGACTACTTTTAAGGATTCGTTGACCAAATACTACTGTTTTTGATGAAAACGCGTCGGTTTAGTTTTAGTTGTGCGATAATTAATTCAGCTATGTCTTCTGCTTGCATGACTTTGTCAGGATTCCCGTCGGTCAAGTTTAATTCTTTGGCCATGTCAGTAGCAACAGTGCTTGGCGTTAATGCCGTTACACGAATATTATGCTTGCGAACTTCCTGCATTAACGATTCCGTTAATCCTAAAACAGCAAATTTTGAAGCACTATAAGCACTAGTTAACGCATTTCCGCTTAATCCTGCTGTTGAAGAAATATTGATGATATCACCTGTTTGTCTTTCAATCATATTAGGCAACACGGCACGCGTTACATAATAAGTTCCCATTAAGTTTACCTGAATGATGCGTTCCCAAGCGGCTGGTTCTAATTCTAAGAATTTTCCAAAAGCAGCTATTCCGGCATTGTTGATTAAAATATCAATAGTCCCAAATTCAGCCAATGCTTTGGCAACGGCAGCGTTTACCGAATTAATATCAGCAACATCAGCAGTTATAGCCAGTGCTTTTACTCTTAACGAACGCACTTTTGCAGCTACACTGTCTATCTCTTCCTGTGTTCTGGCAACCAGAATTATATTTACACCCTCTTTTGCTAATGCCAAAGCGATTGCTTTTCCAATTCCTTTTCCTGCGCCGGTGATTAGGGCATTTTTATTTTTTAAATCTGTCATTTTGATCAAGTTTATATGTTGCAAGCAAAGTTAAACTATTCACTTTTTTTTTAAATAAATCACGGTGTGAAAAAAAGTATAATTTTATAGTACTATAATTGCGATGTTTTGTTGAGTAGAACTAATAAATCCCATAAGAAATGGCACATTATTAAAATTTTAATGTTTTTATATTTTTTATAATGAACAGCAAATAAAAAGCCGATAAAAATTGGGCCAATTATTTGTATTAGAGTTCCGTAGCTATAATGTATAAGCCCGAAAAGAATACTTGATGTAAGGATTGCTACAGGAGTATTTTTCAGTAATATCTCTAATCTGGGAATTAGATAACCCCTAAAAATTAATTCTTCTGTAACACCTGCAGTTATTGATGTAAAGAGGATCAAAAAAATATTGTTTTTAAAAAGTTTCATAACTTCATTTATCTTTTTACTGTCAATATTTGAATCAGCTATTTTAAAAATAAAATAGACAACAAGCATTGTTAAAAAAAGAGAAAGCATTAATTTAACTACCGATTTTAAAAAAAAAATTAGCGAATATTTTTCTTCAGTCCATAATAGAAAAGGCTGTTTTTCGAACTTAATGGAATACATATACAGTAAAAACAGACAAAACCAAATAGCTAATCTGGAGATAGAAAATGTTATTTGTTTACTAAAATTAGTGTGCTCTAATAATTGAAAAGATGCTGCTACGGTAAATAGAACTAGTAGTAAAAATAAAATCCCACCAATTAGGACTGATTTTTTAGTTGTTTTTAAATAGTCCGTCATTTTAAATTAAGTTGATTGTCAATTTGTAAATATCCGTTTCTAAAACTTCGGTGTCTTTATCTTCACAAAGTAGGAACTCTATTTTTTCTTTTGAATCAGTGTACAAAGTCAATCCTTCGAATTTATGGGTGCTGCTAATTTTTTGGGTAAAATCGATTTTCATGGTTTTCAGGTTGATGCTCCCAATAAGACTTCCTAAAACTTCGCCATCATCATATGTAGATTCGGTATCTTCGGCTGTGGCCAAAAAATAAATGCTGTTTTCGACTAAAATAGCATCCGTAAAACTACTGCGCACTCCTTTTATTTTAGGGAGTTTGTAGGCGTTAGAAAGTATAGTGAAATCATTGGTCAGATTTTTTCCTTCTATGGTGAAAAGAACATTTTTATTGGAACTTCCGTTGCCACGATTCAATAAAAACCAACTTTTGCCATTATAGATGGCGCCTTCGAGGTTGAAATCTTCGGGTTTTATTTCTTCGAAATTTTGCATGACGGCATACAAATCGGCTAGGTCATTTGTGGCGATTATCTTTTTATCAATAGAATTGACTTGTATCATTTTGTTCCTTTTCTCGGTGGAACCGGATCCAAAAACATACAAACTATCCTCAAAATGGGTTATGGCTTCAAAATCAGCTTTGTCTTTTTTTAGCGTGTTTTCTGTAGGGTTTTCGAGTAATGGATGGCGTTTTAAATCTTTGGAATCCATTTGATATTCATAAAGGAAACCGCTGTTGTCACCTATAATCAGTAGGGAATTGTCTTTGTAAATGAGTCCGGATGCTGAACCAATGCCGATGATTTGAAATAGTAATTCGAGTGTAATTTTTTCCATTGTATTTGTTTTGAAAACGAGTGCCTAGCCCAGATAGCAGTGGAAATCCTTTTATTATTTTTCTTTAAAATAATAAAAGATTGCAACGAATAGCTGGAAAATGCTCCTTCCTTCGGCTACGCTCAGGATGACATCAAGGATTAATCCTCATTATTTGTTATATTTGAGTTTACAAAGATAAAATATTTCTTATGAAGTCTATAAATCCCGATGATTTTAAAGTGATTGGCAAAATTGATTTGTCTAAAATCCCTACAAACTTGTTTAATGAAGCCAGTGCCGATGATAAAGAGGAAAAACTGGATAAAGTCCAGGCGAAATTGAGCGATTTACAGGATGTGATGTATGCACACAATCGATACAGCGTTTTAATTTGTTTGCAAGGCATGGACACATCAGGGAAGGACAGTCTGATTCGGGAAGTTTTTAAGGAATTTAATCCGCGTGGGGTTGTGGTGCATAGTTTTAAAACACCTAATTCTACGGAGTTAGAGCATGATTACTTGTGGAGACATTATTTGGCTTTGCCTGAAAAAGGGAAATTTGCTGTTTTTAACAGAACGCATTATGAGAATGTTTTGGTTACTCGTGTGCATCCGGAATATATTATGCATGAAAATTTGCCGGGAATCGAAAAAGTGGCTGATATAACACCACAGTTTTGGGAAAATAGGATGGAGCAAATCAATAATTTTGAAAAACATATCACGCAAAACGGAACAATTGTTTTGAAGTTTTACTTTCACATGAGTAAGGAAGAACAACGCAAAAGGTTACTGCGCCGATTGGAAGAAGTGGAGCACCACTGGAAATTTTCGCCCGGAGATTTGAAAGAGCGCGAGCATTGGAAGGAATACATGCAGTATTATGAAGAGGCAATTAATAAAACCGCTACCGAAAATGCACCTTGGTATATTATTCCTGCGGATGATAAGGAAATGGCGCGTTATATTGTTGCTAAAATTATCTGGGAAGAAATGCAAAAACGTACTGATATTAAAGAACCGCAATTAGACGAAAAAGTTAAAGCTAATTTTGAAATGTATAAAGAAATGTTGAAGAAAGAATAAACAAAAAAAATGCGCTGAATTTCAGCGCATTTTTTTAACTAATTCAATATTTTTTATAGTTTAAAACCATAAGCTAAACGTACACCAACTTGTCCTACTCCTCTACCAAGAGAACCGTTACTGTTTAAACGATCAAAATGATTGTAGTGAGTATAGTTCAAAGAAATATCTATGTATTTCGTTGCATAACCTATACTTGGAGATAACAATAAAGAAGTTTTATCTCTGGTATTTTCTACATTACTTGTTGCAAATGCTGCACCAGCTTCTCCCATTAGGTAAAATTGGTCATTCCATACGAAAGCTTTAAAACCTGCTTTAGCTGGGATAATACCTAAATCTTTTCCTTCTGTTTGGTCAGTAAACCCATCAGCTTTGCTTACAAATAAATTAGTGTAACCAGTTGTTAAAGTTAAAGAGTATCTTTTTGATAAATCATATTGTCCTCTTACATCTGCACCAAGGGATAATTTGTAAGGGTCGTTAGTTGAATATCCTGCATTTGCACCAAATCCTAAACGGAATCCTTGATCGTAATTTGTAGCTTTAGTTGTTGTTTCTTGTGCTTGTAAATTGTTAGCAAACATCATTGCTATTGCGAATACAAATAACATTTTGATTTTCCCTGTCGTTTTCATAATTGTAATATTTTTTATTAATAATTTTTTTGGTGTTATCTTGATTTTATTTATTTCAAAACAACGTTACAAATGTATAGCCCTCATAGGCCTGTTTTGTTATAGAATTCCATGGTTTTGTTATAGAATTCCTTGTTGGGTGAAATTATGCCCTAAAAAAAGTGTTATATATGTAATAGTATTGATGCAATTGAAAGCTTCTAATTATCTTTGCCAACAAAAAAAAGCAAAAGTGAATTTATCTCAATATTTCAAAGAGTTTTCTTATAATGTTAAATTAGCGTATCCAGTAGTTCTGGGAATGCTAGGACATACATTAATTGGTATAGTTGATAATTTTATGGTAGGCAAGTTGGGTTCTACTGAATTAGCAGCAGTTTCATTGGGTAATAGTTTTATATTTATTGCTTTGTCTTTAGGAATAGGTTTTTCTACCGCAATTACCCCATTAGTGGCTGAGGCTGATGCTGAAAAAAATGATCAAAAAATCCGCACTACTTTTCATCACGGATTGCTTTTATGTACGATTTTAGGAGTTGCATTATTTATTTTGACCGTGTTGTCTAAACAAATTATGTATTTTATGCACCAACCCAAAGAAGTTGCTGAAATGGCTGCTCCTTACATTGATTGGGTAGCGTTTTCTTTAATTCCGGTGATTATGTATCAGGGCTACAAACAATTTGCTGATGGATTGTCTAAAACAAAATATTCTATGTACGCCATATTTATGGCTAACATAGTGCATGTCTTTTTTAATTATGTGCTGATTTACGGAATTTGGTTTTTTCCAAAATTAGGAATTCTGGGTGCCGCATTGGGAACAGTCTTGTCAAGAATAATGATGGTGGTTTTTATGCATTATCTGATGAAAAAAAATTCGGCATTGAAAAAATATTTTAAGAATTTCAGTTTCAAAGAAATCAAAAAATCAATATTGAAAAAGATTATCAATCTGGGTATGCCTTCAGCTATGCAAATGTTGTTTGAAGTAACTTTGTTTACCGCTGCAATTTGGCTTTCTGGTTCTTTGGGTAAAAATAGTCAGGCTGCCAATCAGATTGCACTTATTCTAGCATCTTCCACTTTTATGGTTGCTATGGGATTAAGTGTTACAGCAATGATTCGAGTGAGTCATACTAAAGGAATGAACGATTATAAAAAGTTGATTGTTGTAGCACGATCCATTTTTCTATTGGCGATTATACTTGAAACTTTTTTTGCGATAATCTTTGTCGTGTTTCATAATTTTTTACCGCATTTATTCTTGAATATGACCGATTCAGCTCAGATGCTAGATAACAAAGAAATAATCCTAATCACTTCAAAATTACTATTGATTGCAGCTATTTTCCAAATCTCAGATGGAATTCAAGTAGTTGTTTTGGGAGCATTACGTGGTTTACAAGATGTAAAAATCCCTATGTACATTACCTTCGTGGCGTATTGGGTTATCGGTTTTCCTATTTCCTATTATTTAGGAAAATATACGGAACTTAAAGCCGTTGGAATCTGGATAGGACTTTTGGCAGGATTAACTGCTGCCGCTTTATTTTTGTATATTCGCTTTGCGAGATTAACAAGAAAGTTGGTGATGCAAAACGAAAATAAATAAAATAATAAATTACTTAAATATTAAATTCATGGAATTACCAAAATTTTTACTAGGCGATAATACTGATTTTCCCGAAGATATTTTCATCATACACCTTGATTACCCTAGATTTATAATCAATCTGAAAGATGATGAGGTAGAGTTTATGGAAGAAGCGGAGGATCTTGACGAAGCAGAATTAAATGCAGAAATGGAAGGATTAATAGTTCTTGCCAATGAGTTTTATGATAGAGAAATTAAACTTTACGAGGAGTAGTTAACTTTTTTTTTACTTAATTCATATTCAAATGAAAAATTTATTTATGTATTTCATGTTTATTTTTGGGACAATACTCATAATTAAAGGGGTTTTTAACTTTTTTCCGTTTGAAATTAAATCAAATATAAACGCAAGTGAAGCCTATAATTCTGGACATATTATAGGATATATTATTGGTAAATTTGGTAAGATTGCTCTTGGTGTTTTAATGTTAAAGTATGGATACCAAATTTATTTAGAAGGGAAAAGAAGAACAGAATAGATTAGTCTTTTTTAAAATACTTTTCTAATAATTTTTGAGCGGCTGCGAAGGGTGAAATTTCATCATTTTGCACCGCTTTTTTAGTTGTATCCAATGATTTTTGAATTTCCGGATTGCTGTAAAAATTGGTTTTCAATTGCTCGTTAATGGTCTCCAGCATCCAATATTGATTTTGTTCTTTTCGTTTTTCAAAGAAGTAATTATTGCCTTTAGTCAGTTCCAGGAATTTTTGAACGGTTTCCCAAACATTAGATATTCCTTCATGGGTAATAGCGCTACAGGCAGCAGTTGTAGGAGTCCAACCTGATTTTTTAGCAGGGAAAAGATGCAATGCTCTATTGAATTCCAGTTTAGCAAGATTAGCTCTTTTGATATTATCACCATCGGCTTTGTTAATGACAATTGCATCCGCCATTTCCATGATGCCACGTTTGATACCTTGTAATTCATCGCCCGCACCAGAAATTTTCAATAAAAGAAAAAAATCAACCATGCTGTGAACGGCAGTTTCACTTTGGCCTACGCCAACGGTTTCTATGATGATGGTATCAAAACCTGCAGCCTCACAAAGCGTAATGGTTTCGCGGGTTTTACGAGCTACACCTCCTAATGTTTCTCCTGAAGCTGAAGGTCGTATAAAAGCATTCTTATCTTTCACCAATTCTTCCATTCGGGTTTTGTCACCCAAAATACTTCCATGCGAAAGCGTACTACTGGGATCAACTGCAAGCACCGCTACTTTTTTTCCTAAACCAGTTAGGTATTTTCCAAATGCTTCAATAAAGGTGCTTTTTCCAACGCCCGGAACGCCTGTAATTCCTATTCTCACGGATTTATTGGCATAAGACAAACAGGCATTTATTACTTCATTGGCTTTCGCCAAATGATTGACATTCGTGCTTTCGACCAAAGTAATTGCACGGCTCAGTGCGGTAATATTTTCGTCTAAAATCCCATCAACGAGTTCTTTTGCCGAAGGTTGTATTTTTCTAAATTGTTGAATATGCCCAACAGCAACGGTGCTGATAATTTCTGGAGCAGAAATTCCGGGTTTTTCGTTTAAGGCACTTGGATGGTATTTCTTATTTGACAAAACTATTTTTTAGAATAGTAAAAATAACAAAAACTATCTTGAATAGACGGTCATTCTATTAAAATGTCATTGCATAATGATGGTTTCTCTTTTGTGGAGGTTATTTTACAAATTTTATTTTTTTGAATTCATTTTATTTATCATTAGTCAATATCTTTGCTGTATTATGACCAACTTCATCCTAATCTTTGTTTTTTTATTCCTAGGAATTGTTTTCCAAAATATAAAAGGTTTTCCTATAACTATTTACAAGCTGTTAAACAAGATTGTTATTTATATTTGCCTTCCAGCGCTGGCATTATATTATATTCCAAAAATAAAATGGAGTAATGAATTGTTATTCCCAATTGGAGTTGCTTGGATTGGATTTGTTGTATCCTACTTATTTTTTAGTTTTTTAGGCAGCAAATTTGGCTGGTCTAAAAAACTCATTGGTTGCTTAATTTTAACAGCAGGTTTAGGCAATACTTCCTTTTTAGGTTACCCAATAATTGAAGCACTATACGGAGAAGAAGGTTTGAAAACGGCTATTCTTGTCGATCAACCCGGTTCTTTTGTGGTGCTTTCTACATTAGGAATTCTGGTTGCAACGTTATATTCCAGTGGCAACCCAAGTGGTTTTCAAATCGCCAAAAAGATTCTTCTTTTCCCTCCATTTATAACTTTTTTGATAGCCTGCTTGATGAATGTTTTTAATGTCGATTTCCAGGATTATGTACAGCTGTTATTTCAAAAATTAGGAAGTGGAGTAACACCTTTAGCTTTACTTTCTGTTGGTTTGCAACTGCGTTTTGACCGTAGAAGTCAACATTGGAAGTTTTTAGGATTGGGACTTCTGTATAAATTAATACTGACTCCGGCTCTCATTTATGTGTTGTATGTCGTAATTTTACAACAGCATTCTAAAATTATTCAAGTAGCCATATTGGAGTCAGCGATGGCGCCTATGATTACCGCTTGTATTTTAGCTTCTACTCACGGTTTAAAACCTCGTTTAAGCAGCATGATGATTGGTTTTGGAATCCCATTGTCTTTTATTACCTTGTTATTTTGGTATTTTGTGGTTCAGTTTGTTTAATTTTTTTTAATCGAATATGGATCAATAATTAGTTATATAGTTTTTTAAAAATATGAATGCATCTCCTGATACTGTATCAAAAATAGATACAACTCCTATTGCTCAGCAAACCGTTTATTCGATATTATTTTCCATTGCATTCGCCCATTTACTGAATGATTTATTACAAGCCGTAATTCCGGCAGCGTATCCTATTTTAAAAGAAAATTTCAATTTAACCTTCACACAAATCGGGTTAATCACCTTGGCATATCAGTTGGCGGCTTCTATATTACAGCCTTTGGTTGGTTTGTATACGGACAAAAGACCAAAGCCTTTTTCTCAAATTTTCGGAATGCTGTTTACCTTATCTGGAATTGTATGTTTATCGTATGCTTCCAGTTTTTTAATGATTATAATTTCGGTAGTTTTGGTTGGTATTGGTTCTTCGATTTTCCATCCTGAAGCTTCCCGAATCTCCTTTTTGGCATCTGGTGGAAAGCGTGGTTTGGCACAATCCATTTTCCAGTTGGGAGGCAATGCCGGAACAGCAATCGGACCCTTATTAGTGGCCTTAATTGTGGTTCCTAATTCACAATATTACATCATTTGGTTTGTGGTAGTTGCCATTATCGGATTGATAGTTTTGAGTAGAATTGCACTTTGGTACCAAAACCATTTAAGTTTAAGAAGTGCAAAGAAAGCGGTAATCGATTTGCCTAATTTATCTCAAAAAAAGATAGTAATCTCAGTGGGAATTTTACTGGTTTTGATCTTTTCAAAATTCTTTTACATGGCCAGCATGTCCAGTTATTTTACATTTTATTTAATCGAAAAATTTGGATTATCGGTTCAGGAAGCGCAATTTCATTTGGTTTTATTTTTGGCCTCTTGCGCCATAGGAACCTTAATTGGCGGACCGTTAGGCGATAAATTCGGAAGAAAATATGTAATTTGGTTTTCAGTTTTGGGAGCCGCACCTTTTACTTTATTGTTGCCGTATGTCGATTTGTTTTGGACAGGCGTTTTGTCAGTTGTAATAGGAATCATAATCTCGTCTGCATTTCCGGCAATCTTAGTTTATGCGCAAGAATTATTGCCTAAAAAACTCGGAATGGTTTCCGGTCTTTTCTATGGTTTTGCCTTTGGAATGGGTGGTTTAGGTTCTGCTTTATTAGGGAATCTTGCAGATCACACCAGCATAACGTATGTGTATTATCTTTGTGCTTACTTGCCTTTGATAGGGATTATAGCGTTCTTTTTACCTAATTTAAAGAAAAAATAGCACTTCTTTTCAGGAGCTTTCTCCTGCTTAGCTGTGATCTTTTATTGGTTTCTAATTTAGTTGAAAACTATGCACTTTTAGTGTATTTCCCTTTTAGGTTCTAAAAATTTTACCACGAATTTCGCGAATTTTACAAATTAACTCGTGCTAATTTGTGTAATTTGCGGTAAAAAATAAGTTTTGCAACCGTGCAGACTTTAAGTCTGCCAACCACATTTATGGACTTTCAATCCATAGTGATTTAGTTTTTAAAGAAAAAAACAAAAGGATTGCTCTCGAAATTTCGGGACGATTAGCGATAGGGCTTTTGGTTTCCTAATTATATTTTATTATTTCTTTAAATTTTCTCTTTATCTCTTCATCTCTTTGTTGGAATTTCCAACTGATTTAATTAAAAAAAATGAATAGTTACTTCTTATTAGTGATTAATAACCCCGAAATGATGATTCCCATACTTATGATTTGGGTTGGTAAAATGGCTTGATTAAGAAAAAAATACGCCAGGAACCCACTGAATACCGGAATCAAATAATAAATTAAGGCTGTTTTTGAGGTTCCAATTAGTCGAATGGCTTCGTTCCATAAATAAAATGAAATTAAGGAAGCGCAGATGCCTACATATGTGGTTACCAAAACTGTTTTAGTATCAAAAATCACTTTTTTGCAATAAACGTGTTCATATAGATAAAAAGGAAACAGTAAAATTGTACCAATTACGAAAACACTGAACAAGAATACCTTTGGACTTAATTCACTTGGTTTTTTACGCACTAAAATAGTGTAGTAAGCAAAAAAGAAGCAAGCCATTAGCATTAATAAATCCCCAATCGTGAATTTGATATGGAGTAATGCTTGTAAGGAACCTTTGGAAATAAGCACTAAAACTCCTGTGATTATGGTTACAATTCCCACTATTTTTAAATTGGAAACTTTCTCTTTAAAAATAATTCTGGAAAGGACAACAATAAACAAGGGAATCGAAATGGCAATTAACGATAAGTTTACAGCACTTGTTGTTTTTCCTGCAAAGTATATCAGCGTGTTAAAAATAGTAATGCCTAATACAGCGGTAAGCGTAAGATACCGAATGTGTTTTTTTACGATTTTTAAATTTTCAAGAGTACTTTTTATAGCTAATGGAGCCAGAACAATACAAGCAACTGTCCAGCGCCAAAAAGCCAGTCCAATAGGAGGAATGTGCCCTTTTATCCCACTTGCAATTACCATATTTACGGACCAAAGAAAGGTAGCTACCAGGGCAAATAAAACTCCTTTAGTAGTGTTATTCATTAAATAAGACTATTTATTTTAGCATATTGTAACAACATAATCGTCTTTGCGTCTTGCATTTTGCCAGATTCAATCATAGCATAAGCTTCGTCAAAAGACATTTCCATTACATCTATATTTTCTTCTTCATGTGCTACTCCGCCACCGTCGCTTACTTTCATAGATTCATCGTATTCACCAACAAATAAATACAAAATTTCAGTTACGGCACCAGGCGACATATACGTTTCCATCACCTTTTTGACCTTAGAAATACGATATCCTGTTTCTTCTTCAGTTTCTCTTATGATGCACTGCTCCGGATTATCAGCATCTAAAAGTCCAGCACAAACTTCTATCATCATTCCGGTTTCGTTTCCGTTTAGATACGTTGGTAAACGAAATTGTCTCGTTAGAATAACTGTTTTTTGTTCAGTGTTATAAAGTAAAATGGCGGCGCCGTTTCCTCTATCGTAGACTTCTCTTTTTTGGGTAATCCAAGAGTCGTCTTTTTTTTGATAGTCAAAAGTTACTTTGTTTAAAATATACCAATTGTCAGATAGCAATTCGGTTTTTTGGATTTTAATAGTTGGATTTTTCATTCGCTTGGATTGGTTTTTTAACTAAAAAAAACGTCCCGATTTATCGGGACGTTTAGTAAACTTATTTTAATATGGTTTGCTTTCTGTCAGGACCTACAGAAACTATTTTGATAGGAACTTCTACTTCTTTTTCAATAAATGCAATGTATTCTTTTAACTCTGTCGGTAATTCATCGTAGGTAGTCATGCCAGTCAAATCTTGTTTCCAACCTTTGAAATCCTGATATACTGGAGTTACATTTTCTGGTTCGATGTTATAAGGGAAATGAGAAATTTTCTCTCCTTTATAATTGTATTCCGTACATACTTTTAAGGTTTCAAAACCTGAAAGTACATCGCCTTTCATCATCATTAATTGTGTTACACCATTAACCTGAACAGCATATTTAAGCGCTACTAAGTCTAACCAGCCACAACGTCTTTGTCTTCCGGTTACGGATCCAAATTCATTTCCTACACGTGCCATAGTTGCACCATCTTCGTCAAAAAGTTCAGTAGGGAACGGGCCACTTCCTACGCGTGTTACGTAAGCTTTGAAAATTCCGTATACTTCCTTGATTTTATTTGGAGCAATCCCTAAACCGGTACAAGCACCAGCAGCAGTAGTATTTGATGAAGTTACAAATGGATATGTTCCAAAATCAACATCCAATAATGAACCTTGAGCACCTTCACATAATATTGATTTACCTGCTTTTTGGGCTTGGTGTAAATACTCTTCGCTATCAATGAAATCTAATTTTTTTAATTCTTCGATTGCTTCAAAGAATTCAGTTTCCATTTCAGCTAAATTGTATTGAATTGATACATCATAAAATTTGATCATTTCTTCATGCTTGTCAGCTAATGCTCTGTAACGATCTGCAAAATCTTCAAGTTCAATATCACCTACACGAATACCATTTCTTCCGGTTTTGTCCATATATGTTGGACCAATGCCTTTTAACGTAGAGCCAATTTTTGCTTTACCTTTAGAAGCCTCAGAAGCCGCATCTAATAAACGGTGAGTAGGCAAAATTAAATGTGCTTTTCTTGAAATGATTAATTTGCTTTTGATGTCTAAATTAAATTTTTCAAGACCTTCAATTTCTTTTTGAAAAACCACAGGATCAATTACTACTCCATTTCCAATGATGTTTACAGCAGTTTTATGAAAAATACCAGAAGGAATAGTTCTAAGAACATGTTTTATTCCGTCAAATTCCAAAGTATGTCCTGCATTTGGACCTCCTTGAAAACGAGCGATAATGTCATAATTTGAAGTTAGAACATCAACAATTTTTCCTTTTCCTTCATCTCCCCATTGTAATCCTAGTAATAAATCTACGGTCATTCTATCTGTTATTTGTAGTTAGTTTTTATGTTTATGAACGATTTTGTTCGTCCAAGTTGTTCTTTTGTCTTTTGGTTCCATAGAGATACAATGAGTGATTGGTTATCTCTATATCAAATATTTCTTCGATTGTTTTTTTGATACTTTGAATTCTTGGATCACAAAACTCAATTACTTCGCCAGTATCAGTCATTATAATATGATCGTGCTGTTTGTCAAAATATGATTTTTCATAATGAGCCTGATTTTGTCCAAATTGGTGTTTACGCACTAAAGCACAATCTAATAGTAATTCGATCGTGTTGTAAAGAGTTGCTCTACTCACACGATAGTTTTTATTTTTCATTTTGATATAAAGGTTCTCTACATCAAAATGTTCTTCGCTATCGTAAATTTCCTGAAGGATAGCATAACGTTCAGGAGTCTTGCGATGTCCTTTTTTTTCAAGATACATTGTAAAAACATTTTTTACAATTTCTTGGTTTTTGGTGTTATCTGTGGAAATGAGTGTCATATGCGGGCAAAGATAAATTTTTTAGTTTAAAGTATAAAGTTTAAGGTTTGTTTAGTTTCAAGTTTTTTAATTTCAAGTGGAGCAAATGGAGATTTGAAACTAAAAACCGGATTTTTTTTCTATGTTTTATAAACCCTTGTTACTTTATCGATTCCGTCAATTTTTTTGATGTTGTTTATCATTTTTTTCAAAATGGTATTGTTTTGAACAATTACTGCAACTTGACCATGAAAAATTCCTGCATCAGTACTCAAAGAAATACTCTGAATATTAACATGCATGTTGTTTGAAATCACCTTTGTTAATTGGTTTGTAAGTCCTAAAACATCCATTCCTGTAACGTTAATAATGGCTTTGAATTCTTCTTGTGAAGAGTCAATCCATTTGGCTGACATGATACGATATGCATAGTTAGATTGCATGCCAATGGCGTTTGGGCAATCTTTTTTGTGCACTTTTATTCCTTCGTTGATGGTTACAAACCCAAATACATCATCACCTGATATGGGGTTGCAGCAAGGCGATAATTTGTAATCCAATTTATCGTGTTCTTTGCCAAAAACGAGCATGTCATAATTACTGCTTATTACTGGTTTGTGAATATCCTCATCTGAAGTGCTGCTTGGAGAGCGTTTCATTTTATTTTTGAAAAAATTAATGAAAGTATTGCTCTTTTGCGCAGCGTAATCCTTGAGCTGTTGGTTTTCAATAGCCCCGATTCCTACTCTATAGAATAAATCCAGACTTGTTTTTAGTTTAAAAAAATTGACTAATTCATTAATCACTTGCTCGCTTAACGTGATTTTCAAATGCTTTAATTTTCGGGTCAACAGTTCTTTTCCTTCTTCGCCAATTTTCTTGGTATTCTCGTTTAGAACGTTTTTTATCTTTGTTTTGGCTCTCGAAGTAGTCACATAATCCAGCCAGTTAATGGTTGGTTTTTGATGTTGTGAAGTAATAACTTCTATTTGATCCCCACTTTTCAATTCGAAATTCAAAGGAACTAATTTTCCATTGACACGCGTTCCTCTGGTTCGAATTCCTATTTCGGAGTGAATACTGAACGCAAAATCAAGTGAAGTGGCTCCTTTAGGCAATGATTTTATTTCTCCTTTTGGAGTAAATACAAAGATTTCTTTAGAATATAAATTCATTTTGAAATCTTCTACAAAATCTACTGCATTTGTTTCGGAATTTTCTAAAGCTTCTTTTAGTAAATTTAACCATACATCCAAACCACTTTCTTCGGTAGCACCGTTCTTATATTTATAATGTGCGGCATATCCTTTTTCGGCAATTTCATCCATACGTTCGCTTCGAACTTGTACTTCAACCCATCGCCCTTTTGGCCCCATTACTGTAATGTGCAAGGCCTCGTAACCGGTAGATTTTGGTGATGAAATCCAATCGCGTAACCGGCTTGGACTAGGTCTGTAATGATCCGTAACAATAGAATATATTTTCCAAGCAACGAATTTTTCTTCATGTGGATTCGCTTTGTATACAATACGCAACGCAAATTTATCATACACTTCATCAAAACTCACGTTTTGCGCCTGCATTTTTCTGCGAATAGAATAGATAGATTTTGGACGTCCTTTTATAATATATTCAACTCCTTCGGCATCTAAAGAGGCTTTCAGGACATTAGAAATATCTTCAATATAAGCATCTTGCTCTTCTTTGGTTTCTTTTATTTTACTTACAATTTCTTTATAAATAGCAGGTTCCGTGTATTTTAGTCCTAAGTCTTCCAGTTTGGTCTTTATGTTATACAAGCCGAGTCTATGTGCCAAAGGTGCATAAATATAAAGGGTTTCCGATGCAATTTTGGTTTGTTTGTCCTCCTGCATTGATCCCATAGTCTGCATATTGTGCAAACGATCGGCTAGTTTAATCAGAATTACGCGAACGTCATCATTTAGTGTAAGAATCATTTTTCTAAAATTTTCGGCTTGTAACGAGGCGTTCAAATCCTTTTGAACCATAGATATTTTTGTTAATCCTTCAACGATTTGAGCCACTTTAGGATTAAATAAACGTTCTATATCTTGTATGGTAGTAGGCGTGTCTTCTACAACATCATGCAATAATGCAGCAGCGATGGATGTAGCTCCCAGACCTATCTCGGAAGCAACAATTTTTGCCACAGCAATAGGGTGGAAGATATAGGCTTCACCTGATTTTCTGCGTTGCTCTTTATGAGCTTCTACGGAAACGTCAAATGCTTTTCGGATGAGTTTTTTATCTTCAGGTGTTAAAGTTTGGTAACTTATGCGAAGCAATTCTTTATATTCTTGGGCAATTGCCTTGTTTTCTTTTTCTAAATCTATTTCTGTCATAACGGCATTGTTCATTTCCTAAAAATAAGAATAAGTTGGGAGATATGCAAATGTATATTTGAATTTTAAAGGAAAGAAACTAGATTTTTTTTTTAATTTTTAATCAAAAATCTAAAACCCTCTCTGTCTTTTGGCTTCAAAAATCAAGATGGCAGCTGCTACCGAAACATTCATTGAATCAATCTCGCCCTGCATTGGAATAATAATATTTTGGGTTGCTTCTTTTCTCCATTCTTCTGTTAATCCAGTGGCTTCCGTTCCAACAACTAAAGCGGTTGGCGCAGTGTAATCCTGTGTGTGATACGAAGTGGAGTTTTGTAAAGTAGCACAATAAAAATTGATTTTTCGTTCTTTCAAAAAGGCAATAATTTCAGAGGTAGTTCCAGTGGCAATTTGGTTGGTAAACAAACAGCCCACACTGGAACGCACAATATTTGGATTGTATAAATCGCTTTTAGGATTGGCAATAATTACCGCATCAAGATTAGCAGCATCGGCAGTACGAAGCAAAGCTCCTATATTTCCGGGTTTTTCTGGTGCTTCGGCAATAAGAATCAATGGGTTTTCAGATAATTTCAAATCAGATAATTGCATCGATTTGGTTTTGGCTACAGCCAAAATACCTTCAGTGGTATCTCTGTAAGCGAGTTTTTGATAGACTTCTTTATTGATTTCTATCAGCTCGGCATTTTTATATAATTGACGCGCTTCGTTTTCCGAACAAATTTCAGGTAAAAATAAGAGCGTTTCTATTTCGTAACCGCCTTTGATGGCTATAGAAATTTCGCGTTTTCCCTCAATTAAAAAGGTTCCGGATTGTTTACGTGCTTTTGCTTTTTCCTGCAATTGCACTAAAGATTTTATGTATGGATTTTGTATCGAAGTGATTTGTTTCAAGAGGTACAACTATTTAATTTATAGGAAACAAAGATACATAGAGAAAATTCAGTTTTCTATATTTGGATTCGAATATTTATCTGTTGTAATGTACGTTGATTAAATGTAGTCAATAGGAGTTGGTTACACGAGTATTTTCTTTAATTTTGCCTAAATCATATGCAATTGATAGCATTTTTTTTATCCATTTTTAAATCCAAAAAAACAGCATGTTCCATTTATTAGACATCATCGGTACGATGGCTTTTGCCATGTCTGGCGCTTTGACGGCAATGAATAAAAAAATGGATCCTTTTGGTGTATTTATTATTGCATTTGTAACTGCTGTGGGCGGTGGAACCTTGCGAGACATTATGATTGGCAGGACGCCGGTGGGATGGATGCTGGATTTAAAATATGTTTATGTTATAATTATCGGATTTATACTAGCCATTATTTTTAGAAAAAAATTCGACAGATTGCGAACGTCTTTGTTTTTATTTGACACCATTGGGTTGGGCGTTTTTACTTTAATAGGTCTTGAAAAAGGAATAAACATTGGACTTCATCCATTTATTTGTGTGGCTTTAGGGACAATGACAGCTTGTTTTGGAGGCGTTATTCGAGATATTTTGTGTACTGAAATACCCGTTATTTTTAGAAGAGAAATTTATGCAACAATTTGTATTTTGGGTGGAATTGTTTTCTTTATCCTTCGAGAATTTAATTTTGAAAAGGATGTTTTATATTTAACAACCTCTCTAGTTATCATTTCGGTTCGATTGATGGCCGTTAAATTTAAATGGTATTTGCCTACTTTAGAACATAAATAAAAAATGCTTAATTTCACGAAGTCTAAAATCAAATAGTGAAAAATTATTCCGTCAAACAATACCAGGAAAGCGATTATATAAATTGGAATGCCTTTATTGGTCAAGCCAAAAACGCTACATTTTTATTTCACCGTGATTTCATGGAATATCATAAAGAGCGATTCGAGGATTTCTCCTTGATGGTTTTTGAGGATGAAAAACTGATTGCTGTTTTACCGGCAAATAAAGCTGGAGCAATAGTTTTTTCCCATCAAGGTTTGACGTATGGTGGATTAGTTTGTAATGAACAATCCAAATTAACGACTGTAATTAATGCTTTTAGGTCTGTTTTGTTGTTTCTTAATGAGAATAAAGTAGAGAAACTGCATGTGAAAACAATTCCGTCGATTTATCATACTAAACCCTCCGAAGAAATTCAATATGCTTTATTTTTGGCAGAAGCCAAATTGGTAAGACGAGATAGTTTGTCGGTTATTGATTTGTCACAGAAAAATAATTTTTCAAAAATCAGAAAAAGAGGTATTCAAAAAGGGATTTTAAGTGGTTTGATAATCAAAGAAGAAGAGGTTTTTGAATCCTTCTGGAATGAAATATTGATTCCAAACTTAAATGAAAGACACGATGCAGAGCCAGTTCATTCCATTGCAGAAATGAATCTTTTAAAAAATAATTTTCCTAAAAATATAAGACAGTTTAATGTTTATTTTAACGATAAAATTGTTGCAGGAACTACAGTTTTCGAAAGTGAAACGGTTGCACATTGCCAATACATCTCTAAATATGAAAAGGATGAGAATCTTGGTAGTTTAGATTTTTTATATCATTTCTTGATTACGGAAGTTTTTGCTGAAAAACGATTTTTTGATTTTGGAATTTCCAATGAAGACCAAGGACGAAAATTGAATGAAGGCTTGTCTTATTGGAAAGAAAGTTTCGGAGCTAGTACAATAGTACATGATTTTTATGAAGTAGAAACGGTAAATCATTTCAAATTAGAAAATATATTTATCTAATAATCAGTTTGTAAATAAGTACAATTCAAACCACTTTAAACTTAAACTTAATGATTCCATTTCTTGATTTAAAAAAAATAAACGAACCATATGAAACTGCATTTCAGGAGAAAATGAAATCGGTTTTAGATAATGGGTGGTATATTTTAGGGAATGAAGTCAAGGAATTTGAATCTAGTTTTGCCAAGTATTGCGGTGCCAAATATTGCATCGGGACAGGAAATGGTTTAGACGCTCTGGTTTTGATTTTTAAGGGGTATATTCAACTTGGAAAATTGCAAAAAGGGGATGAAGTTATTGTTCCTGCAAATACTTATATTGCGAGTATTCTGGCTATTTTACAAGCAGATTTAATTCCTGTTTTGGTCGAGCCAAAATTAGAAACCTACAACATCAATCCCGATTTAATTTTAGAAAAAATCACTTCGAAAACCAAAGCAATTTTAGTCGTTCATCTTTATGGTCAATTGGCTGAAATGGAAGAGATAAATCAGATAGCTTTTGCAAATGATTTATTAGTTGTTGAAGATGCGGCTCAGGCTCACGGTGCAATTTCAGAAGTCGAAAGTCAAAAGTCAAAAGTCGAAAGTTTAGACACGTATAAACTAATTCCTAAAACTCAAGCTTACAGTTTTTATCCCGGAAAAAATCTTGGCGCTTTAGGAGATGCCGGTGCTGTTATCACAAATGATTCGGAGTTAGCCAAAGTCATTCAGTCACTTCGCAATTATGGTTCGGAAGCAAAATATTATAATGATTATATAGGAGTAAATTCAAGATTAGATGAACTGCAAGCGGCTTTCTTAAATGTGAAATTACCGTTTTTAAATGCTGATAATGAAAAGCGGAAAACAATTGCCAAACGCTATTTGTCCGAAATAAAGAATGAAAAAATAATACTTCCAATAGTGTCATTGCGAGGAACGAAGCAATCTAATCATGTTTTTCATTTGTTTGTGATTCGAACACAAAATAGAATCGATTTGCAAGACTATTTACATCAAAATGGTATTCAAACTGTAATACATTATCCAGTTCCGCCACACAATCAAAAGGCTTTGTCATTTTTGAACCATTTGTCTTTTCCGATTACCCAAAAAATTCATGATGAAGTATTAAGTTTGCCTATAAGTCCAGTTTTGACAATGGATGAAGTGGGTTTCATTGTTTCAATTTTAAACAAGTATTAAATAGTGTCTGATAGCAAAACTTCATATTATCAAATTGTTAAAACCACTTCGCTTTTTGGTGGTGTACAATTTTTCAATATTCTTATTTCTTTAATTCGGACCAAATTAATTGCTGTTTTCATTGGTCCAACAGGAATGGGAATTGTGACTTTATTGAATTCAGCTATAAGTGTTATAGGTGGTGTTACGAGTTTAGGGATTGAAACTAGTGGGATTAAACATGTTTCAAGCAATTATAAAAATGATGATTTAAGTAGTATAGCGACTATTGTAGCAATAGTAAAAAGGCTGGCATTATTAACGGGGATTTTAGGATGTCTTGTTACTGTTTTTCTTTCTAGTTGGCTGAGTCAGTTAACTTTTGGGAATTCAAATCATATATTTTCATTTATTTTTATTTCTATTACACTGTTGTTTAGACAATTAATGGTCGGGGAATTTGTGGTTTTACAAGGTTTAAGGAGAATGAGACTTTTGGCGAAAGCCAATTTTTACGGAAATTTGTTTGGATTGCTATTTTCAATTCCATTGTATTATTACTACAGAATTGACGCTATTGTCCCTACAATTATTATTGCCTCACTTTCGTCAATGTTGTTTTCTTTCTTTTATTCGAAAAAGATAAAATTGAATAAAATTTTCATTTCGAATAAACAATTGACCAGCGAAGGAAAAAGTATCATTAAACTGGGAATTCTTTTGACATTAAGTGGTTTGTTTACTTTACTTTCAACCTATTTAATCCAAATTTATGTTGGGAATCAAGGAGGTTTAGAACAAGTAGGATTTTATAATGCAGGTTTTACGTTGTTGAATTCTTATGTTGGAATAATTTTTACAGCAATGAGTACAGATTATTTTCCAAGACTAGCTTCAATAAGTGATGAAAACGAAAAAGTAAGAACAAGTGTGGTACAGCAATCTTTCATCTCAATATTGATTATAACGCCTATAATTATCCTGTTTTTAACGCTAATTCCACTCATTGTAAAAATTATTTATACGCCAAAATTCATTTCGATTATTTCAATGGTTTGTTTCGGGATATTAGCCATGTTATTCAGAGCAGTTTCTTGGTCGATGGGTTATATTTTGATTGCCAAAGGAGACTCAAAAATGTTTATCAAAACGGCTTTTGGTTTTAACCTTATTTCGTTATTTTTAAATGTTTTAGGATATCATTTTTATGGATTAGAAGGACTTGGGATTAGTTTTTTTGTCTATTATTTGATTCATTTTTTTGGAATAAAAATAATTACTAAAAAAAGATATGGTTTTTATTTTGACTCCGATTTTTATAATATTTATTGTATTTGTTTTTTGATGTGCATGGCTACTTTTTTATTTCGATATATTCCAAATCCGATTATAAAATATAGTTTAATGTCAGCAATGGTAGTGATTTCAATAGTTTTTGTATTGTTTCAAATGAATAAAAAAATGGAACTGAAAGGTTTGTTTAATGCTATAATTAAAAAGAACAATGATTGAAATTTTAAAAAATAATTATAGAAAAGTAAAATCAGGTTATAAAAAATTACAATTGTATTATGCTGTAAATTGGACTAAAACACTCTATTTTAATTTCAAAAAATTTCCTTTCAATACCGCCAAAAAACTACCTGTATTTTTTTATGGAGCGGTAAAATTTGCCTCAATAGCCGGTAAAATAGAAATTGAAGGAAAAATTAAAAAAGGGATGATTGGTTTTGGACAGCCTTATGAAATGAATACGCTCCATAAGGGGATAGCTGAAATTAATATTTTAGGAAAAATAGTATTCAAAGGACATGTTCAATTTGGTAAAGATTATTTTATCTATATCGGTGAGAATGGTTATTGTGAATTTGGCCACATGGCATCTTTGGGGTCTTATGCTAAATTGATTTGTATAGAACAAATTGTATTAGGTAATTATGCTCGTTTTGGTTCGGAATCCCAAATCATGGATACTAATTTTCATCAGATGATGGATACCCAAACGGGAGAAAAGTTTGAAATGACCGCTCCAATAGTTATTGGAAACTATAATTATGTAGGCAGCAGAGTTTCTATTATGCAAAAGACCAAAACTCCGGATTACTGTACCGTTGCCTCCAATAGCTTGTGTAATAGTGATTATACTACTTTGGGTTCGAATATTTTGATAGGCGGTATTCCTGCAAAATTTATAAAAGATTCTATTTCTAGAGATTGGGAAGGGGAAAGAGATTCATTAGATGCTTATTTAATCGTCTAGTTTATTAAGTCACGAAATTATTCTCAACTTAACTTCCAATAAAATATACTTTAATACTAATGCGAAATTAGATGTTTTATAAGCCAAAATCATCTCAAAATGAATTCGTTTTAAAAGGGCTTTATTTTCATCTTTTGTTTTATTGAGATCAATTGCTTTTTTTAAAATCAAATATGTGGAGTGATTTATTTTTTTTGCTCTTGAATCTTTCTTCTTGAAAAAATCGGTTCCTAAAGAATTTGGAACAATCCTTTTCTGCATTAGGATTTCGTCGATAAAATCAAAATCATAAATTCGAGAAGCACGAATCCAAAAATCCAAATCTTCGTAAACTAGCGTTTCATCATAGCCATTTAAATGATCAAAAACAGATTTCTTTATCATCGCCGAAACGGAACAAATGCTATCTCCGCCTGAAAGAACTGATTTATAAATATCACCGGTTATTCTCGGGGTAATTACTTTTTGTAAACGATCCACAGGGAAATAATAAGATTCAAATTTGCCTTTTTCAGTGATCAATTCAACATTTCCATATACAATTCCGAGGTTTTTGTAAGTTGTGTTTTTGAATGTATTTATTTGCGAAGTAATACAATTGGGTAGTAAAACATCATCTGCAGCCAAGTCAATAATATATTCTCCTTTGGCTTTTTTGAGTGCTTTATTGAACGATTTTGTACTTCCTAAATTAGTTTTATTTACAATAAATTGAATTTTAGGGAAATTAATACCCCATTTTTCAATCACTGATTTAGAATTGTCAGTACTGCAATCGTCAACAATAATTAGCTCTACAGAAAGATAATCTTGATTAATTACTGAAAACAAACTCTCTAAGACATACTTTTCCTGATTGTAACACAAGCAAATAATGGTAACCAATGGATTGTGTTGCATATTTTTTTAAAAGAGTTATATTTGATACGAAAATAACAAATCGATAATGATTTTACCTAACAAAAAAATTAAAATTGCTTTAATTGGTTATCGATTAAGTCATGGTGGAGCCGAAAAAGTGATGGCTATCCTGTCTCAGTTTTTTGAAAAAAAAGGAATAGAAATTCACAATATTATTGTTCTTGATGAGGTTTCCTATTCCTATTCAGGGAAATTAGTCAATTTGGGAAAAATGAAAAATGGTGCCAATGGACTTTTTAATAAATGGAATCGCTTGGTATTTCTTAAGAAATATCTTGACGAGAATAATTTTGATTTTATTATAGATTTTCGGTTTAGAATAAAACCCATTCAGGAATTAATAATAGCAAAATGGCTCTATAAAACGAAATCTATTTTCATGGTTCATAGTTATTTAATCGATCACTATATGCCTAATAGGTCTTTTCTTACCCGTTTTATGTATGGAGATTGTTATAAATTAGTAAGTATTACAAATGAATCCAAAGCATTAATAGAAAGAAAACACCATCTTAAAAACGTTGTCAGAATTTATAATCCAATCGATATTGATACTATTGCAGAAAAGAGTAAGGAGTTAAATGAGATTCCTTATGATTATATTATTGGCGTAGGCCAAATGGAAACAAACATCAAACAATTCGACAAATTAATAGAGGCGTATTCGGAATCTATTTTGCCAAAAAGGAATATCCATTTAGTCTTATTAGGAGAAGGAGAACGAAAAATAATACTTCAAAAGTTAGCCAAAGAGAACAATATTGAAGACAAAGTACATTTTTTAGGATATCAAAATAATCCGTTTAAGTATTTAAAAAAAGCTGAATTTTTTGTTCTGAGTAGTTTAAATGAAGGTTTACCCAACGTTATTTTAGAATCACTGGCTTGCGGAACTCCAGTCGTTGCCTTTGATTGTTTGTCAGGACCAAGTGAAATGATTCAGCATAAGGAAAATGGATTGCTTGTCGAAAATCAAAATATTGAAAAACTTACGGAGGCCATGAATTTATTTGTAGAAGACGAGAATTTATATCGATATTGCAAACAAAATGCACCACAAAGCGTACAGTCTTTTTCAGTTTTAGCTATTGGGCAGCAATGGTTGAACTTGATGAAAATTAGTTTATAACACAATTATGACAACATTAAAAGAGATACAATTACTTAAATTACCCGTTGTAGAAGACCAGCGTGGGAATTTGGCATTTATTCAAGAGGATGTTTTGCCATTTGAATTCAAACGTGTATATTATCTTTTTGATGTGCCCAGTAATGCATACAGAGGTGGGCATTCACACATTGCTCAGCAAGAAACGCTGATTGCTTTGAGCGGTAGTTTTGAGGTTGTTCTTCAGGATGGATTAGACAAAAAATCATTTATATTGAACAAACCAAATATTGGATTATTGATACCAACAGGCATTTGGAGAGAATTGCAAAATTTTTCTTCTGGAGCGGTTTGTTTGGTTTTGGCATCTGATGTGTTCGATGAAGAAGATTATATTCGGGATTTTGATGAATTTTTGGAGTCTAAAAAATGAAGCTTCTTTATATAGTTCCCAACATAAATAACGAAGGCGGTGTAGCCAGAGTCCTTTCTATAAAAGCTAATTATCTATTTGAGAAACTGGGATATGAAGTTCATATTCTGACTCAAAACGAGGGTTTTTCTCCTTTATTTTATTCTTTCAATTCCAATATTATTTTTCACGATATACTATTGAAAGGTAATTTTTTTCAGTTTTTAAATTCTTTTTCTAAAGGGTTAAAAAGTAAAATTAAAGCAATTCAACCTGACATTATTGTTGTTTGTGATAATGGACTAAAAGCGTATTTAATTCCTTTTATTTTAAAAAATAAAGTCCCTCTTGTGCTAGAAATGCATAGTTCTAAGTTTATTGAGGAGAGAGAATTAGATAAAAATATTTTGACGAAAGTTGCATATAATTGTATTCCATCCTTAAAAAAAATAGGAATAAAGAAATACAATCGGTTTGTTGTGGAAACGAGCGAAAGCATTGTAGAATGGAATGTAAATAACACTATTGTTATTCCAAATCCTTTATGGTTTACTTCCGGAAAATCGAGTGCTTTAGAAAATAAAAAAGCAATCGCTGTTGGCAGGCACACGTATGAAAAAGGATTTGATAGAATGTTACAAATCTGGAAAAAAGTTATTGCGAAACACCCAGATTGGATATTGGAAATTTATGGGAAATCAAATGAAAGTATCGATTTAAAATTGTTGGCTGAAAACCTAAATGTTTTAGACAATGTTGTTTTTTATGAACCGGTTCAAGATATTGATAAAAAATATTTAGAAGCTTCGTTTTATCTTATGACGTCTCGATTTGAAGGTTTTGGGATGGTTTTGATTGAGGCAATGGCTTCTGGATTGCCTTGTATTGCTTATGATTGTCCGTGCGGACCAAGAGGTATTTTGTCTCAAAAAGAAGACGGTTTTTTGATTGAAAACGGCAATGAATCAGATTATGTAAAAGCAGTCGAGACTTTAATCGAAAATATAAAATTAAGAAGAGAGATGGGAAAACAGGCAAAACTATCTAGCGAAAAATACCATATCGATGCTATTATGGAAACTTGGAATCAATTATTTATTGGAATGAAAAAGAATTAATTTTTAGGACTTAAAGAACATAAATAGCCCACTCGAAACCAATTAAAAAGAAATAAATTAGGATTCTTCCCAGTCAAATTTTGCGATAGATATTTTTCGAAAACGGAGTGTATTTTTGAAATGATAAAAGTAGATTTTGTTCTTTTTAAAAAATGATACAATTGAATCAGTCTTACAAATTCAATATCAATTTTTTCTTCTTCGTATAGCGAAATCAAATTTTCTAAAGACTCTTTGGTTTTGTTGAAATAAACCAAATTAGTATCAATGTCACCATGTTCAACAGGGTTTTCAATGTGATTTACGTTAGATTTTAAAAGACTTAACTCATACGAAAGTTGGGTGTCATCATGACCGTATTTCTTTCTGTTGGTGTCAAATTTTACTTTGTTGAAACAGTCTTTTTTAATTACGGTATTATTAAAAAATAATGATTGATATGGTTTTTTCTTTCGGTTTTCGGAGGATTTGTCCTCAATAAATCTTCCGTATTTCCAACGTAGTTTTTGATTCTCGGACGGACATTTTTCAGGATGCAACCTTCCGCCATAAACAATATCAAAATCAAGGATATTGTCAATGTATTTTTTTATGTAATGGTCTTGAATAATAATAGAGTCACCATCGATGAAAAGCAAATAATCAAATTTTGCTTGTTCGGCAAGGGAATTTCTGTTTTCACGATGCGCCAGATTTTCTTTTAAGGAGACAAAACGGCAATTTGATAATGAATTTACATTTTCATTGAGTACATTCAAACTTGATTCAGAGGCGTCGTCTTGACATAGAATTTCAAAATGGATTCGGCAATCCGTACATTGTTTGTGCAACTCTAAAACAAGCGGATAAACATTGTAATTGTATATTGGAACAAGAATGGAAAGCATTATGCCGTTCTCTGAACCACTTCAAAGATTTTTGCATCTTCGCATTTCAATGTTTTAGATGGGAATTTCATCAATAATGCATAATCGTGTGTGGCCATAATGATAGTTTTTCCGTTAGCATTGATGCTTTTTAATACTTCTAAAACTTCTGCACTGGTTTGTGGGTCAAGGTTTCCTGTAGGTTCATCAGCAAGGATTAATTCAGGATCGTTTAGCAAAGCTCTGGCAATGGCAACACGTTGTTGTTCTCCTCCAGAAAGTTGATGCGGCATTTTATTGCCAAATTCTATCATCCCTACTTTATTTAAAACTTCGTCAATCTTGTTTTGCATTTCTACGTTGTCAATCCAGCCGGTAGCTTTTAGAACAAATAACATATTGTCTTTTACAGTTCTATCCGGTAATAATTTGAAATCTTGAAAAACGATTCCAATCTTTCTTCTCAAAAACGGAATGTCATCTTCTTTTAAAGTGGCTAAATCAAAATCTACTATATGACCTTCACCTTCTGTTAAAGGTAAATCAGCATATAAAGTTTTCATTAAACTACTTTTTCCGGAACCTGTTTTTCCAATAATATAAAGGAATTCACCGTGTTTTACCTCCAAGTCTACTTGGGATAAAATAGACTTACCTTCTTGATAAATGTTTACATTTTTTAGAGACAGTACCGATTGTGACATAATTTGCATTTGTTTATTGGGTAAAAGTAATAAGATAACGGTTCTATTCAAAATAAATTCTATTCAATTAGATAGAATTGTGATAATTATAAATAATATGTGAAAGTAGGTGAGTTCACAGGGATGAATAGTGCAGCATTGAAAGTTAAATTCTGCAGTGTTAAAAAAAATGTTCATAATAAAAGCCAATAACGATTCGTTATAGACTTCAGAATATGATACATTTGAATTATTAAAATAAAATCACAATGCGTAAAATTTCTTGGCTCTTCTTTATTCCAATTTTCATTATAACGGCGACTGTTTCGGCACAAAAATCATCCATATACACGCACGATTCCAAAGATTTCAATAAAGCGGTTTCTTTATTTAAAGACGCGCAATATGCATCGGCGCAATTAATTTTTAATAAAGTAAGAGAAACGGCAGCTACTGAAGAGCTAAAATCTGATTGTGCATATTATGCGGCTAATTGCGCCATTCGAACCAATCAATCGAATGCGGATGAATTGATGGAGCAGTTTGTTTCAGATTATCCAACGAGCGTAAAACAAAACCAGGCGTACATTGAAGTAGCACATTATCATTTTAACCAAGGGAATTATCCGCAAGCGTTACAATGGTTTGATAAAGTGGACGAAAGCAGTTTAAGCAGAAACGACCAAGATAAATTCAATTTTCAGAAAGGGTATAGTTTTTTTAATGCCAAAAAGAAAAAAGAAGCTACAGTGTATTTGAATAAAGTCGTAAACTCTGCCGAATATGGTTCTCAAGCCAAATATTACTTGGGATTTATGGCGTATGAAGGCGATGATTACAAGCAAGCTACAAAGTATTTTGATGAAGTTTCGGGCGAAGAAAAGTACAAAGAAAAGCTTTCGTATTATCAAGCTGATATGAATTTTAAACTCGGGAATTTCCAAAAAGCAATTGATTTAGGACAGAAAGCAATGGCCAAATCAACTCCTTTGGAAAAATCTGAACTGAGTAAAATCATTGGCGAAAGCTACTTCAATTTGAAGCAATATGATAAAGCAATTCCATTTTTAGTAGATTATAAAGGAAAAAAAGGAAAATGGAATAATACGGATTTTTACCAATTGGGATATGCGTATTACAAACAAAAAGACTACGAAAACGCGATTTCTCAGTTCAATAAAATCATTGGAGGGAAAGATTTTGTAGCACAAAATGCCTATTATCATTTGGGAGAAAGTTACCTGAATACCGATAAAAAACAGCAGGCTTTGAATGCTTTCAAAAATGCTTCAGAAATGGATTTTGATTTGGCAATTCAAGAAGATGCGAGCCTGAATTATGCAAAATTAAGTTATGAATTAGGAAATTCGTATCAAAGTGTACCAGCGGTTTTGCAAGCTTTTTTAAAAAAATACCCAGATAATGCAAGCCGTTCTGAAGTTGAAAAATTATTGATAGATTCTTATATTTCTTCTAAAAACTACAAAGAAGCCTTAGTTTTATTAGAAAAAAATAAATCGCCAGAAAACAAATTAGCGTACCAAAAAGTACTTTTTTACAGAGGTTTAGAATTATACACCGATGGAAATTATCCGGAAGCCTTGAAGATGTTCACAAAATCTGTGAGCGAGCAAAAAGATGTCGTTTTTACGGCTCGCGCTACGTTCTGGCAAGGAGAAACGGAATATGTTTTGAATGATTTCAAAGACGCGTTATTAAGTTTCAAGCAATTCATGGGTGCAAACCAAGCAGCGACAACACCGGAATTTAAAAACAGTAATTACAATATTGCGTACACGTATTTTAAATTGAAAGAATACGATCAAGCGGGTAATTATTTCCAAAATCAAATAGAAAAAGCACCTTCGGATAAAGTACGTTTGAATGATTCGTATTTGCGTTTGGCGGATTGCCGTTTTGTAACTTCAAAATACGGTCCGGCTATGGATGCGTACAGTAAAGTGATAGAATCTAAAAGTGTAGATGCAGATTATGCGTATTTTCAAAAAGCGATTTGCTATGGATTTATAGCAAAAAATGACAAGAAAATAGATGAGCTAAATGCTTTTTTACAATTATATCCAAAATCAGAATACAGAGACGATGCACTTTTTGAATTGGCCAATACGTACGTTGCCGAAAATCAAAATGATCTTGCCGTTAAAACGTATGACCGTTTAAATACGGAATTTAAAAAAGGTTCTTTCACTTCCAGATCTATTTTGCGTCAGGGATTAGTGTATTATAATACGGATAAAGACGAGCAGGCATTGTTGAAATTTAAGAAAGTGGCAGCTGATTTTCCTCGAACTCCGGAGGCTTTAGAAGCGGTAGCAACCGCTCGATTGATTTATGTGGACAATGGAAGAGTAGACGAATATGCAACTTGGGTTCGTACATTAGATTTTGTAGCTGTTACGGATGCGGAATTGGATAATGATACCTATGAAGCTGCTGAAAAACAATTTCAACAAAATAACATCAAGCAGGCAATAGCAGGATTTAGCGGCTATGTAAGTCAGTTTCCTAGAGGAATTCATGCTTTGCAGGCTAATTATTATCTGGCTCAATTGTATTATTCTGAAGGATCAGAGAGCAAATCTATTCCTAATTACGAGTATGTAATTGCGCAATCCAGAAGTGAATTTACGGAACAATCGTTGTCGCGATTGGCTCAAATTTTCCTTAAAAACAAAGAGTACGAGAAAGCAATTCCGGTTTTATCTCGTTTAGAGAACGAAGCGGATATTTCTCAGAATAAAACTTTTGCACAATCTAATTTGATGAAATCGTACTATGACAAAAAAGATTATCCAAATTCGGTTATATATGCTGAGAAGGTTTTAATGAATCCTAAAACGGATGATAATGTAAAAAGTGATGCGCAAATCATCATTGCACGTGCGGCAATTGAAACCGGTGATGAAGAGAAAGCAAAAGTTGCTTACGCAAAATTAATGACGATTGCCAAAGGAGAATTAGCAGCCGAAGCCTTGTATTATGACGCTTATTTTAAAAATAAAGACGAAAAATTTGAAGCTTCTAATACTGCTGTTCAAAAATTAGCAAAGAATTATTCCAGCTATAAATATTTTGGAGCCAAAGGATTAGTGGTAATGGCGAAAAACTTTTACGGACTAAAAGACAGTTATCAGGCAACGTATATTTTAGAAAATGTAATTCAAAATTTTACTGATTTTCCAGATGTGGTTTCAGATGCACAAACAGAATTGAACGCTATTAAAGCCGAAGAATCTAAAACTAACTCATCGATAACAAAATAAAAATCAAGGTTTGAAAGTTGGAAAACAGCGTAAATCAAGCGTAAAATTTTTAAAATAATTGAAAGCCAAAAAACAAAGAGAATGAATCTACCTTTTTATATAGTTGATGTTTTTACAGAGAAAAAATATGCAGGCAATCAATTGGCTGTTTTTTTAGAGGCTGAAACCTTAAGTGCCGAAGAGATGCAAAAAATTGCCCGTGAAATTAACTTTGCGGAAAGTACATTCATTACGAAGCTTAGCCCTGAAAGTAATACAGCAGAAATCAGAATTTTTACACCTGAGCACGAAATGAAGTTCGCGGGTCATCCTATTATTGGTACATCTTGGGTTTTGATGAATAAAATATTTGTAAATCAACCGCGAAATATAACTTTAAACGTCCCAATAGGTGAAATTCCCGTTAATCAATCAGGCGATTTAGTTTGGTTACAGGCTGCTCAACCCCAGTTTTTGGATACTTTTTCTGCGGAGGGTTTTTTATCCTTCAGTAATCTAAGCAGTGCTGATTTTGATGATGAATTTTCCATTCAGGAAGTGACCACAGGAAGCGCGTTTGTAATTGTTCCCCTCAAAAACAAAAAAGCATTGGAGAATTTAATTCTTGACAAGGATAAAATGAACGAATGGTTGCAGGTAAACTGTAAAACCAATCATAGAGCATTATATTTTTATTGTTTAGAAGATGCAAAACTCATTAGCAGAATGCTATGTGTTGAAAACAATCAACTTATTGAAGATGCCGCTACGGGAAGTGCCAGCACTTGTTTACAGGCTTTTCTTTTAAAATATTATTCACCAGAAATTAAAATTGTCAATCATCAAGGAGATTTTATAAACAGAGCTTCCCAGATTTACTTTGATGGAAAATTAACTGAAAATCATTTTGATATAAAAATAGGAGGAGAAACGCAATTCATTGCAAAAGGCGAATGGGAAGTTTAAAATAAGATTAGACGCATTAGAAATAAGAAGTAAAAAAATAAAACATGACATTTAAACAATTAAACATAAAATCATTTACAAATAGGGCAACAACGTTTTCGGCTCCTTTCCTTTCCTTTCGGGAAGGGTTGGGGATTTTATTTCTTTTATTTTTCCAATTTTCGTTTGCACAAAAGAAAGAGCAAATAGGAACCGAAACGGTAAATGTTGTTAAACCTTATACGCCAAAAATTTCCGATGCTTTTAAAGTAAAAGAAATTCCAGAACTGGATGACGAAGGAAATGCTAAAAAAGAAACCATAAAATACACGATTTTCTCTTTTCCTGTAGCATCTACTTTTACACCGTCAAAAGGAAAAGCTGAAGGTGTAGAAAAAGAAAAAAAAGCACATTTATTTAAAAATTACGCCACTTTTGGTGTTGGTAATTATGGAACCTTTATTGGGGAGTTATTCGTAAATCAGGATATTAATAACACAGATTATGTTGGTGGAATGTTCCGTCATCATTCGTCTGAAGGCGGAATTCAAAATGTAGCATTAGAAGATGGTTTTTACGATACATCGCTGGACTTGATGTATGGTTCCAATCAAAAAGACGTGTCTTGGAATCTTGATTTAGGGTATCAAAACCAAATTTATAATTGGTATGGATTGCCAGAAAATTTTGGAAGCACTTTGACACCTCAAGACAGAGTGACTTTAATTAACGGAATTAATCCACAGCAAATTTACGGTACAATATCGTTAGGTGGAAATGTAGCATTTAATGAAAGTATTTTGAACAAAGCAAGTCTGAAATACAATCATTTTTCGGATGCTTCGGGATCTTCTGAAAATCGTTTTTATGCAAAACCAACAGTAGAATTTGATGTAATGGAAAGTGCTGTAAAAACAAATATAATTGTCGATTATGTTGGTGGTAGTTTTAAGAAAAATTATTCTAATACGAATACTGAGCGTGTGAAATATGGTTTTACAAATTTTGGAATTGCTCCTAGTTTTGTAATGCAGGAAGATGATTGGACGTTAAATATCGGAGCTGGATTGTTTTATAGCTTGGATAATGTAAACAGCAATAATAAATTTTTAGTGTATCCGCAATTCAATGCTTCTTATAAAGTGGTTGGTGATTTGATGATTTTCTATGCGGGTGCCGAAGGGAATTTAGAACAAAACTCCTATATAGATTTTGTGAATGAAAATCCGTTTTTATCACCAACATTGAATATTGCACCAACAGATAAGCAGTATGATATTTTTGCCGGATTAAAAGGGAAATTAACCAATACAGTAAGTTATAATATAAAAGCTTCGTATGCAAACGAAAGAAATAAAGCTTTATTTAGAAGCAATGATTATGCTGAAAATGCGGGTAACGAGGATTATGCTTTTGGAAATTCCTTTCAAGTGGTGTATGACGATATGAAAACATTGCGTTTTTACGGAGAATTAAAAGCTGATTTTTCTTCAGCTGTATCTTTTGGAATCAATGGAACTTTCAGTAGTTACACCAATGATTTTCAACAAGAGGCTTGGAATATGCCAACAATTAAAATAAATTCAAATCTTGATTTTAATATAACAGAGAAATGGTTCGCTGGTGCAAATGTGTTCTACGTAGGCGAGCGAAAAGATTTTCAGATAAATACTGACTTTGCGGCTAATGCTGCTCCTGTAACTTTAAAATCTTATTTTGATGTAAATGCAAATGTTGGATTCAAATACAGCGATCGTTTGACTGCTTTTGCAAGAGTCAATAATATCACTAATAATGCCTATCAAAAATGGTTGAATTACCCAGTTCAGGGATTTCAAGTGATTCTGGGAGTGAACTATAAATTTGATTTTTAAATCCCCAGCCCTCCCGACGCTTCGGGACTCCCCAAAGGAGAGGGAGCTGAAACGGAAAATAATCTTCGCTTTTTTTTATTAAAAAACTTTGTGACTTAGCGCCTTCTTTATGTTTTGTTTTTAAATTTTGAACATATATTATATAAGTCTAATGGTCTAGCCATCTAAAAATCTAAGTAGTCTAAAAATGACTTTCAAACAAAAAATACATACCCATTATTTACAATTAGTTCAGGATCGAATCGATGTTTTCAAAGACATGATTGTGGCGCTTACCGAAGATTCTAAGAACGACGCCAAAGGTTCTGCCGGAGACAAACATGAAACCGCTTTATCAATGATGCACATTGAGCAGGAAAAACTCAATCGTAAATTGAGAGAAGTATTGGATCAAAAAACGGTTTTGGATAAAATTGACGCTGCTACAATTGCTGAGACTATTATTGTAGGAAGTTTGGTAAAAGCGAACGGAATCTATTTGTATCTGAGTGTTGCGCTTCCTAAGATTAATGTCGAGGGAATTAATATTATCGCATTATCACCACAATCGCCTTTGGGAAATAAACTCATGGGAAATCAAGAAGGTTTTGCTTTTGAGATTAATGGTACGAAGTATTTGGTAGAGACTATTGAATAAAATCCGTTATAATGCGTCCCGAAACTTCGGAAGTTGCATCCGTCTCATTTGCATCCCTTTTACAATTCTTAACTTCAATTCTGTTTTTATTCTTTTTTAATTACATTTTAAATACAAATAATCATTTTTAGTTATAATTTATAACTAAAAATAGCATTTGTGTTTTTCGATTAGAACTATAACTCCATCTTTGCCTTATCAAAATAAACAAAATATTAAAAATATATAGTTATGTGTGGAATAGTATGTGCCTTTGATTTGAAACAAAAAGCGGAAGTTTTAAGACCGCAAGTATTAGAAATGTCTAAAATTATCCGTCATCGTGGACCGGACTGGAGTGGAATTTTTAGTAATGAAAAAGCTATTTTGTCACATGAACGTTTGGCAATTGTTGATCCTGCGTCAGGGAAACAACCTTTATTTAGTGAAGACAAACAACTTGTTTTAGCTGCAAATGGAGAAATCTATAACCACAGAGAATTGCGTAAACAATTTGAAGGGAAATACAACTTTCAAACTGAAAGTGACTGTGAAGTTATTTTAGCACTTTACAAAGAAAAAGGACCTCATTTTATAGATGAAATGAACGGAATTTTTGGATTTGCCATTTATGATGTAGAAAAAGATGAGTATTTTGTTGCTCGTGATCACATGGGAATTATTCCATTATACATTGGTTGGGATGAGCACGGAACTTTCTATGTGGCTTCAGAATTGAAAGCGCTAGAAGGATATTGCACAAAGATCCAATTGTTTCCTCCAGGACATTATATGACGAGCAAAGACGGCGAATTTGTACAATGGTATAAAAGAGAATGGACTAATTACGATGCCGTAAAAGATAACGTAACCAGCATTGACGAAATTAAAGTGGCTTTAGAAGCTGCGGTTCACAGACAATTAATGAGTGATGTGCCTTATGGAGTATTACTTTCCGGCGGGTTAGATTCTTCTATTACTTCGGCTGTAGCCAAAAAATATGCGCAAAAACGTATTGAATCTGGAGATGTTGCTGATGCTTGGTATCCGCAATTACATTCTTTCTCAGTAGGATTAGAAGGTTCTCCAGATTTAGCGGCAGCTCAAATCGTGGCGGATCATATTGGAACGATTCACCACGAAATTAAATTCACTATCCAAGAAGGTTTGGATGCGGTTAAAGATGTAATTTACAACTTGGAAACGTATGATGTGACTACGATTAGAGCATCAACACCAATGTGGTTAATGGCGAGAGTTATCAAATCAATGGGTATCAAAATGGTATTGTCAGGTGAAGGAGCTGATGAACTTTTTGGAGGGTATTTATACTTTCACAAAGCGCCAAACGCAAGAGAATTCCACGAAGAAAACGTACGTAAATTAGGTAAATTGCACATGTATGACTGTTTGCGTGCGAACAAAAGTTTAGCAGCATGGGGAATTGAAGGGCGTGTTCCATTTTTAGATAAAGAATTTATGGATGTGGCAATGAGAGTTAATCCACAGGATAAAATGATCAATGCAGAACATCCAATGGAAAAATGGATAGTTCGTAAAGCTTTTGAAGAAATGCTTCCGCCAAGTGTAGCTTGGAGACAGAAAGAACAATTCAGTGATGGTGTAGGATACGGTTGGATTGATACTTTGAAAGAAGTTGTAGCGGTTGAAATTTCGGATGAACAATTAGCAAATGCTAAATACAAGTTCCCTTTACAAACGCCAACTTCAAAAGAGGAATATTATTATCGTTCTATTTTTCATGAGCATTTTCCAAGTGATGCCGCTGCTTTGTGTGTTCCGCAAGAAGCAAGCGTTGCCTGTAGTACAAAAATTGCATTGGAATGGGATGAGGCATTCAAGAACATGAATGACCCATCCGGAAGAGCAGTAGCTAGCGTGCATGATGATGCGTATGCAAAAGCATAAACACAATTAATTAAGATTTTACAAATAGACAGACGCTCTCCTTTTCGAGAGCGTTTTTTTTATGGAAATAATCGGAATGGTCAAGTTAAGAATTCAAAAATTTCTTTTAATTCCGTTTGTTTAAAATAATTCGGTACAGTTTTTTTATATTAGCACAACTAAAATGTTTATTATGAGGTCTATTACTTTATTTCTTGCTTTGTTTTTGTTGGTTTCCTGTGATCAAAAAGATAAAGTTGCCGTTGATACCATTATTACAGATGCAACTATTTACTCGGTGAATAACTCTTTTGCTGAGGCTTCGGCTATGGCAATTGATAAGGGGAAAATTGTCGCTATTGGCACAAATAGCGAAATTTCAAAACAATATGAATCCAAGAATACAATAGACGGGGAAGGGAAATTTATTTATCCGGGCTTGATTGATGCGCACTGCCATTTTTATAGCTATGGTTTAAGCTTGCAGGAAGCTGATTTACGCGGTACCAAAAGTATGGACGAAATAATTACTCGTTTAAAGGCTTTTCAAAAAGATAAAAATCCAACGTTTATTGTGGGTAATGGTTGGGATCAAAACGATTGGAAAGTAAAAAAGTATCCTACAAAAGCAGATTTAGATGCTGCATTTCCTGATATTCCAGTAGTATTGAATAGAGTAGACGGGCATGCAATTATCGTAAATAGTAAAGCATTAAAATTAGCTGGAATCACAAAAGATACAAAAGCTGTTGGTGGTCAGATTGAAATTGCAAACGGGGAACCAACAGGAATTTTAGTTGATAATCCAATGGAATTAGTGTTTAAAATAATTCCTAAACCAACACGTAAAATACAAATAGCCGCTTTGCTGGATGCTGAAAAAGTGATGTTTGATTATGGATTGACAACCGTAAATGATGCCGGATTAGATCCAGATATTATTCATTTGATGGATAGTTTGCAAAAAGCAAAATTGATGAAGCTTAATGTGTATGCAATGATTACGGCAAATCAAAAAAATATCGATTTGTTTCTAAAAAAAGGAATTTATAAAACGGATCATCTAAATGTGCGTTCCTTTAAAATGTATGGCGATGGTGCTTTAGGTTCTCGCGGCGCTTGTATGCACAAACCGTATTCTGATAAGCCAGGTCAATATGGGGCTCTGTTGGCACCAATTTCTGGATTAAAAGATGTAGCCAAACAGATTGCGGCTTCAAAGTTTCAGCTAAATACGCATGCTATTGGCGATTCGGCAAATACGGTAATTTTGAAAATTTACGGAGATGTTTTGGCTGGAACCAAAGATAGAAGGTGGAAAATTGAACATGCACAAGTTCTGCGTGAACAAGATTTTGATTATTTCAAATTTGGAATTATTCCTTCGGTTCAACCTACGCATGCCACATCCGATATGTATTGGGCTGAAGACAGATTAGGGAAAGAAAGGGTTAAAAATGCCTATGCTTATAAAAAATTACTTCAAAAAGCAGGAATGGTTGCTCTTGGAACTGATTTTCCAGTGGAGGAAGTCAATCCGATGCTCACTTTTCATGCGGCTGTAGCCAGAAAAGACAGTAAGGAATATCCAAAAGGAGGATTTCAAATGGAAAATGCATTATCCAGAGCCGAAACTTTAAGAGGAATGACCATTTGGGCTGCTTTTTCTAATTTTGAAGAAAAAGAAAAAGGAAGTCTTGAAGCGGGGAAATGGGCTGATTTTGTTATATACGATCAAGATTTAATGAAAGTAGAAGAGCATAAAATAGTAAAAATGAAACCAATGAGCACATATTTAAAAGGTCAGAAAGTGAAATAAGTTTGTGGATTATCTTTGATGATTTGCAATTTTAATAGCATAATTTTATTAATGGAATATTAAAGTTACATTTTAAATGTAAAATTAATTTTTTTGTTTTAAATATAAACTAAATAGTGTGTTTGTGTTTTGTATTTGTAACTGCTATTGCATATTTGTCGGGTTGAATTGGTAAAAAAATAAAAATATAGTTTTATGTGCGGAATATTAGCCATCATAGGAAGAGCAAAAGATGAACAATTAGTTGGAGAACTTTCAAAGAGAATGTCGCATCGAGGTCCGGATGAAAGTGATTTGCATGTTATGGAAAAGGGGCATATTTTAAGTCATGAACGTTTATCGATAATTGATTTGCATTCCGGAAAACAACCGATACAAGGCACCAAAACGGCCTACATGGTTCATAATGGCGAAATATACAATCATCAGGAATTGAGGGATGGTATTTTGAAGGACCATACTTTTAGAACGAAATCTGATTCAGAGGTTATTGTGCATTTGTACGAAGAGTTTGGTTACGATTTTTGCAATATGCTGGACGGAGATTGGGCTTTTGTGGTGGTGGATGGAGATGATTTTATTGCTGGTAGAGACCCAATGGGAGTAAAGCCGTTGTATTATGGTTTGGACGAAAGAGGAAGAATCTATTTTTCATCGGAAATGAAACCTATTGCAGATCAATGTAAAACATTTTCTACTTTTCCTCCGGGACATTTTTATACTCAAAAAACGGGTTTTGTAAAATATTACAAGCCGGAATATGAAGATTATTTAAAAGCAGACCAAGAATTAGATTTAGAATTAATCAGAGAAACGTTGACCGAAGCGACTCGTAAACGATTGATGAGTGATGTGCCCATTGGTGTGTTGCTTTCTGGAGGATTGGATTCTTCCTTGACTTCAGCAATTGCTTCCAGACTCTTGGCGGAAAGCGGTAAAAAATTACATTCATTCTCGATTGGTTTAGATGCTGATGCTCCGGATGCTGCTGCTGCCAGAAAAGTTGCTAAGTATTTAGGAACAGAGCATCATGAAATTCATTTTACTATCGAAGAAGGAATTAAAATTTTAGACAAACTAATCTGGCATTTAGAAACCTATGATGTGACTTCGGTACGAGCAAGTACACCCATGTATTTCTTGTCGAAAGCGATTACGGATTTGGGTGTAAAAGTAGTGCTTTCAGGCGAAGGAGCTGATGAAATCTTTGGTGGATATTTGTATTTTAGAAATGCACCTTCGGCAGAGGATTTTCAAAAGGAAACTATCGAAAGAGTGCAGAAATTATTTACTGCCGATTTATTAAGAGCAGATAAATCGACTATGGCACATGGTTTAGAGACTAGAGTTCCGTTTTTAGACAAAGCTTTCTTAGATATAGCCGTTCGCATCAAAGCAGAAGAAAAGATGCCTAAAACGTACGATGGAAAGGAAAAATACATTCTGAGAAAAGCATTTGATACTCCAGACAATCCATATCTTCCGGAAGAAGTTTTATGGAGGCAAAAAGAACAATTTTCTGATGGAGTAGGATACAACTGGATTGATCAATTGATTGAATATTGTGCAACGCAAGTTACGAATAAGCAATTAGCTGGAGCAGCAGCAGAATTCCCATACAATTCTCCTGCAACTAAAGAAGCTTATTTTTACAGATCTATATTTAATAAATATTATCCGCAAGTAAGTGCTGCGCAAACAGTTAGGAAATGGATTCCAAAATGGCAAGAAAACCTAGATCCAAGCGGAAGAGCTAATGCCGCGCATGTTCAGGCAGATACTGAAATTGCTAAAACAGGAGTTACAGTTTAAAATAATAATTTGATTTTGCATAAATAGAAAACGCTCTCGATTTTGAGAGCGTTTTTTTTGTGGTTATATGAACAAATGTTAATAACTTAAGAGCTTAAAAAGGGATTTTAACGGTTATATAATTTGCGTTTTTATATATTTGCGTGTTAGACAAAAATTACATTTTTTTAGAATAAAATATATGAGCGAAGAAATCAAGAAGGACAATTATTCAGCGGATAGTATTCAGGCATTAGAGGGAATGGAGCACGTAAGAATGCGTCCATCGATGTATATTGGAGATGTAGGTGTTCGTGGACTACACCACTTAGTTTATGAGGTTGTAGATAACTCTATTGATGAGGCAATGGGTGGCCATTGTGATACCATCAGAGTCGATATAAATGAAGATGGGTCTATTTCTGTTGAAGATAATGGACGTGGTATTCCAGTTGGTATTCATAAAAAAGAAGGTGTTTCGGCATTGGAGGTTGTAATGACTAAGATTGGTGCCGGAGGTAAGTTTGATAAAGATTCGTATAAAGTTTCTGGAGGACTTCACGGTGTTGGGGTTTCTGTAGTAAATGCGCTGTCGAACCATTTGAGAGCTACCGTTCACAGTAGTGATGGAAAAGTGTATGAACAAGAGTATGAAAAAGGAAAAGCGTTGTATCCGGTTAAACAAATTGGAGAAACGTCTAAAAGAGGTACGATTGTAACTTTTTACCCTGATCCAAGCATATTTACGCAAACAATAGAGTATTCTTATGATACTTTATCCGCTCGTATGCGTGAATTATCTTATTTGAATAAAGGAATCACAATTACTTTTACAGACAAAAGAGAATTAGATAAAGACGGTAGTTTTGTTTCTGAAATTTTTCATTCTGATGAAGGTTTAAAAGAATATATCCGTTATTTAGATGGAAATCGTGAGCCGATTATTGCGCACGTTATTTCTATGGATCATGAAAAAGGAGAAATTCCAGTTGAGGTTGCATTAATTTACAATACAAGTTATACAGAGAATATTTTCTCTTACGTAAATAATATAAATACACACGAAGGAGGAACGCACTTGCAAGGTTTCAGAACAGGTCTTACTAGATCATTAAAGAAATATGCAGATGCTTCTGGAATGTTGGATAAGTTGAAGTTTGATATTTCTGGTGATGACTTCCGTGAAGGGTTAACAGCTATTATTTCGGTAAAAGTTGCTGAACCACAATTTGAAGGACAAACCAAAACGAAACTAGGAAACAGAGAAGTTGTTTCTCCGGTGAGTCAAGCGGTGAGTGAGATGATTGAGAATTATTTGGAAGAAAATCCAAATGATGCCCGTATCATTGTTCAAAAAGTAATTCTTGCAGCACAAGCGCGTCACGCAGCCAAAAAAGCGCGTGAAATGGTACAACGCAAAACCGTAATGGGTGGCGGTGGATTGCCAGGAAAATTATCAGATTGTTCAGAGCAAGACCCTGCAAAATGTGAAGTATATCTTGTCGAGGGAGATTCGGCAGGTGGAACTGCAAAACAAGGTCGTGATCGTGCTTTTCAAGCTATTTTGCCATTACGTGGTAAGATTTTGAACGTAGAAAAAGCAATGCATCACAAAGTTTTTGAAAACGAAGAGATTCGAAATATATTTACTGCACTTGGTGTTACAATTGGAACTGCCGAAGATAGTAAAGCGTTGAATATTGAAAAATTACGCTATCATAAAGTAATTATTATGTGTGATGCCGATGTCGATGGTAGCCACATTTCTACTTTAATCTTGACATTCTTCTTTAGATTCATGAAAGAATTAATCGAAGAAGGTCACGTATATATTGCAGCACCACCTTTATATTTAGTTAAAAAAGGAAACAAGAAAGAATACGCTTGGAATGACGTACAACGTGATCAAGCGAATGAAAGGATGGGTGGAAGCGCAGGAATTCAACGTTATAAAGGTCTTGGGGAGATGAACGCGGAGCAATTGTGGGAAACTACAATGGATCCAAGTTTCAGAACTTTACGTCAGGTAACTATTGACAGTTTGGCGGAAGCCGATAGAGTTTTCTCTATGTTAATGGGTGACGAAGTACCACCACGAAGAGAATTTATTGAGAAAAATGCAGTTTATGCAAATATTGATGCTTAATAAACAAATAACCAATTAACCACAGAAATTAACTAATAACCGAATAAACTTTAAAATATGAAAGTTACCATTGTAGGAGCAGGAAATGTAGGTGCAACCTGTGCAGATGTAATTTCTTATAGAGGAATTGCCAGCGAAGTAGTGTTGTTAGATATTAGAGAAGGTTTTGCTGAAGGTAAAGCTTTAGATATTATGCAATGTGCTACTAATACGGGTTTTAATACCAAAGTATCAGGCGATACTAATGATTATTCTAAAACCGCTGGAAGTGATGTAGTTGTTATTACATCAGGAATTCCAAGAAAACCAGGAATGACTCGTGAAGAATTAATAGGTATTAATGCGGGAATCGTGAAAACGGTTGCTGAAAATGCATTGAAACATTCTCCGGATACTATAATAGTTGTAGTTTCTAATCCTATGGATACAATGACTTATTTAGCATTGAAATCTACTGGATTGCCAAAAAATAGAATTATTGGTATGGGTGGAGCATTAGACAGCTCACGTTTCAGAACGTATTTGTCTTTAGCTTTGGATAAACCGGCTAATGATATATCAGCAATGGTTATTGGCGGACACGGTGATACTACTATGATTCCTTTAACAAGATTGGCTTCTTATAATGGAATTCCGGTTTCTCAATTTCTATCGGAAGAAGAATTGCAAAAAGTAGCTGCAGATACTATGGTAGGTGGAGCTACACTTACAGGACTTCTAGGAACATCAGCTTGGTATGCTCCGGGAGCTTCAGTTGCTTTCTTGGTAGATAGTATTTTGAACGACCAAAAGAAAATGATTGCATGTTCTGTTTTTGTTGAAGGTGAATATGGACAAAATGATATTTGTATAGGTGTTCCATGTATTATTGGTAAAAATGGAGTGGAGGAAATTCTTGACATTAACCTCAATGAACAAGAAAAGGCCTTGTTTGCTAAAAGTGCAGATGCTGTTAGACAAATGAATGATGCCTTAAAATCGATTTTAGCATAAAAAAATGCATATATAATAAGGAAGACTGCTAATATGCAGTCTTTTTCTTGAGATTAATTAATAAATAAATTGGTTAATCTTAACGTTAATTATATATTTGCTCGGTTTAAAAAAATGATGTAGTTCGAGATATTCTTTTTTGAATTTAAAAAATTGATGTCAAGTCTTATTCTTTAAGGTTTAAAGCAAAAATAAATAAATAAAAAATAATTAATTTTTAGTAATAATGCAGAATAAAGGACTTATTAAATTTTTCGCAATTCTATTTGCATTGGTAAGTATTTACCAACTTTCTTTCACTTTTGTCGCAAGCAAAGTAAAAAGTGATGCAAAATCTTTTGCAGGTGGAAATCCTGAAAAAGAAGTAAAATATTTAGATTCTATTGGTAAAGAAAAAGTATTTAATCTTGGTTTTACCGATTTTACCTTCAATGAAGTTAGTGACAAACAAATCAATAAAGGTCTTGACTTAGAAGGTGGTATCAATGTTATACTTCAAATATCTGTAAAAGACATTTTAAAAGGATTATCGAATAATTCTAAAAACCCAGTTTTCAATAAGTCGTTGGCTGATGCTACTGCAGATTTACAAGGGAATAAATCGTATTTAGATAAGTTTTTTGATGCTTTTGAAGCAAATTCAAAAGGAACTGTAAAATTAGCGTCTCCTGATATTTTCGCAAACAGAAGTTTGCAAGGTGAAGGTGGTGTTGATTTTCAAATGACAGATTCAGAAGTTAAGAAAGTAATCAAAAGAAAAGTTGATGAATCTGTAGAAAGTGCTTTTGGCGTTTTAAGAAAACGTATTGATCAATTTGGTGTAACACAACCTAATATTCAAAAATTAGGAAATTCAGGTCAAATTCTTGTTGAACTTCCAGGTGCAAAAGATGTGGATCGTGCTAAAAAATTATTATCAAGTACAGCTCAATTGCAGTTTTGGGAAACGTATAAAATTGACGAAATTGGTAACTTTTTAATGGCTGCAAATGAGTCATTGAAAAAAACTGAAATCAAAATTACTGAAGTAAAACCAGTTGTAAAAGATTCTTTAAGTGCTTTATTAACGGATACTAAAGATTCAACGGCTACTAAAAAAGGAGAAAATCCTTTGTTTGATAAAATTATTGGTCAAGGTGGAGGTCCAGTTTTAGGGCTTTTCTCTCCAAAAGATACTGCTGTAGTAAATGGATATTTGAAAAGAGCTGATATTAGAGTGTTATTGTCAGGAGACCAACGTTATGCAAAATTCGTTTGGGGTAAGCCAATGATAATTAAAGATGCTAAAGCAAAAGAAATTGATGCTGTAGAGTTATATGCTTTAAAAGGAAACAGAGACAATGTGCCTTCAATGAGTGGTGGTGTAGTTACAGATGCTAGCGATACATTTGACCAATCAGGTAAACCGGCTGTTTCTATGCAAATGAACGGTCAAGGTGCAAAAGCTTGGGAAGAATTAACAGGTAGAGCGTACACTCAAAAAAGTAATATAGCTATAGTTCTTGATGATGTGGTTTATTCTGCACCGGGAGTTTCTACAGGTCCTATTTCAGGTGGTAGATCTGAAATTTCAGGAGCTTTTGATATTACAGAAACTAAAGATTTAGCGAATGTGTTAAGAGCAGGTAAACTTCCTGCTGCTGCAGATATTGTTCAATCAGAAGTGGTAGGTCCATCCTTAGGTCAAGAAGCAATTGATAACGGTACTAACTCTGCTTTGATAGGATTACTTTTAGTATCACTTTGGATGATGATTTATTATGGTAAAGCAGGTTGGTATGCTAATGTTGCATTAGCGGTTAACTTACTTTTCTTGTTCGGAATTTTAGCAAGTATAGGAGCAGTTCTTACATTGCCAGGTATTGCAGGTATCGTTTTAACAATGGGAACAGCAGTTGATGCTAATATCATTATTTACGAAAGAGCTAAAGAAGAATTACGTGCGGGTAAAACACTAGAAGAAGCTGTTAAAACTTCATACAGTTGGAGAGGTGCGATGTCATCTATCACGGATGCTAACGTAACGCATATTTTAACTGGAGCAGTATTGTTTATTTTTGGTTCAGGACCAATCAAAGGTTTTGCTACTACTTTATTAATTGGTATCGTAACATCATTATTTACTTCAATTTTTATTGCAAGAATCTTCATTGATTGGAACATAAGCAAAAATAATGATTTGACGTTTGTTACAAATTTTTCTAAGAATATGTTTAATAACTTTCATTTTGATTTCTTAGGAGTGAAAAAATGGACTTATCTGTTCTCTAGTATTGTTGTTATTATTAGTGTTATTTCATTAGCAACAAATGGTCTGGATGAAGGAGTTGATTTTGTAGGAGGAAGAACATTCCAAGTACGTTTTGAAAAACCAATTGAAACAGAAACTGTAAAAGCGGAATTAGCTAAAGTTTTTGATGGAAGTGCTGAAGTAAAAGTTTTTGGGAATGATAATCAATTAAAGATAACAACAAAATTTAAAGTTCAAGAGCCAGGAATTAAAGCAGATGAAGAAGTAAATAAATTGTTGTTTGCTACTTTAAAACAGCATTTTTCAGCAGACATGACTTATGATAAGTTTGTAAATTCTTATGATGGTAAAAAATTAGGAGTTTTACAAGCTTCTAAAGTTGGTCCAACCGTAGCAGAGGACATTAAGACTAATGCATATTGGGCGGTTCTTGGAGCGATGGCTATCGTATTTTTATATTTAATGATCAGTTACAGAAAATGGCAATACAGTTTAGGAGCTATTGCAGCAATTGCACATGATGTTATATTTGTATTAGGTATTTACTCTTTATGCTACAAATTCATGCCTTTTGGTATGGAAATCGATCAGCATTTTATTGCTGCGATTCTAACTGTTATTGGATATTCGATGAATGATACCGTTATTGTATTTGACAGGGTGAGAGAGTTTTTAGCAGGTAAAACTAAAGGGTCTTTCTCAGATATTGTAAATCAGTCAATTAATACAACGATGTCCAGAACAATCAATACTTCATTAACAATGATCGTGGTTTTATTAATCATGTTCGTTTTTGGTGGGGAATCTATCAGAGGATTTATATTTGCTATGTTAGTAGGTATTATTGTAGGAACTTATTCTTCATTGTTTATTGCAACTCCAGTACTTGTGGATACAATATCTAAAGAAGATAAAAATAAGGTAGAAAAAGCTCATCAAGAAAACTAAAAAGCTTTTTATATAAATTTTAAAAAGAGATTCAGCGAAAGTTGAATCTCTTTTTTTTGTCTGCAATCCAAAGTGAAATTTTTAATTCGTAATTTAATGTTTGTTATAAAGAGCTGATGAGTTTTAAATTTAAATTTTATGTATAAGAAAGCATTTCTTATTGCAATTGTTATTTGTAGCTCAATTCCATTTTACGCGCAAGATGATGACAATAGAGTTGAATTTGGTTTTGCTTACGGATTAGGTAATGAATTTAAAAATAGAAATTATACATATACAAACCAGTATTTCAAGTTGCAATTATATTACAGAATAAAAGATACAAAGAGCTTTAAATACGAATTTGTACTGCAGCCAGTACACACTAACTCCTAAATTTGTATTTTGTTAAACCTGATGAACTGGATTATATTGCAAAACGAGAACAATATACAAAGCTAAAGAATGTGAAAGAATACGTTCTTAATATTGGCTTTCTGATAAGGAAACCAATATTTAAATCGGCTTCCATTTACGTTTTAGGAACTGTCGGACCAATGATTACAGATACGGAAACGGAGCGTTTGTCTAAAGGTTTTGCCTTTGCAGATGTCTTAGCGATAGGGTTTACTTTCAAAGTTAACAGAGTGACGCTTGACTTAAGACCGAATATTCGTCATATTTCTAATGCAGGTCTGCAGAAAACGAATTCCGGTTACAATACCAAAAACATTGACTTTGGATTTTCATTTTCCCTATAAAAAAAGCGTTAGCCACTTTGATGTAGCTAACGCTTTTTTTTGAAACGAATAATTATTTAATTCGTAAGTTCTTTTTGAGCCGTAAAGATGAAATACAGTCCTATAAGTATAAACGGAATACTTAGCCATTGACCTGTTGAAAACAAACCTAAAGCGCTTTCGAAACCACCTTGACTTTCCTTAACGGATTCCACAATAAAGCGTACTGTAAATAAAAGAACTAGGAACATTCCAAAAATAAATCCGGTATGTTTTCTTTTTTCAGTTTTCCAATACAAGAAAAATAAAATAGCAAAAACAAAAACGTAACAAAATGCTTCGTACAATTGCGTAGGATGTCTTACTGGAACCTGCTCCAGCAATAATGCAAATTTTGGATCGCTTGCTATTGCTGTATAGGCATCTTTTGGGTTGGCTATTTGTGTAGCATTGACCGCATCCATCGGACTGAAATGATCTTTGATGAATTTTATTCCAAATGGGGATGTAGTTTGATGACCTATAATTTCTGAATTGAAAAAATTTCCTAATCTCACAAAAATGGCTCCACTGGCAACCGGAATTACCACTCGGTCTAAAATCCACATTTGTGGTTTTTTAAGCACATTTTTGCTGTAAAAATACATCGCAATTATGATAGAAATGGCAGCGCCATGACTTGCTAAGCCTTGGTAACCGGTAAATTCAAAATTTGGGGAAAAACGGAAAGGTAAAATGATTTCCAATAAATGATTGCGGTAATACTCCCAATCATAAAAGAAAACGTGTCCTAAACGAGCACCAATCAAAGTGGCAAGTACAGTCCAGATAAACAAAGAATCTAATTTTTCTATAGATTCTCCTTCACGTTCAAATATATGTTTCATTATGTACCAGCCTAATCCAAAAGCAATTACAAACATTAAGCTGTAATATCGAATGATAAAAAAGCCTAAATCAATTCCTTCTGATGGATTCCAAACGATGTTTAAAGCGTGTGTCATTTAGTGTTAAATTTGTTTATTAGCCGTAAAAATAAAGATTTAAAGTAAAATTTCGTATTTAAAAAAAGTTAATGTTTATGATTACATACTTTTTTGGGAACAGGATCGTAACCCGTTTTCCCCCAAGGATGGCAACTCAAAATACGTTTCATTCCTAAAAATCCACCATAAAATAAGCCATGGGTTTGTAATGCTTCAATCATATACGAAGAGCAAGTAGGCTCAAATCTACAAGCTGCAGGTGTAAAAGGGGAAATAGCAACTTGATAAAACCGAACCAATAGCAAAAAAGGGTAAACAATTATTCTTGACAACATGACTTAAGTATTAAAATTTAAAACTTCACTTTTGTTAATCAAAATTATTTTACGGTATTAGTCTGCAATTTGATATTGAAAACTAAATGCTAAAAGTAGTTCCTTCTTTTCCGTCTTTCAACTGGATTCCCAATGCAATCAATTGATCTCTAATTTGGTCTGATAAAGCAAAATTCTTATTGTCACGAGCTTGTTTTCTCATTTCAATAAGCATGTTTACAGTTCCTTCTAATTTGTCATTACTGCTATCCGAAACTTTTTCATCTTCCAATCCTAGTACTTCAAAAACAAAACTGTTCATTGCTTTTTCAAAAGATTTCAATTCCTCAGCATTCAATGTTTCTTTTCCGTCTTTCAATAAATTGATAAAACGAACGCCTTCAAATAATTGAGCAATTAAAATTGGAGTGTTGAAATCATCATTCATTGCATCGTAGCATAATTGTTTCCATGCCAGAATATCGATAGTGCTTTTTGTGGCAGCATTGATATCCTTAAATGTATTCATAGCTTCCATTAATCGTTTGTATCCTTTTTCTGCAGCTACAATAGCATCGTCAGAAAAATCAAGAATACTTCTATAATGCGCTTGTAACATAAAAAATCGGGCTACCGATGCTGAAAAGGCTTTACTCAAAATGGTGTTGTCGCCAGTCAATATTTCTCGCGGTAAAATGTTATTTCCCGTAGATTTCGCCATTTTTTTACCGTTCAAAGTCAACATATTGGCATGTAACCAATAATTAACAGGAGTTTGACCAGTACAAGCTTCGTTTTGAGCAATTTCACATTCATGATGCGGGAACTTCAAATCCATTCCGCCACCGTGAATGTCAAAATGATTGCCCAAGTATTTGGTGCTCATTGCAGTGCATTCAAGATGCCATCCTGGGAATCCATCACTCCATGGTGAAGGCCAACGCATGATATGTTGGGCTTCTGCTTTTTTCCAAAGTGCAAAATCCTGTGGATTTCTCTTGTCACTTTGTCCGTCTAGATCACGGGTATTGGCAAGCATATCCTCAATGTTACGACCACTTAATCGTCCATAATGATTGGTTTCATTGAATTTTACCACATCAAAATAAACGGATCCATTCGCTTCATAGCCAATTCCTTTGTCGATTATGGTTTTAATAATCTCAATTTGCTCAATAATATGACCCGTTGCTGTTGGTTCAATACTTGGAGGCAAAAAGTTAAATTCATTCAATATATCATGAAAATCTACCGTATAGCGTTGAACCACTTCCATAGGTTCCAGCTGTTCTAAACGCGCTTTTTTTGCAATTTTATCTTCACCTTCGTCCACATCATCGACAATATGCCCCACATCCGTAATGTTTCGAACGTAGCGCACTTTGTAATCCAAATGCAAAAAATATCTGAAAATCACATCAAAGGACATAAAAGTACGCACGTTTCCAAGATGCACATTGCTGTAAACCGTAGGTCCACAAACGTACATTCCTACATTTCCTTCGTGAATGGGTGTGAATGCTTCTTTTTCTCCCGAAAGAGAATTGTATATTTTTAGATTTTGGCTACTATATAATGGCATTTTCTATTTTTTAGGAGCTTATTCCTGCTGTACACTTAATCTTTTTATGGCGAAAAAAGCCATAAAAAGGATATCGCTTCCATCAGGGCTAGGGCTTGTCGGTACTATGAAATTTATTTCTATTTTAGAACTTTGTTTCTAATTTGATATAATCCAAAAACTCTCTGCGAGTTACATTGTCTTTAAATTTTCCACCAAATTCGGATGTCACAGTGCTACTCTCAATATCACTGATTCCTCTTGAATTCACACAAAGGTGTTTGGCATCAATTACGCAAGCTACATCTTCTGTACCCAAAGCGATTTGTAATTCCTGAACAATTTGCATAGTCAAACGCTCTTGAACCTGAGGTCTTTTGGCATAATATTCAACAATACGATTCATTTTAGATAATCCAATTACGGTTCCATTAGAAATATAAGCAACATGTGCTCTTCCTATAATGGGTAATAAATGATGTTCACAGGTAGAGTAAACGATGATGTTTTTTTCAACTAACATTTCACCGTATTTATAATTATTATCAAATGTTGATGCTTTTGGTTTTTTAGCAGGATTTAAACCTCCAAAAATTTCCTTCACAAACATTTTTGCAACACGATTGGGGGTGCCTTTCAAACTATCATCAGTCAAGTCCATTCCAAGTGTAATTAGAATGCTCTCAACATCTTTTTTTATTTTTTCAATTTTATCATCATCAGAAATGTCAAATGCATCATCTCTTACTGGATTTTTTGCGGATAAACTAATATGATTATCTCCTATTTCGTCTTGAAATTCTTCGTTTTTTATCATTAAAAGCAACTATTATTGTGGGTGTAAATATTTAAGCGGTAAAGATAAATAATAAAAATTTAAGAATTTCTATCGTTCCCACTATTTAAGACTACTTTATCGGTTCTATAAGGCTTTATCATTTCTTTTTTTTGAAGTAAAAAAAAAGGCAATAACGAGTTCGCTATTACCTTTGATATAGAAATCAATTTATTAGAATGGTAAATCTAAAATTTCTTGTTTAATTATACTTTTGTAAGTGAAGCATTATAAACCGGAATTGCAGCTTTCAAAATGGATACTGCACTAATTAAATCTTCTTTCTTTAATACATAAGCGATTCGAACCTGATTTAATCCCATTCCTGGAGTAGAATAAAATCCTGCAGCTGGAGCTACCATTACAGTTTCACCATTTAAATCATAGCTTTCTAAAAGCCATTGTGCAAAATTATCAGCGTTGTCAACAGGAAGTTGTGCAATACAATAAAAAGCACCTTTTGGTTTTGATACTATAACACCTTCAATTTTATTCAACTCATTTATTAAAGTATCTCTACGTTCTCTATATTCTGAAATTACTTCATCAAAATAACTTTTTGGAGTATCAAGAGCTGCTTCACTTGCAATCTGTTCAATAGTAGGAGGACTTAATCTAGCTTGTGCAAATTTCATAGCAGTAGCCATAACTTCTTTGTTTTTAGAAACAATACATCCTATTCTTGCGCCACACATACTGTATCTCTTAGAAACCGAATCGATCATGATAGCGTGTTCTTCAAGCCCGGGAACATTCATTACTGAATAATGGATGTCACCATCATACGTAAACTCACGATATACTTCATCAGAAATCAAGAACAAATCATGTTTTTTGACTAAAGCTGCCAGTTGCATAATTTCTTCTTTCGAATATAAATATCCCGTTGGATTTCCGGGGTTACAAATAAGGATAGCTTTCGTTTTTGGAGTAATCAGTTTTTCAAAATCTTCTACAGCCGGTAAAGCAAAACCAGTTTCAATAGTCGAAATTACAGGAACAACAGTAACACCTGACGCAGTTGAAAAACCATTGTAATTAGCATAAAATGGTTCTGGGATAATGATTTCATCTCCTTGGTCCATAGTGCTTCCCATCGCAAACATAAGCGCTTCTGATCCACCAGTTGTGATAATGATGTCTTCAATATTTACTGAAATCCCCTGATGGATATAATAGGCAGATAGTTTTTTTCTATAGCTTTCATTTCCAGCAGAATGACTGTATTCTAGGATAGTTAAATCAATATTTTTAACTGCATTCATGGCAACTTCAGGAGTTTTAATATCCGGTTGACCAATGTTTAAATGGAATACTTTATGTCCTTTTTTCTTCGCTATTTCGGAGTATGGAACTAATTTTCGTATTGGCGATTCCGGCATTTGTTTGCCTTTGTTTGATATTTTTGGCATAGTCTTAATTATTGAATTGCAAATTTGCAATTTTTTTTTCGAATTTATTATAATCAATGTGCGTATATATTGTTAAATCTGCATTTTTGATATGATTTATTTAGTATTTTTATGTAAAAGATTAACAATGAAAAAAATAATAGTTATTATTCTCATTTACCTGTTTATTTGCCCTGTTGTTGCACAACAAGGATTTCAGTTTGAAAAAAAAGTGAATAAAATTACCGTCCCTTTTAAATTGATTAATAATTTAGTTTTTGTGCCTATCAAAGTAAATGGAATTGAATTAAATTTTTTATTGGATACCGGTGTTGCCGAAACTATATTATTTAGTTTAGAAGATAAAAAAGAAGTTCGTTTTTTTAATGCCGAAAAAATATTACTTAAAGGATTAGGAAGTCAAGAGGCTGTTGAAGGATTAAAATCCACCAATAATATTTTAGAATTCAATAGTATGAAGTATAGTAATCATATACTCTATATTATTTTGGATCCTGAATTTAATTTATCGTCACATGTTGGAATTCCGGTTAACGGAATTATTGGATATCATTTTTTTCGAAATAATTTAGTAGAAGTTAATTACAAGAAAAAGAGAGTTATAGTTTACAAAGACAATGATAAAAATCGAAAAAAAATCGAAAAAAAATACAAAACAATTCCTATTTCCGTTGAAAAATCCAAGCCCTATTTGAAAAGCACGGTGGTTCAGGATAATAAAGAAATTCCTGTAAAATTATTGATAGATATAGGGAATAGCGATGCAATATGGTTGTTCCAAGATCGATCAGAATTGATTAAAGTTCCAGCTAAAAATTTCGAAGACTTTTTAGGAAGAGGTTTTAGTGGTGATGTAAAAGGTAAAAGAGCCATAATTAAAAAATTTGAGATGGGAGATTTTGAATTTAATAATCCTGTGGTAGCCTTTCCAGATTCGGTATCAATTAGGAATGTAAATATGGTACCAGATCGAAAAGGATCTGTAGGAGGGGAGATTATGAAGCGGTTTGCAGTTGTTTTTGATTATAAAAATAACCAAATGTATTTAAAAAAGAATAGTGAGTATAATGCTACTTTTAGCTACAATAAAAGTGGAGTGGAAATACAGCAGAACGGATTACAGTGGGTTCAGGAAACTGTGCGAATGGAAACGGTTCCGTTATCTACAAAATATAATGAGTCAGGAGTTGCTAAAGCATTTGCTAATGACTTTAAATATAAATTCCAATTAAAACCTATTTATGAGATTGCTTATGTCAGACAAGATTCTCCCGCAGCTAACATAGGATTACAAAAAGGGGATATAATCATTTTGATTAATAATAATCCCATTCATAAACTTTCATTGCAAGAAATTAATGCTCTTTTTAAGGCGGAAGAAGAAAAATGGATTATTCTAGAAATAGAACGTAAAAGCGAAATCTTAAAATTCAGATTTCAATTGTACAATATTTTATAAACAAAAAACGCTTTTGAAAATAGTTTTCAAAAGCGTTTTCAATTTATTTTCGATTCTGGAATTAATTAGAAATAACTTCTCCTTTAATTTTCAGAGCCACTCTTCCACCTTCATAGTTAACAGCATTTGACTCAACAGTTAGAGTCTTTCTGATAGGACCAGGAGCCATGTTGTATTTTACAGTTATTTTCCCTGTTTTTCCTGGCATAATTGGTTCATCTGGTTTTGTAGGAACCGTACAGCCACAAGTAGACAGTACATTAGTAATAATTAATGGAGCATTACCTGTATTTGTAAAGATAAAATCACGAGAGCCATTTTCATTCTTAGTAACCTTTCCATAATCAATTGTATTGTCTTTGGCTGCAAATTCAATTTTTGGGCCATTCTGAGCAAAACCGATACTGCTGATTAATGCGAATGCGAATAAAGCTATTGTTTTTTTCATTTTCTTATATTTAAATTCATTTAGTAAATTTACTTTCTTTTAATTAACGTACAAATTTTTATTTCTCTTTTTATAGTGTACTTAATTATTTACTTTTGTTCCCAATTAGAATTACAAATATCAGACCAAAGTTTAATTTTGGTTTTAACAGTTGCTTTTTATGACAATCCCTGCACAATTTGACGCTAAAACCATTGAAAATAAGTGGTATGACTACTGGATGAAGAATAATTATTTTCACTCAGAGCCAGACCATAGAACACCATATACCATAGTAATTCCTCCACCTAATGTTACTGGAGTTTTGCACATGGGACACATGTTGAATAATACCATTCAGGATGTATTAATCAGAAGAGCGCGTCTTAAAGGATTCAACGCTTGCTGGGTTCCGGGAACGGATCATGCCTCGATAGCTACTGAGGCTAAGGTGGTTGCAAAATTAAAAGCCGAAGGAATCAATAAAAATGATTTAACACGCGAAGAATTCTTGTCGCATGCTTGGGAATGGACTGATAAATACGGTGGTGTGATTTTGGACCAATTAAAAAAACTGGGAGCTTCATGTGATTGGGAGCGAACTAAGTTTACAATGGATCCTGATATGTCAGCCTCAGTAATTCGTTCTTTTGTAGATTTGTACAACAAAGGTTTGATTTATAGAGGATACCGTATGGTAAACTGGGATCCGGAGGCTAAAACGACTTTGTCTGACGAAGAAGTAATTTATGAAGAGCAACAAGGAAAACTATATTTCCTAAAATATAAAATTGATGGGAGTGAAGATTTCCTGACGATCGCTACTACACGCCCAGAAACTATTTTTGGAGATACCGCAATTTGTATTAATCCAAATGATGAACGTTTTGATCATTTGAAAGGCAAAAAAGCAATTGTACCTATTTGCGGAAGAGTAATTCCAATAATCGAAGATGAATATGTAGATATCGAATTTGGTACTGGTTGTTTAAAAGTGACTCCGGCGCACGATATGAATGACAAAACATTGGGAGAAAAGCACAATTTGGAGATTATTGATATTTTCAACGAAGATGCTACTTTGAATAGTTTTGGATTGCACTACCAAGGACAAGATCGTTTTGTGGTTCGTGAGGCAATTGCTAAAGAATTAGAAGCAATTGGTGCTTTGGCAAAAACAGAAACACACTTGAATAAAGTAGGTACTTCTGAAAGAACTAAAGCAGTTATCGAGCCTCGTTTATCAGACCAATGGTTCTTGAAAATGGAAGATTTGGTAAAACCAGCTATTAAATCGGTTTTGGAAGACGGCGAAATCAAATTGCATCCAGCACGTTTTAATAATACGTACGCGCATTGGTTAAATAATATCCGCGATTGGAATATCTCGCGTCAATTATGGTGGGGACAACAAATTCCTGCCTATTTCTATGGTGATGGGAAAGAAGATTTTGTTGTTGCTGAATCGATCGAAGAAGCTTTAGTTTTAGCTAAAGAAAGAACCAACAACTTAGAACTTACAACTTCTGACTTGAAACAAGATGTTGATGCATTAGATACTTGGTTTTCTTCTTGGCTGTGGCCAATGTCTGTTTTTGGAGGAATTATGGATCCCGAAAGCGAAGATTTTAAATACTATTATCCAACGAATGATTTAGTTACCGGTCCGGATATTTTGTTTTTCTGGGTGGCGAGAATGATTATTGCAGGTTATGAATACACAGGAAAAAAACCATTTACAAATGTATATTTGACTGGTTTAGTTCGTGATAAGCAAAGACGCAAAATGTCTAAATCATTAGGAAATTCACCTGATCCTTTAGATTTGATTGAAAAATTTGGTGCTGATGGAGTTCGTGTGGGATTACTTTTGAGCGCTTCTGCAGGGAATGACATTATGTTTGATGAGGAATTGTGTAACCAAGGAAAAGCGTTTACCAACAAAATCTGGAATGCGTTCAAACTGATAAAAGGATGGGAAGTTTCTGACGCTATTCCGCAACCAGAATCTTCTAAAGTGGCGATTGAATGGTATGAAGCTAAATTGCAACAAACACTTCTAGAAATCGAAGATAATTTTGAAAAATACAGAATTTCGGATGCTTTGATGGCCATTTACAAACTAGTTTGGGACGATTTCTGTTCTTGGTTCCTCGAAATGATAAAACCGGCGTACCAACAGCCAATTGACAGCGTAACTTTGGCGAAAGCCATAGAAATGCTGGAAAATAACATGAAATTATTGCATCCTTTTATGCCGTTCTTGACAGAGGAAATTTGGCAAATTCTTGCCGAAAGAACTACAGAGGAAGCATTAATCGTTTCGACTTGGCCAGAAATGAAACCTTTTAATGCGGGTCTAATTACTGATTTCGAACATACAATTGAAGTGATTTCTGGAATTAGAACCATTCGTAAAGACAAGAATATTCCGTTTAAAGACACAATCGAATTGAAAGTGGTAAACAATGATAAAGTTTCTACTTATTTTGATACGGTTATAACTAAATTAGGGAATATTACTTCATTAGAATATGTTTCGGATAAAGTAGACGGAGCATTATCTTTTCGTGTAAAATCAAATGAGTATTTCATTCCGATTACAGGAAATATAAACCTTGAAGAGGAAATTGCAAAACTGACTGCTGAGTTAGTTTATACACAAGGTTTCTTGGAATCAGTTCAAAACAAACTAGCAAATGAGAAATTTGTGGCTGGTGCGCCAGAGAAAGTTTTGGCAAACGAAAGACAAAAAGAAGCGGATGCCTTATCTAAAATTGAAACTATCGAACATAGTTTGGCAGGATTGAAATAAGAGTTAGTTTATTTATAAAATTTAAAATCCCATTCGTCTCGGCGAATGGGATTTTTTTTTGAAAAATCAAGTAAATAATTCGTCTTTGGTAAAAGAGGAATACTTGCGATTTATTATAATTTGGTAATTTTTTATCGATTAACGTCAATTGTATTGTGATTTAAAGAGTATTTTCTCCTTTAATCGGTTTTTGTGAGCTTACTGAAATATTGTTAATATGTTTGTACTGAGATTTTCAATTAATACTTTAGTATAGAAATGAAAAAAATATATAGTCCAGCTTACAGACAACATTATTTTGAAGGATATTCAATTGGTTTGAATCCATTTTTGGAATTTAATTATTCAAAAAGGAATGAAGCTTTTATTGCTGGATTTGATTCTGGACGATCAGATTATGAGAGGATGAACGGATGTATTAGTGATGGAATTCCGGAATGTATTGTCACTAATAAAATTCTGGAAGATTTTCTTCTGGCTGGTTTATTGGGCTTAAGTATAGATACTGAAGGCTATACTTCATATCAGATGAATTTGATAGCAAAATGGTATCAAAGTGGTGTAGAAAAATACGAGCCAAATCATAGTATCGCTCTTTTTGAATTGCTTGAAAAAAATGGCATTCAAATAAATTAAATTCTTTGCGAATGTTTAAATAAAAAAAATCTGTTTGAAAAACAGATTTTTTTATGGAAGCTTTTTAATTTTTTTTTATAAATTTTATGTAATAAGGGAATTACATTTCTATTCTTTTACAAACACAATTTTTAGTTTGTTAAAATAACAAAAACTTTTTCTGCTTTTCAAAAAAATGAAATTAGCAGAAAAAGTTTTAGATGAAATAAAACCTAGGTTTGGTTTTAGAATTTATATTTTAAACTTGTTAATATTTGACGCGGTGCAATTGGATTGATACTGTAGTTTTCGTGCACTGTATAATTCAATTCATTTGTAATGTTTGACAACCTACATAAGATTGATATTTTTTTCCAAGTATAACCGGCAGATACATCGATTGTAGTATAACCACTCATTGGAATTTCTCTGTCATTTATTGTTTGAACTCCAGTAGTAGGATTAATTACAACTAGATTATTCCAACCTCCAAGACGGTCACCAATGTAGTTTCCGATTGCTCCAAAAGAAACACCTTTTAATACTCCAGAAGGTAAGGTATAGAAAAAGCTTAAATTAGCGGTATTAGCTGGCGTTCTTACTACTCGATCTCCTTCAATAGTACTTCCGTTTAATCCGGATGTTTTGGTAAAACGCATGTCGTTGTAGCTGTAACCTGCAATGATGTTCAAGCCTTCAGTTGGTCTAGCTGTTATATCAATTTCAATTCCTTTACTTGTAGTTTCTCCGTTCAAGACTTTTATAGTTGTGTCAGTATTATTTGAGCCATCAGCTTTAAATTCTGCTGTTTGCGCTAAATTGCTATTTGTAATTTGGTACGCAGTAATATTTGTACTCAAAATACCTCTCCAAAAATCTTTTTTAATACCTGCTTCATATTGGTCTATGATTGAAGGTTTTATTGGTTTTAAATCAACTGTTGTTCCTGTATTTGGTGTAAATGAGTTAGAGTAGCTGGCAAACAAAGACATCTCTTTTGTTGGTTGATATACTAATCCAAATTTTGGAGAGAATGCCTCATCTTTACGAAGTGGAGCTTGAGTAGTCAAGGTGCTGTTGATTACTTCTGCTTCTTGCCAAGACCAACGAATACCTGCTAAAAGCTTAATTTTTTCTGTGAACGAGATTAAATCTTGTGCATAAACCCCAAAACGGTTTGTATCAGTGCTTACGATTCTGGTAAGCTTAGAGTTTGGCTCATCCATTCGCTGTACATTCGGGTCGAAAGTAAAGATATTTACAGTATCATAATTAGTAGGACTAAAGGCAAAAGTATATGCCTCAGCAAAAGAGTTTTCAAAGTCTACACCTGTGAATAATTGATGTTTTATTTTTCCAGTGTTGAAGTTTCCTTGTATGCTTAGTTGATCTCCAAAAATTTGCTCAGTACCTTTATTCTGTCCTAATGGCCTATTAAAATTTCCATAAGGATTAGCTGTAGGTGATATTACAATACGTTCAGTAGCTTTTGATTCTCTATCATAATTTTGAAAAGAAGCATTGAAGTTTAATTTCCAGTTTTCATTGAAACTGTGATTAAGTAATGCCGAAGCACTTGCTGATTTTGTTTTTCCGTTTGACCATAGTGCACCGTAATAGTTGCTACGTGGTACATCAACAATTACTTTACCAATTGCCCCTGTCCCAAAATCTGGTGTCCAATTGCTTTTCAAGTAATCTCCTTGAACAGTAATTTGAGTTTTATCACTCACATTGAAAAGGAAAGATGGGTTAATGTATAAACGTTCGTTTTTCACAACATCTCTAAAACTTTCAGAATTTTCGTAAGAACCAGTAAAACGATATGCAATATGTTTGTTTAACGGTCCGTAAAAATCAACTGATGGCTTGTAGTAAGCAAAACTTCCTGCTTGTATAGCAATTTCTCCACCACTTTTAAAAGATGGTGTTTTGGTAACTAAATTTAAGATTCCTCCTGGAGCAACGTTACCAAATAATAAAGCCGCACTACCTTTTAAAAATTCTACTTTTTCCAAAGAAGAAACCTCGGGAATAGATCCAGCATTATAGCGAAAACCATTTTTAAACATATTGTTGGCTGACATATCATATCCTCTAGAATAAAATGATTCTTGAGCGCCACCACGTGCAGAACCTACATAAACACCATTGGCATTTTTCAGTACCTCACTCAAACGAATGCTTTGTTGTTGTGCTATAATTTCAGATCCAATAACCTGTACACTTTGTGGAGTGTCCATTGGTTTTAAACCTGATCTCAAAGCAGAAACTGGCTTTTTATCTTTATTGACTGTAATAATAACTTCTTTTAGTTGCCCTCCTTTTTTGTTTTTTATGGTGTCAAATTCTGAAGAAGTAGTTTCATCATAATTTTTATCACCAGAATCATTTGCTGATTCTTGTGCTAGACAGGATAAACTTAATAAAAGTGTTAAAGTTGGAAGTAAAATATATTTCATGATTGTTTATTTGGAATAATTAAAAATAACGATGCAAATATAAAAACCAAGTTTGGTTTGACAAAACTTATTTAGATTAAATATCAATAATATTTAAATTTATTTATAAGTATTTGTTTTTAAGTTTGTTATGTTTTTTTAAAATCTTCTTTTTTTGAATAAATATAGTATTCAATGTATTTTCCGAGAATAAAGTGTCATTTTAGCTTTTATAATTTCTTTTCCTAACCTTGAAAATTGCTGACAGTGTGTTCTGTTAATTTCTGTTAATGTAAATAAGAGTTGGAAGTCCTCTTTTTAAATAAACTCATAAAGTGATAAAAACGTAAAGCTAGTATGGAGTTTAGGTTATTTGCAGATGTAATCTTATAGAAGAGATGGGTAAACATAGAGAGACATCGACCAAAAGTCGATTTGCAAGTGAACTATTTTTTTAAATTTAAAGCTCGGCAGTGAGTCGGGAATGCATTTTATAAAAAATCATTTTTTTAGTTACAAGTAGATTAGGTAGCTATGTTTTGTATTTTACTATCTAATTTCTGTGAAAAAACTTGCCTTTTATTTTATTTTTCGAAATTTTTTTGATTTTACAACTTTTCCATCATCAGAAATCATGATGCAGCTGTATTCAGGGTATTTATTGAGTAAAAGAAGTCCAGCTGTTTTTCCTAGAACCATAAGCGAAGTACTCAAACCATTTGCCGTTTCAGCATTTGGCCCAAAAACAGTCACGCTACACAAGCCTGTTGCGGGATATCCTGTTGCCGGATTAATAATATGCGAATACCGCTTGCCATCAAAAACAACAAATTTCTCATAGCTGCCAGAAGTAGTTACCGCTCCGTTATTTATAGGAACAACAGCAACGAGTTTTTCAGGATGAAAGGGATTAGTAATTCCAATATTCCAAGCTTTTCCATTGGGTTGTTTCCCCCAAGTACTCATGTCGCCAGATCCGTTTATAATTCCTGCTTTGATGCCTTTTGCAAGCATGATATCTCGGCATTTATCGGTAGCATATCCTTCTCCTAAAGCACCAAAACCAATTTTCATCCCTTTTAGTTTCAGAAATATGGTAGATTGTACGCTATCCAAGATTATATTTTTGTAGCCCACTTTTTCAACCGATTTTTGAATGGCTTCCACCGAAGGTATGGCTGTCATGGAGCCGTCAAATTTCCAGATTTTATCCATCGCAGCAAAACTGATGTCAAAACCGCCATTCGTAATTTCAGAAAATTGAATTGCCCTTTGTGTTAATTCAAAAACTTCACGATCTACTTTCACTGGACGAATGCCCGCATTTTTGTTCACTTCAGATACTTGTGAGTCCGATTTCCAATCAGAAATTAAATTTTCTATTCGGGTAATTTCTTCAATAACAACATCAATATTTTTTTCTGCACCTAACGAATCTTTGTCAACGATGGAAATGTCAAATCGACCGCCCATAAGTAAGGTAGTTCTTTTTCGTAGTGTTTGTGCACTACTTGTGAAGTTGCAGACAATAAAAAAAAGGAAAATGATTTGGTATTTGGTTAACATAGCGTTTGATTTTAAATCCTGCAAGGTTTCCAAAACCTTGTAGGTGTCGTTTTTATCTAAATACCACAAGGTCAAAAAAGACCTTGCAGGAAAATCGATTAATCCTAATTTTTTCAACCTAGTTTCGGCTCACTCACCTTTGGAGAGGGCTGAGAAGAGGACTTAGTAACTATCCGTTAGCACTTGTCCATTGGCTTTATAATCAGCAATACCTTTCCCAGTTTCGTCAATGCAAAGCGCATCAAGAACAGCTTCTACATCTTTTTGCATCGCAAGCGAACCGCAAATCATTACAACGTCTCCTTGTGTTAACAAATCAATGAAAAAATCAGCGTCACGTTTGATCAAATCCATCACATAATCATGGTTTGCTTCACGGGATAAAGCTACATTAAAACTTTTAAGATGCTGTTTTTGGATCATTTCAGCAGCAAATTTTTCATACCCTAAAACAGTTTCAGTTGCTTTTCGAAAACCACAATACAAATGAATTTCGGTTTTTTTCTTGTTTTGTTCTATCATTCCCAGAAAGGGAGCAATTCCAGTTCCATTTGAAATTAGTGCCACTTTGGGTGCTTTTTTTGGGAAATGAAAGGTGAGATTTTTAATAATTCTTGCTTTGAAAACAGATCCCTTTTCAATATTATATAAATAGCCGGAACCCAACCCTGAGGGATGTAATTTTACCACTAATTGTACGTTGCCTTTATGATTTCCGATAGAGTAGAGGCGTTCTTGGTTGTCATTAGCAGGATAAACAGCCAAAAGGTCGCCGGACGTAAATTTAGATTTTCTACTCGCTCGCAATGTGAGTAAAAAAGTATGTTCCGTGTCAGAAACGGCAGTTTTATGGAGTACGGTAAGCTTTTGCAACCCCTTTGGGACTTCATTATATAAGGATGGAGTAGCTGAAAGCGGAATTCCTGTTTTGGCACTCCATAATTTTACCCAACCTACAAATTCTTCAGCTGATTTGTCATTTACGGTTTGTAAATCTAAAAAGTGCTCCGCCCAATTTTGTTTTGCCAATAAAGTGTCAATGTCACGTGCATAACCACAAAAATCAGGATACGCTTTTGAACCAAATCCGACTACCGAAACATTGATTTTGTGCTGTTGTTCGGTTTTGTTAATGAGCGAAATAAATTTGCTCGCATTAGAAGGAGCATCACCTAATCCGTGGGTTGAAGTAAATACGATAAGATGTTCTGCTTTTGGGTAAACCGAATAATTATTCAATTCAGTAAGGAAAGCTTTTTTTTCGTGAGCAAGTAATTGTGTGTGAATAGCATTAGCAAATCGTAATGAACTTCCATTTTCAGAACCTACCAGCAAAATAAATGTACTGTCTTCTGGTTTGAATTTGTTTTTAATGCGACTCGATCTTCGTTTCAAAGTCATTGCAAATCCCGAGTAGATAAAAAAGAGAATATTTAAACTCGCTATTCCTAAAATTATCGCCCATAAAATATTGGTTCGACCGGTATGTAAGTTAAGACTCAAATCCGATATTAAAGCTCTCATCGGAAAAGGAGTTTCATTTACAATTGCACCAGAAACCTGGTTAACTTCTATTTCTCGGTCTTTTAATGTAATGATATAATATTCTTCGGGATCATCTGAAAAGGGGAATTCAATTTTTTGAACATCAGCCAGAAGCGTGTTTTTAAAAACTGAAGTAGAAACACCTTTTTTTGCAATAAGCGTAGTTACAGTCGTTTCGGTTTTGTCTTCTGAATCTGTTTTTTCGAGGAAAAAATTAAACTTTTCCAAGGTTAAATAGGTTCCTGAAAGTGCGATAATCAGAATTGGAATCAGCGATAATCGTCCTAGAAAAATATGGTAATATTGGGCAAAATTTTCTTTTACAATTTTAGAAAACAAACTAACAAGACTTCTTTGTCGGTTGAGTATTAAAGCAAAACCCGAAATGGAAATCAATACTAACAAAAAGGAAATAAAACCAACAAAAAAACGCCCCGTTTCTTTCAGAAATAAAGAACGATGGAGCGCTGTAGTCCATTTGATAAACTCACTTTTTTTGATGGGTTCTCCTAGTATTTTTCCAGTTCTTGGATCAACATAAGCATTGACATCATTATCTTCCTGGTCGATACCTTGCAGGGTTACAAATTGATTGTGGTTAACACTTAATTCCGTTATTTCAGCGTAGGTTTTGCGCAATATCGGCAAAGTTTCTCCAAGTGTTATTTTGTCGAAATTTTCTACTTTGTATGGCGGTGTTTTCTCTTGTATGGCATCGACTGCGAGTATGACACCAGTTACGGATGCCAATATCAAAAATGCAGCAGAAAATAAAGCCAAAGCCAAATGTGAGTAACGCCAAAAAGAAAGGGTCATTGATAATAAATTTTAACATATAAGTCATATAAGTTTTACGTTTTGTAAAAGCTTATATGACTTATTATGGTTTAATGTAAAAGCTGTTTATTTTATATTTTGTTTAATCTTACGTAACGAATATAACCTTTACCTTCAGTTTTTGCAGCAATTCCTTCTGTTGTAAGCGGAATTTCTAAATCGGCGGTATAATATTTATGATCTTCTACAGCTGTTTCAAATCGCAATTTAAATCCTTTGTTGATTTTAGCATCTTCAATTTCTAGTGTAGTGATGCTACGGTCGCCGCCAGTTACTGAAGCTCCAGTTTTGGCGCTGATATTTTCTGGTTTTTTAGAATAGAATTTATGCCACTCTTTTAGGGTTTTGTACCATTTTTTATCGTCACCCATTACATATAATGTTTTCACATATTCGCCTTTAGCGTTTACAAGTGAAACTACGATATAAGCGCCTTCTCCCATGTAGTTGGACATTTGGAGCATGCATTTGTATTTACTGGTTTGTGCGGCAGCTTGAAAGGACAAAAGGAATAGAAACGCTATAGATAAACTAATTTTCAGGATTGATTTCATATGTAGATAATATTTGTTTTAAAGGAATATGGTATCGCCATTCTTCATTATTGTTTGTGATTTTCTATCACGGCAATTTCATATTGTTATTTTAAAAATTCGAGAGATACGTTGTTTTTTGTTAAAGACTCGTTTTCTTTTGCTAAGGCATAGGCACTTTCGTCAAAATCAGTGATGATTTCTTTTTTGGCACCAATAGAGATCAGGTATTTTAAGATAGTATCGTCTTTAGAGATCATAGCTGCTTTGTGCAATGCTGTTAAACCATCTTTGTTTTTTGCGTTTACATCGACGTTTAAATCAGTAATTTTCTTTAGCAAAGTTAAATCGTTTTTTGCGATAGCAAAGTGATAAAGCGTGCTTCCGTCTTTTTGAGGAGTGACTACGTTTAATCCTTTATCCTGAAGTAGTTTTATTTTAGCTTCAAAAGGATCTTGTTTTGGTCCATTAGCAGCTTCTGGTCCACGACCTATTGGTCTGTAGGACTGTATTAAGTAATATCCTAAGTTGTTTCCATCTTTGTCTTGAACGTTTGCAGTGGCGCCTTTACTCAATAGTAGTGCAACTGCTTCTGGTGTCCCAGATTTCACAGCCATCGTTAATGCCGACTCACCTTTACCATTTTGTATATTGATGTTTTTTACAATTGGCAATAACAGTTCTAGTGCGGCAATTTCTCTTGACCCAGCTGCTGCCATTAATGCAGTATTCCCTTCATTATCGGCTTTGTTGGCATCTACTCCTTTTGCTAAAAAGTAATTGATGATTTCAGTTTGGTTGGATTTACTTACCAGAAAATGAAGTACAGTCTCTCCTGTTTTGCTAGTTACTGTAGGTTTTAGTTTTAATTCCTCTACCAAGTATTTATAGGTCGCTATGGTGTTAGCGTCTCTACGAGAACCTTGTGCAGCAATAATTAGTGCATTATCAGTGTATTTCACTCCTTTTTCTGACAGTGTTTTTAAAAGGGTTACATTTCCAGTTCTGGCCGCATAATTAAAGGCCGTATTGCCATCATTATCAATGTCTGTAAGAGATAAACCTTTAGAAATAAAATAGGTAGTAAGTGTCAGGTTTTTATCAGACGGTATAGCCATAAACAATAGATTTAGACCGTCTTTATATTTTTTCTTTGGGTCTATTCCAGCTTTAAAAAGAGCATCATAGACTGCGGTATTATTTTGACCGTTATTGGCTGCAAATGTAATTGGAGTAAAACCTTGGCTATCTTCTAGGTTTATGTCTGATCCTTTGGCTATAAGGTATTCTACGATTGCTGTATTTCCTTTATTAGCGGCCCAATGTAAATAAATACGATTGTCATGGGTAGATTTAGTGACTTCATTTCCGGGTTGTTCTAATAAGAATTTTATTGTAGCCTCAGGTGCATCATTATTGATAGCCATAACAGTTACATCAAAAGCATTAGGTGTTGATGCTGATGGGCTGTTCCCTTTTGCAATTTCGGCTTTAACTGTACTTACATCTGGAGTTGTTTTCCAGAAAGACTGCTCTAAAAGTGTATTTTTTTGTTGCGCACTCACTAATAAAGTAGTGACTAAGGCAAATGAAATTAAAAGATTCTTTTTCATAAATGTATTGTCAAGGTTCTTATTGATAGGGAATATTTGTTTAATTAATTGTTGGTTATTTAGAATAAATAAAAATAACGCAAATGTAAAAATAAATACTATAATAGCAATTAATATTTATCCAATATAAAGAAATTTTTTTGTCGTCTTTTTTAGATTGCTTATAACTAAAAAAGCATAAAAACCTTTTTAATTATTTTAGTTAGATATAAAATGAATTGAAAGGTTTAATGGAATTGCATTAAATTATTCAATTATTATTTTTTTTTGATTTATGTTGAAACTGTTGTTGTGTTTTTATTTTTTTTTATTTCGTCCCCACCAAATATAGCATCCGGATATTGGTAGACTTGCAATGAGTAAGCTACAAAGAAAGGCGAATATTTTTCCCGGTAATCCTAACAGGGCTCCGGTGTGAATATCATAATTCATTTTCATTAGGTTATCAGCAACTTCATCCGCTGTTTTTCTGCCCCAAAGATGGGAAACTGGCATCTCTTTCAAGCTGTATTGATCAAAATAGCGGTAGTCAATTTTCCAATATGTTCCCTTATCACTATTCGCATTGGCGGCTATTGGTGAAAGATTCGTTTCCGGCGGATGAATTTCAATGGATTTAGCTTGAGGATATTCTTTCTGCATTTTAAGCCAAACAGCATCTAATGGCTTTACGATTGTTGTAGTTGCAGTTTCCTGGTTTTTTTTCGAAAGCGGTTCTTCATATAATAATGATTTTTCACCACCGGATACTTTATAATACGAGTACGCAAACCATTGAAATCCCCATACTAATCCCGTAATGGCAAAAATAATTCCGATTATCAAGACGTAAAAACCGGTGACATTATGTAAATCGTAATTTTTCCTTTTCCATTTCGTGCCTTTTTTCCATTTGAACCAAAAGCGCTGTTTTGCTGCACTTTTATTTTTTGGATACCAAAGAATTATACCCGAAATCAACATTATCAGAAATAGTAATGTCGCCGATGCTACAATAGTTTGCCCAATTTCATGTGGCAGCCAAAGGTAGAAATGCCCGTCTAGTATAAAAGGAAAAAAACCTTCCTGATTATTGATTGTTTTTAGCACTTTTCCCGTGTAAGGATTCATGTAAGTCGTATGATGATAACTGGGTTCGTAATGAAAAAATATAGCTTCAACAGAATTATTTTTTTCATTGTATTTGATGGCGTGAAGTACTTTATTAGGAACTTCTTTTCTAGCGATGGGTTCCAATTGTGATGGAAGCAGAAAAGGTTTTTTTTGCGTTTCCACAAAGCGATATTCTTCTGTGATGTCTTGTATTTCCTCCTGAAAGGCATACAAACATCCCGTGATGGCGATTATAAAAACGATTAAACCAGAGGACAAACCAAGCCAAAGATGGATTTTTCGGATCGCTTTTTTGAAGTTATTATTTTTCATTTAAAAAGGATAAAACTCCCCACCGAAATGAGGAGTTTAGTAAAACAAAACCAATTATGAAACTTAAAATTTATAGGTTAAACCTGCTGTTACGCTTCTCAAACGCTGAGGTGTTACAGTAGACCATCCTGAATAATATCTTTCGTTTAATGCATTATTCAATTTTAATGCGATATTAAATTTATCACTCGTATAAGATAAAGCCGAATTCAAAACGGTATAACTTGGTAAGGCAAAGGTTCCAATATTCGCTCTGTTTAAGGTTTTGTACTCGCTGGCATAGTTTCCACCAAATCCAATTCCGAAACCTTTTAATTTTCCGGAAGTCAATGTGTAATTAGCCCAGAAATTAACTAGAGTTTCCGGTCCTGCTTCTTCGGGTCTTTGGCCTAAATAACCATCTCCGGGATTGTCTTTAGTAACTTCACTGTTATTATTACTGAATCCAGCAATAATGTTGAATCCTTTGACTGGATTTGCCGTAAAACTTACCTCAACACCTTTACTGTTTACTTCACCGCCTTGAATGGAATTGTTGATATTATTGGGGTCAGTCATTATTCTATTTTTTACATCAATGTTGTAATAACTAATCGATGCCGAAATAATATCCTTGTACAAGTTTGTTTTTAGTCCAAACTCATATTGATTGGCTTGTTCTGGGTCAAAAGATTCCATTCTCGGATTAGAACCATCCACTTCAGAAACTTCTCGTGGCGTTACATTTACAAAGCCATTCATATAATTAGAGAAAACAGAAACTTTATCTTTAATCAGCATGTAAACCAAACCGAATTTTGGAGAAACGGCTGCTTGACTGTTTTCTTCGGTTGCTGTTTTAGATTTGAAGTTATCAATTCTCAAACTCGCCATGGCTGATAATTTATCAGTAATATTCAATACATTCGACGCATAGGCACTAATAACCTCTGTTTCAGCAGTTGAGTTTCCTTCAAATGAACTTACTAAAAGGTTGTCAACTCCTGCTTGGGTTAGATCTCCCGTATCTGATCCATCGATTAAGGAAACAATTCCGTTTCCTACCCAACCGGTGCTTCCGTTTATAATATTTGACTTATAATAATCAATACCTGCGACCAGTCTATTTCTTAAACTTCCAATTTTAAAGTCGCCAATGAAATTCTGCTGAATATCAGTTGCCAAAGTTTCTCCGTTTCTTTTAGAAATGTATCGTGAAAAATCATTTCCGTTTGACGCATCAAATAAATACGAATAATACCCGGTGGTTTTACTGTTACTTCTGGATAATACCGTTTGGGAAGTCCATTGGTCAGACAACTTGTAAAACATTTGAGCTTGTAAACTATACGTTGGATTGCTGATTGATAGTTCGTTTGAAGTAAACGATTTTTTATAATTTCTTTCAAATAATTCGATTGAATTAAATGATAGAGCTGAATATCTGCTCAAGAAAAGCATGGGCGCATTAGCAGAATTTCTATTTGTAAATTCGGTATTGATTAAGAACGAGAGTTTATCGTTTACTTTATAACTCAACGAAGGCGCAAAGAAAACTGATTTGCCAAAACCTGCATCTTGAAACGAATTCTCTTTTTGATACGCTGTATTTATTCGAACGGCAACATCTGAATTTAAAGGTACGTTAACATCGGCAGTGATTCGGTCCAATCCATAGGATCCTGAAATATAACTTATTTCTCCACCAAAAGTTGAGTATGGCTTTTTAGTTACAGTATTTATTAAACCTCCGTAGGAAATCAAGCTGCTTCCAAATAATGTTCCTGATGGTCCTTTTATTACTTCAATGTTATCCACATTTGCAGGGTCGATACTTCCATTATTGATTCCCGGAAGTCCATTAATCATGGTGGGCTGAACAGCAAATCCTCTCATAGAAAAATATTCTGCTCCATCACCACCACGTCCAGTTGATTCCCAAAGACGCGTTATACCAGTTGCATTCTTTAAAGCATCATTAAAATTTGTCACTACTTGCTCTTTCAATAATTCGCTGGTAACGGTATTGTACACTTGAGGATTTTCAATATTGTTCAAAGGCATTTTAGAAACTGTAGTGCTTTTTTCTCTTTTGTACTTGTATCTGTTGGTGTTTACAATAACTTCCTTTAAGGTTTTAAGAGAATCTTTTTCTCGCTCTTTTTTTTCTTGAGCACTTGCTGTTATGCCAATTAATAAAACGGATAGGTAAAATGTATGTATAGGTTTCATTTATTTAGATTAATTAAAAATAATACCGCAAATATAATAGTGCTTTTTGTTTTAACAAAACTTATTTAGACTAAATATAAATAATACGAAAAAATAATTTTCAGTAAATTGAAAATCAGTATTTTAACAGCATGAAAAAACCTTGCTTATTTAGGGCAAGGTTTTGATTTTAACAGAGATGTTGAAGTTTTATTTGATTTTTTTCATCGAAAACTGTTCGGAACTTGGTTTTCCTTGTTGGATTCCCGAAATTTTAGCCACTAAACTGTCTGGAGTAATTTGGGTATAACTGATTTTTTGAGGGTAGTCATGTTTTAAATTTTCAAATGATACTTGTTTATCGGTTGCGGTTGTCAATTTGAAAGCAACAGGTTTGTCATTATTTTGTCCCTTTACGGTTGCAGTATAGGTCAAATTTTCTCCTTTTTGTTGTAATACGATAGATTCAAAATGAACTGTATCTTTCTCTTTGATGTAATAGGATTGTGCTTGAAAAGTGCTGTCGTTTACTTTTTTCCAATATTCGGTTAGAGTACCATCAACGGATTTATTTTCCCAATTCCCCAAAAGCCAACTTGCCGCTTTGATTTTTTCGTTTTTGTTTGAATCAGAATTTTTGCAGGAAACAATGGCTAACAAAAGTAGTATAAGAGTCGTTTTTTGAAACATTGGTCTAAATATTAAGTTTTATTTAAATTAAGCTAAGGTAAGAAAAAATAAAATAGTGTTCTTTTTTTAGTTTTTAAATTTCCAAAAAAAGACTAGACTTTTGAATACTTTTCAAACAAATAATTATAATACAACCGTTATAAAAAACTTAACCTTATATGTCATATAAGGGCATATAAGCGATTGTTTAGCAACTAATTTTAATGATTTATAAGGTGAAATTTAAATTTAGTTTTTAGCCTTAAATACTTTGTTTTAAAATAGTATAAACCAATTCCTTCGTAGGTTTTTGATCTTTTAGTTTAGCTCGAACCACATCAAAAGTCACTTTAAAATCACAACCCAATTTATAATCGCTGCAACCATAAGCGGTTTTTCCTTTCAGCACGGTTCCTTTTTGACATTTCGGACAGGTTAATTCGTCGGGAATGGCTTTCGCCAAAGTTTTCTTAGGTTCTAAAATGAGTTGGAAATTTTCGTCAAAGCGGAGTAAACCTTCCACAACCCCAGCATCGGTTTTGAAATCTTTTAAGTTTACCGTAGACCCTTTTTGAAGCAATCGCAAGTATTGTTTTTCGGATATTTTTTTCTCTGCAAAAGTGTAGGGCAATAGAAACGTGCATCCCGCTTTATAATCAGAACACCCAAACGAAGATTTTCCTTTGATAAGTGTTCCCTTTTTGCATTTCGGACAGGCTTCAGCCAAAATTCCGGCTACTTTCTTTTTCTCTACTTTAGTTACTTCTTTTTGTACACTTCCTGCATGCGAAATATTGGCGCGTCTCGTTTCGCTTCGGACTTCGTACACCAAAGTTTCGACCATGTTTTTCATGTTCTTAATAAATGCACCAGCGGTAAACGTTCCTTTTTCAATATCTTTTAACTGTTTTTCCCAAGAACCAGTTAGTTCAGCCGACTTCACCAAATCATTTTGAATCGTATCAATCAGTTGAATCCCCGTTGGTGTTGGTAATACCTGTTTTTTGTTTCTTACTATGTATTGGCGTCTAAAAAGGGTTTCAATAATATTGGCTCGCGTCGATGGGCGACCAATACCGTTTTCTTTCATCAATTCGCGTAAATCCTCATCATCAACTTGCTTGCCCGCGGTTTCCATGGCGCGCAATAAAGTCGCTTCCGTAAATTGATTTGGTGGTTTGGTTTCCTTTTCCAAAAACGAAGGTTGGTGGGGTCCTTTTTCGCCTACAACAAAACTCTGCAAGATATTGGCTTCTTTTTCTTTGGTATTAGGATCTTCAAAAACAACTCGAAATCCTTTTTTTAAAATCTCTTTTCCCGTGGTTTTAAATAAAACATTGGCAGCTTTCCCTACTACTGTGGTATTGGCAACCAAACAATCATCATAAAACACAGCAATAAATCGCTTTGCAATAATGTCATACACTTGCTGCTGATTGTATTGCAAATTGCTTTGAATTCCCGTTGGAATAATGGCGTGGTGATCCGTTACTTTTTTATCGTTGAAAACCTTGGGCGATTTTTTTATCTTTTTTTCCAAAAGTGGTTGCGTCAACGCAGCATAATTCGTCAAGTTTTTCAGAATCCCTGGAACTTTTGGATAAATATCATTGGGTAAAAATGTGGTATCGACTCTGGGGTACGTGACTACTTTTTGTTCGTATAACGTTTGTACAATTTTAAGTGTTTCATCTGCAGTAAAACCAAATTTGGTATTGCAGTACACCTGAAGACCTGTTAAATCGAATAGTTTTGGTGCAAACTCATTGCCATTCTTTTTTTCGACAGAAACAATTTCGAACTCACTTTCCTTTACCTTATTGGCGAGAAGTTCACCATCTTCCTTTTTCAAAAAGCGCCCTTCTTCATAGCTGAAAAGTGTTTCTCGATATAAAGTTTGCAATTCCCAATACGGTTGCGGTTTAAAATTCTCAATTTCCTTGAATCGGTCCACGACCATTGCCAATGTTGGGGTTTGCACCCTCCCAATAGACAAAACTTGTTTGTATCCGCCATGTTTTACAGTGTACAATCGCGTGGCATTCATACCGAGTAACCAGTCGCCAATGGCTCTGGAAAATCCGGCGTAGTATAAATTATCGTAGTTGGCAGATGGTTTCAAGTTCTGGAAACCTTCTTTGATGGCTTCGGTGGTCAAGGACGAAATCCACAAGCGTTTCACCTCGCCTTTGTACTGCGCTTCGTTCATGACCCAGCGCTGAATGAGTTCTCCTTCTTGCCCGGCATCCCCGCAGTTGATGACTAAATCGGCTTTGTCGAACAAGCTTTTTATGATTCTGAATTGCTTTTGGATCCCTGAATTCTCCACCACTTTGGTCTCAAATTTTTCCGGAAGCATAGGTAGGTTGTTCAAATCCCAACTTTTCCAGTGCGGTTTGTAATCGTTCGGTTCTTTCAAGGTGCATAAATGCCCAAAAGTGTACGTTACCTGATAACCATTGCCTTCAAAATAGCCATCGTGCTTGGTATTGGCTCCCAAAACGGATGCGATTTCACGGGCTACACTTGGTTTCTCGGCAATACAGACCTTCATTTTCTCTTACTAATTTAAGGGCGCAAATTAGGAATTTAGAAATTGTTATTAAAAAGAAATCGGTAGGAGTTATGAACGGCTTGGCTGTGCTATTTTTTAGGAGCAGAACGAACGGGTTTTCAATCACGAACCGTCCTGCTGTCCGCTGTATCCACGCGAAAAAGCGTGGGATGCCGCTTCCATCAGGGCTATTGATTTCGTTTTATTTTCATAATTACCAAAGCAAAAAATTTTTGTAGCTTGCTATTTGTTTTCTTCTCGAATGTATTTGTGTGAACCGTCACAGCTGGGCATTTTTTTAGACATTCCACAAATGCAATCGTTGATTCCTTTTCCGTTCAGAATACGTTGCGTGTATTTTTCTATTCGGGTTTCGCGGGTTTTGGATTGTTTAGCCTCGGAAAAATGGAGATTGTACGCGCGTTGTCGGCCGGGTGTTAAGGCATTGAAAGCGGTTTTTAAATCCGGATTTTTGTCAAAAGCAATTTGCAATTCTTCCACCAGTTCAAGTTTCTCATGGCTTTTAAAAATAACTTTTAGCCCCGCTTTTTCAATTTCAATGGCTTCATAAATGTAAGCTTTGATTATTGATAGATTTTCGGTGATTTCTTCCGGATTAGTAAATTTAAAAAAACGTACGGTCTGACTGTTTTCTCCGGGTTTGCATAGAATTCCATTACTATCTTGGAGTAAAATTCCTTTAAAAAAACTAAGTGTACAAAATCCCTTAAAACTGCCAATAAGTACAACATTATTTCCCTGAAAACAGTAACAAGGCATACGCCACTTGAATTCTTCGGTTAGCCCGCAATCGAGTAGCAATAACCGCAATTGCTCTATTTCGGGCTGCCATTTTTTGGCATTACTGATAAAGTCATCAACTTTAGGATTCATTTTATTAGATTTTAAAAAAATAATGAAGGTTTTGGTTTTATAAAAGTATTAAAATAAATCCGTTGCAAACACTATGATGCTGTAAATTAAAATTGGCAATCGATGCAAATGAAATATGAGGAACTAGCTAAATGCAATGTTGAAAAAATGCAGTTGCTATTTGTTGGTTATAATCCATAAAAAAAAACCGTTGCAAATACAAAATTGCAACGGTTCCTGAATTAATAAAGTAAAACCTTATTTGGGCATAACAACAGTATCAATTGCATGAATCACTCCGTTAGAAGCGGCCACATCAGCAAGAACTACGGTTGCAGTTCCTCCATTTGCGTCAGTCAACATCACTTTTCCATCTTTCAGGCTCAAAACAATAGTGCCACCTTGAACAGTTGTAACGGTATATTTTCCGTTATTTTTATTTATTGCATCAATTACTGTAGCGGCATCAAATTTTCCTGAAACAACATGATACGTCAATACTGCTTTTAATTTGTCTAAACTTTCTGGTTTCAGCAAACCATCAACAGTTCCTGCTGGAAGTTTTGCAAATGCTGCGTTATTTGGTGCAAAAACGGTAAAAGGACCTTCGCTACTTAACGTTTCTACTAATCCTGATGCTTTTACTGCAGTAACTAATGTTGAGAAATCTGCATTTCCTGCCGCTACATCAACAATTGTTGATGGCTCCACTACAACTGTAGTATCCATGGCTACTGCAGTAGAATCAGTCATTTCAGTAGATTCTGCTTGCTTTTTTTCTCCACAAGAAGTAGTTATTACTCCTAATAATACAAATGCGCTAATTGTTTTTACTAATTTCATAGTCAATGTTTTAAGTTTAAAATTATTTATATTTCAAATATACAGATTAAAAACTGTTGTTTAATCTTTTTAACAAATAATTAAACAAAAAATAAGATAATAATATTATAGTAGAGATGGGTTCTAGTTTTATAAATATGGAGCGCTGCAACCAAATTTCGCAAATTATTTAAAGATCAAAAAAAATACAATTGGAAGTCTTTGCAAATGAACGCTAGTAGGGGATTGGTAATGCGTACCTATATTTTAAAGACATCCAGTCGTTGCATCCAGAAAATTTCTGATTCAACAAAAGTAAGTTTGGTCTTAATGATGCGGTCACTTCTATCTCTGGGATTTTTAGTGACAAATCTCGCCTTGGAATTATTAAAATCCAACGTATATTTTTCATCAAAGTCTTCTTGTTTGTTCGAAGAGAAAGTAACCACATTGTCTTTAGCAGTCCATTTTCCTTTTCCGTATTTATTTACTTCAGGCGGAAATCCGTTTTTGATTTTAGAATATGAATGAAATACGAATTTTCCATCTTGATGTAAGGTCAATTTGTATTCAATTAAATGATTGCCTTCCTTGCCCAAAGTGCGATTGTAATCACCTGAAAATCCATTCGATTGCCCGAATGTTGTAAAGCTGAACAATACAAGTAAAGATGTCAGTAGTAATTTCATCGGTTTGGTTTTTCATGGGTTCGTACTTATTTGCTGCTTATGGTTTATTTGTGAGTGTCCGAGCAAGTGAAGTTTATTCTAAATTATTCCAACCTGTTACATTCGCTTTTTTGAATTGTAATATTCCATAGAGAATGACTAAGCAAACCAAAATAAAGATTGGAGACATAACTCTATCACTATTTAGTAATTGAACTACAAATAATATCACGCTGATAATTAAAATACCCCAAAATCCCAATTTTATCCATTTAAGTAGCATTATAGAGAAAATGACGCCCAATATTGCAAATGAACCATGAAGTAACATCATGTTTTCTGAAATATTGTATTGTGCAATGTTGTACATTTCCTGTGTTTTGAAAAAATAGAAAATTGCACTAAATGAATATGCAATGATTAAATAAATCAACCATGCTGTTAAGCATCCGTGTCTTTGTTTATTTTGCATTCTGTATTAGTTTTAAGTTTTATTTTAAATTTATCTTGATGTTTTTTACCACGCTCGTGCTAATTAAAATTTGTAATGTATTTGCTTTTGTTTGTGTTCACGAGCGGGACGCCAGCGCCAGCGGGGGAAAGCCAGCGCCAAAGGGGTTTTTTTCTGTTGTTTAGCTACAGTTTTTGTCCTTTTTCAATTTCTTTGTTTAATATTGTTAGTACTTCAACTACCAATTTGGTGCCTTTTTGAGAAATTCCATATACGTCTTTTTTAATAGTTTTACTTGCTGCTAAATCGTGATAAACAAGATCTTTTTCAATTAATTTCTCAATATTAACTTTAATTGTCGTTTCTCCTTTATCTAAATTTGTTGATATACGGTTTATACTTACAACTCTATTAAAAGAATTCAAATAATCTAAAATTTGGAATTCAATATAAGTAAATGATTTGAGTCTTTTATTTTCAATATTTTTCAACTTTTCTCGTATCTCATTACTAGATAATGTAACTTCACAAACACCATTTTTTTCATTATCAAGACAATCAGGACATCGCATCCTAAATCTTTTTAAAGTCTCTAACATTTCATATGCAAACTCGTGACCATTATTGCATTTAATAATTTGAGTTTGATTAAAATAATCAGAAATCAAAATATTCATATTAAACCTTGTTTGAGAAAAATATGTTACTAATTTGTCGTTTTTTGCTCTTGTGAAATTTAAGCCATTTCTTTTGCACAAACCATAATCCAAAGAATAAATGATAGATAATTGATTGTGATTATCATAGGTATTGTTATATGTTGTTATAAAACCATTTAATTCTAAATTGTCAAGCAGATTTGAAATTTCTTGATTAACAATAAAATGATTAGTTGGTTTACCAGGGATTCTTGTTCTCACCGTTGCTAATGCGTTTGCTTTTTGGCGACTTATGATATTGTTTAATAATTCATATTGATGTTCGTTTGATATTTTGTCTTCAAAAGGTTTTATAACATATTGATTGGCTAAGAAATATTTTAATGTTACATCATTGAAATATCTATGTGAAGCTTTTTCTATTGCTTCAATTGAAATTTTGGAATTATGGATTAAGCAAGATTCGTAACAATATGAAAGAATATAACCTATTTTTCTTGGATTGTTAAACGTAACACTGAATAAAATATCAAATAGACTATCTTCAGACATATCAAAAAATCGTTCCCAATGATTTTTTGGAAAAAAAAGATTTAGTCTTTTTTTTAATAATCTTTTTGTGTAATCCAATGCAAGCATTTCCATTTTTGAAATATCGACTTGCTTTTCAAAGCTATAAAAGGCATCAAAAAATTCAAGTGAAATTTCATCAATTTTAGAATTATCTAATTTTCCATAATAAAAACGATTTGGATAGACTGCAATTTTAAATTTCACAAAATCTTCGGATAAATTATTTAGTGGTGCTATAAACCAATCCATAAATATTTTCTGAGCATCTTCGTCGATCTCTGAGAAGTCATCTAGAAATATATATAAATGGTCAATATTTAATATGTTTTTGATTTCCTTTAGTTTTGAAATTAGACTTTTTTTAATGTCTAAATAACTTATCAGAGTTTTTTCAAATTCAGTTTTTATTGAAGAATTTTTTGAGTCTTGAGCATTTATTGATATTTTTGGATCTTTAGAAATATCAAACTGTAAGCTATCTGATGAAGATTTATCATTTTGATTAGTTTGTTTGAATGTTTGGATTAGAGATCCATCGATGTGTTTTATAACGTCATTTATCGTGGATTCAATTTCATCCAATTGCTCATTAATTTGTTCAATTTGATCTAAATCAAACCCCAATAATTTTTTTAAAATAGATACTTTTACAAAATCATCAAGTCTATTTTTTGTTTCAATAATTATTTCTTTAATTAAATTACTGTATATTAAATATTTATATAATTCTGAGCTTAATGATTTGACCTCTTCAGGTATTTCAGGAGTTGAATTGTCATATAATGATTTTACATCTATATAAATTGAAATACATTTCCTATTTGATATTAAATCTTTTTGTGATTTTTGAAAAATTGTTGACTTTCCTGTTCCTTTTCTCCCAACTAATATTGTGGTTCTCGGTAAATTTAGTTTTGTTATTACACCGTTGCTTGGAAGTAAATCGGTATATATATCGTCAATATTTTTATCCTCTATAAAATCTTCAATTCTATTTTTTCTTACAAGTTTTAAAGACTCTGCAAATTCTAAAAATTTTGTATTATCATTCATTCCTTCTTTATTTTAATTGTAGATTATAAAAGTTTGTTTCTCTTTATCTATTTCCAAATATATAAATTTCTTCCGAAAATACTGATAAAAATATATCAAGTTTAAATCCCTACCCAAAAGTAACTTCATTTGTTTTATCAACTTTACGGAAAACCGTAAACGCAATTATTTTAACATAAATTCCCTAGCCCTGATGGAAGGGAAAATCCTTTATTGATAAAACGCGAAGCAAGTTTTATCAATAAAGATTACTTCACAACATTCTTAATTTAATTGGAGTTCAGTGAATTTCATTTAGAATGACAGCAGGGAACAGCTCCTAAAAAGAGTTTAACTGGTTAAAAGTTTACTGTTTAAAGTTTCTATCATTGTAGTGTTTGTGTTATCGAAGGCTTTGTGTCTGGAAAGTTTTAAATGGATAGAGAATACGCCAAAAACGAGCCTTGCAAACTGAATACTTTTTTCGTATTTTTGCACTCCAATAAAAGGAATAAGAATATGTTAGATAGACTTCAAATAGTAAAACAACGTTTCGACGAGATTTCGGATTTGATTATTCAGCCGGATGTAATCTCGGATCAGAAACGTTATGTGCAATTGAATCAAGAGTACAAGAGTTTAAAAGCTTTGGCTGAAAAGCGCGATGAATACGTTATTTTGATGGCGAATATCGATGAAGCAAACGAAATAATTGCCGATAACAGTGATGCAGATATGACCGAAATGGCCAAAATGCAATTGGAAGAAGCAAAAGAAAGATTACCGGAACTGGAGGATGAAATCAAATTTATGTTGATTCCTAAAGATCCTGAAGATGCTAAAAATGTTATGGTGGAGATTCGCGCCGGAACGGGTGGGGATGAAGCTAGTATTTTTGCCGGGGATTTGTTCCGTATGTACACGAAATATTGTGAAAACAAAGGTTGGAGAACATCTGTGGTGGATATGAATGAAGGAACTTCGGGTGGATTTAAAGAGGTAATTTTTGAAGTTACCGGTGAAGATGTGTACGGAACGTTGAAGTTTGAAGCGGGTGTTCACCGTGTGCAACGTGTACCGCAAACGGAAACGCAAGGACGTGTGCACACATCAGCAGCGACTGTTATGGTGCTTCCGGAAGCAGAGGAATTTGATGTGCAAATTGATATGAATGATGTGCGTGTGGATTTCTTCTGTTCGTCAGGACCTGGTGGACAATCGGTAAATACAACTAAATCTGCCGTTCGTTTGACGCACATTCCAACCGGATTAGTGGCGCAATGTCAGGATCAGAAATCACAACACAAGAATAAAGATAAAGCTTTTGGTGTTTTACGTTCCCGTTTGTACGAACAGGAATTAGCTAAAAAACAAGCGGAAGATGCTACAAAACGTACGTCTCAGGTAAGTTCTGGAGACCGTTCTGCAAAAATTCGTACCTACAATTACGCACAAGGTCGTGTAACGGATCACCGTGTAGGTTTGACGTTGTATGATTTAGGAAATATTATGAATGGTGACATTCAAAAAATTGTTGACGAACTAGCGTTAGTTAACAACATGGAAAAATTGAAAGAAGCCAGCGAGGTTTTCTAAATGAAAATTTTGATTCTTCTTTTTATTTATTATCTGATTTTTTTTCTATTTAAACCATTAAGAAATTAAGGTTCATTAAGGTTGAAAACTTAATTTTCTTAATTTCTTAATGATTTAAAAAAATACAACGAAATTTTTGATTTGCTAGGCGGAGAGTTACATTAAGAATTAAAAATGTCAATCTAATTTAGTTTGACATTTTTTTTTAAGACCTTGTGAACTTTGCGAAAAACTTTGCGAACTTTGCGGTTAAACACACAACAATGACTACACAACAACTTATTGACCAAATCAAAATCAAGAAATCATTCCTAGCAGTAGGACTCGATGTTGATTTGAATAAAATTCCACCCCATTTATTAGAACAGGAAGATCCTATTTTCGAATTCAATAAAGCGATAATCGATGCGACCCATGATTTAGCGGTGGCGTATAAACCCAATACTGCCTTTTATGAAGCCTATGGAATAAAAGGGTGGATGTCGTTACAAAAAACAATCAATTACATCAACTCAACCTATCCGGATATTTTCACGATTGCTGATGCAAAACGGGGTGATATTGGAAACACGTCATCGATGTATGCTAAAGCTTTTTTTGAAGATTTGAATTTTGACAGTGTTACTGTTGCTCCTTATATGGGGAAAGATTCGGTAGAGCCTTTTTTAGCTTTCGAAAATAAACATACGATTATGTTGGCTTTGACTTCAAACGAAGGTGCATTCGATTTTCAGACTTTGAGTGTTTCCGACGCTTTGGGAGGAAAAGAATTGTACAAACAGGTGTTAGAAACGTCTAAAACTTGGAAAAACAGCGAAAATCTGATGTATGTTGTTGGCGCTACCAAAGCCGAATATTTCACTGAAATTCGTAAAATTGTTCCTGACAGTTTCTTGCTTGTTCCTGGAGTGGGCGCACAAGGCGGAAGTTTATCTGAAGTTTGTAAATATGGTATGAACGACAATGTAGGATTGCTGATTAATTCCTCCAGAGCGATTATTTATGCTTCAAATGGAACTGATTTTGTTGAAAAAGCAAGAGCCGAAGCGTTGAATATGCAACAGGAAATGGCAGAAATTATGAGTTTAAAGTTTGAAAAGGTTTAAGGTTTAAAGTGAAAAAATTTTAAACTGAGACTTTTTTTTAACCATTAAGAAATTAAGTTTCATTAAGGAATACTTTAAAGCTTAATTTTCTTAATTTCTTAATGGTTAAAAGTTTAAAGTTTAAAGTGGAGTAATTTTTAACTGGGACTTTTTCTTAAACCATTAAGAAATTAAGTTTCATTAGGATATACTTTAAAGCTTAATTTTCTTAACTTCTTAATGGTTAAAAAGCTGCCAATTTATGTTTTAATAATATCAACTTTAAACTTTAAACTTGAAACAAAAAATTCTAATAGATCAAATAGGAACATCTCATTCATTTGAAACTTCGCCTAAGCGCATCATTTCATTGGTTCCTTCCCAAACGGAATTGTTGTATGATCTAGGTTTGGAAGAGCGAATTGTTGGGATTACCAAATTCTGTGTGCATCCGTATCATTTTAAGTCCACAAAGAAAACTGTGGGTGGAACCAAGAAAGTGCATTACGAGAAAATCAGATTGTTACAGCCCGATATTATCATTTGTAACAAAGAGGAAAATACACAGGAAATAGTAGAAGAGCTGCGTAAAATTTGTCCGGTTTGGGTCACGAATATTATCACGATTGAAGACAATTTTCAAATGATAACCGACTTTGGTCAACTCTTTAATTGCAGAACCGAATCGCAGAAATGGAACGACAAATTGGCTTTTGCCTTGAGCGATTTTAAAAATTTCATCAAAGATAAACCAGTTAAAAAAGCAGCGTATTTCATTTGGAAAAACCCTTTTATGGTCGCAGGTTCGGATAATTTTATCAATGAATTACTGAAACTGAACCACTTTCAGAATATTTATGACAACAAAGGGCGTTATCCAGAAATCGAACTCAAAAAAATACGTTTAGAGGGCGATCCGGATTTGGTTTTCCTTTCTTCAGAGCCGTATCCTTTCAAAGAGGAAGACGCATTCGAAATAGGAAGACACACGCATCATGCCAAAACTGTGTTTGTTGATGGCGAAATGTTTTCTTGGTATGGAAGCAGGTTGCTAAAAGCATTTGATTATTTTAAAAAAATGCATCAAAAACTATAATGTGCATTCCTCTAATATTAATTCTTCCTGAATGACGGTCGGATTTATAGGGTTTTTTTCGAGGTCGAAATTAAATTTCGCAAGTATTTGGTATTCTCTTTTAAGCTTTTCTATTTCACTTTTCTCTTTCAATAATCCAATCATCGGTGTAATTTTTTTGCAAATTTAAGGCATACAATTATAAAACTAGCAATATTTTTTGTTAAGATTGGGATTTAAAAATAAAGTTCTATTTTTACAAAAAAAATACGTGATCAATTACACCATTTACGAAAATAAAAACACCGAGCAGTGGGTCACTTTTGTACATGGTGCAGGTGGAAGTTCTTCTATCTGGTTTAAGCAAATTCGGGATTTTAAAAAACAGTATAATGTATTGCTATTGGATTTGCGGGGTCACGGCGAATCTAAACCTACTTTAAAAACGGCTTTCAAACAGAAATATACTTTTTCGGCTTTGGCCAATGATATTCTGGAAGTCTTAGATTTTCTTAAAATAAAAAAATCACATTTCGTTGGTATTTCATTGGGTACTATTCTCATCAGACAATTGGCTGAAATGTATCCGGAACGCGTGCAAAGCATGATTCTGGGTGGTGCAATCCTAAAAATGAATTTCCGTTCTCAAGTATTGATGCGATTGGGAAATATGTTTAAATATGTTTTGCCATATTTAGTTTTATATAAGTTTTTTGCCTTTGTTATTATGCCTAAAAAAAGTCACAAGCAATCTCGTGTTCTTTTTATAAACGAGGCAAAGAAATTATACCAAAAAGAATTTATAAAATGGTTTAAACTCACTGCCGAAATAAACCCAGTGCTGAAATGGTTCCGTCAGGTAGAATTGAATATCCCTACACTCTATGTAATGGGTGAAGAGGATTATATGTTTTTGCCTTCGGTACGTAAAGTAGTGGAGAATCATTATAAATCATCGAAACTTTTCGTAATAGAAAAATGTGGACATGTAGTAAATGTGGAGCAACCTAATGCTTTTAACGATGCGGTTCTGTCATTTATAAATACCGCTAAATAAAAATGCCTGCACTATGAATGCAGGCAATTCTTTAACTAACCAAAACCAAAATAATAAATAACCAGTTTATTACCTTGCAAAGATCACACTTAAGGAAACGTTTTGCTGTTAAGATTTTGTTATTACTTTGTTGTACATAAGTTAAGTTTTTTACACTTTTACTCTTTACAATTAATTCTAGTTTCGGAAGATTTTATTGGTGTATGGTTGACAATATTGAGTGCAGAAACTAATTCGAAAAAGGATTATTTTTATAAAAATACTACCGTTTTATTGTCATAAACCATTGTTTTTCTCTCGGCATGCAATTTTATGGCTCTGGCCAAGACCATGCGTTCCAGATCACGTCCTTTCATGATAAAATCTTCTATGGAATGACTGTGAGATACTCGAGCAATATCCTGCTCGATAATCGGACCTTCATCCAGTCCTTCGGTCACATAATGACTGGTGGCGCCAATGATTTTTACACCGCGCTTAAAAGCCGAATGATACGGTTTTGCGCCAGGAAACGCGGGAAGAAAGGAATGATGAATATTGATAATTTGATTTTTGTATTGCGCAATCAAATTGGGAGTGATAATTTGCATGTATCGTGCCAAAACAATAAAATCAATATTGTATTCTTTCAGTAAATCCAACTGCTTTTGTTCACCCTCGGCTTTTATATCTTTCGTAAACGGAACATAATGAAAAGGTATAGAAAAACGTTCCGCTACGCACTTTAAATCTTCATGGTTGCTGATGATCAAAGGAATCTCTAAAGGCAATTCACCGGCGCTGTAGCGTCCTAAAATGTCATACAAACAATGGTCGTATTTAGAAACAAACAAAGCCATTTTTGGTTTTTCGTCTTGAGTGTAGATTTCCCATGACATATGGAATGGAGAGGCCAAATTAGCTTGAAAATCAGTTTTAATAGCTTCAATATTCCAATTTTTGGCACTGAATTCACATTCTAAACGCATGAAAAACACATTTTCATCGGCATCGACATGTTGGTCTAAATAAATAATATTTCCATCAATGGATGAAATATAGTTTGTAACGGAGGCAATAATTGCTTTTTGATCTTCGCAATGGATTAGGATAGTAATTTTCTGCATTAGCGTTCTGTTTTCAGCTTTGTTCTTAGTAATGAATAGTATTTTTCAAAACTAAACGTATTTGTTTTTATAAAAAAGTTGGATTGGGCTGTTTAATGTTTAAAAAAAAACAGCCCAATTTCAATCTATTTGTTATCCTGCATCGCAAAAACTTTCTGTAATAAAACAGAAGTTCTGGCACTTAGATTGGTTCTGATGTTTTTCTCTTCAACGGCAACCATTTTGAAAACACCATTCAGCGCTTGATTCGTAACGTAATCCGTCAAATCAGGATTTACTTTATTTACAAGAGGAATGCTGTTGTATTTTGTAATAATGTTGGCCCAAACTTTATCGGCACCTACTTTAGTAAATGAATTTTTAATCACAGGATTGAATTTTCCGTATAAAGCCGTCGAAGTACTGTTTTGTAAATAAGTAGTCGCTGAACTTTCATTACCCATCAATATCGTTTTGGCATCCATAAATGTCATGTTTCTTACGGCATCAACAAATATTGGCGTCGCTTCCTTTACCGCGTCTTCGGCAGCACGATTTAATACTTTTAATCCTTCATCAGCCAAAGAACTCAATCCAATTCTTCTCAAACCCGCGTCTACTTTTCTCAATTCTTCCGGCAATAAAATTTTTACGGCTTCATTTCTGTAAAAACCATCGGTGGCAGTCAATTTTGTCACCTGTTTTGAAATCCCATTATTCAGTGCTTCCTTCAATCCTCCGGCAATATCAACGCCCCCAATTCCTTGCGTTTGTGGAAATTGATTCATCACCTGTTGCATTTCGGCACAACTGGAAAGCGAAATTGCTACTGTTAAAACTAAAATTTTCTTCATCATAATTATAGTATAAGTTTACTTCATCTGTTTGCCATTTGGCATTTGTAAAAATACTACTTATTCAAAAACAAAGCCAACTATTCTTTAGGAGCACAAAGTTTAGTAGTATTAATCACGATTTGTACCGCTTTCCGCTGTATTCCCGCTAAATAAAAACTACGGCTAAAAAAAAGCCTTGTTTTTCTAAATCGGGAAATGCCGCCCGAGGCTTCGGGACAATCGGGGCTAAATAACAAAATTCTTCCTTATTTATTAACAACGAGGAGCAATATCAAATAATTTTTAAAATAAAATTGTAAATTGCAGGCTTAAATTATCATATTCATAAAATGGAACAACAAAAACCATATATCCCTAACAATAAAGTAAGAATTGTAACCGCTGCAGCTCTTTTTGACGGTCACGATGCGGCAATCAATATCATGCGTAGGATTATTCAGTCTACAGGTGTTGAGGTGATTCATTTAGGTCACGACCGCAGTGTGGAAGAAGTGGTCAACACCGCGATTCAAGAAGATGCCAATGCCATTGCGATAACTTCTTATCAAGGAGGACACAACGAATATTTTAAATACATGTTTGACTTGCTTCAGGAAAAAGGAGCGGGCCAAATCAAGATATTTGGTGGTGGTGGCGGTGTAATTCTGCCTTCTGAAATTGCTGAATTGCAAGCGTACGGAATCACCAGAATTTACGCTCCAGATGACGGACGTGCGATGGGATTGCAGGGAATGATAAACGATTTGGTACAAAAATCGGATTACGCTATTGGCGATAAACTGACGGACGAAATCAATCATTTGGAAGAAAAAAATCCAAAAGCAATTGCCAGAATCATCTCATCAGCAGAAAATTTTCCTGATGTAGCGGCAAAAACTTTGGAAGCCATCCAAAAAAAGAATGAAAACAGTACGATTCCGGTTCTTGGAATTACAGGAACAGGCGGAGCAGGAAAATCATCTTTGGTGGATGAATTAGTACGTCGTTTTCTAATTGATTTCCCAGAAAAAACAATCGGATTAATATCAGTAGATCCATCCAAACGTAAAACGGGCGGTGCACTTTTAGGAGATAGAATCCGAATGAATGCCATCAATAATCCTCGTGTTTACATGCGTTCATTGGCTACACGTCAATCCAATTTGGCTTTATCTAAATATGTTGCCGATGCAATCCAAGTAATTAAAGCGGCAAATTATGATATCATCATCTTGGAGACTTCTGGAATCGGGCAATCCGATACAGAGATTATGGATCATTCTGATGTTTCTTTATATGTAATGACACCGGAATTTGGTGCTGCAACCCAATTGGAAAAAATCGACATGCTTGATTTTGCTGATTTGGTAGCAATAAACAAATTCGACAAACGCGGTTCTCTTGATGCGTTAAGAGACGTGAAAAAACAATACCAACGCAACCATAATTTATGGGATGCTAATTTAGATACACTTCCTGTTTTCGGGACAATTGCTTCGCAGTTCAACGATCCTGGAATGAATACGCTTTATAAAGCGATTATGGATAAAGTCCATGAAAAAACAAATTCTGATTTGAAATCAACGTTTCAAATCACGCGTGAAATGAGCGAGAAGATTTTCGTTATTCCGCCACACAGAACGCGTTATTTATCAGAAATTGCCGAAAGCAATCGTAAATATGATGTTACGGCTGTAAGCCAAGAACAAGTTGCCCAGAAATTATATGGAATTTTCAAAACCATTGAAACGGTTTCTGGAAAATTTCCTTTAATAAATAAAGCAGGAATAGACGATCATTCGGTTTTGCCAACGGCTATAGAATCGGAGAAATCGGGTGCAGCTGAGGACAAAATATTTTTGAATCTTTTACTGAATCAATTTGATAAAGTAAAAATGGATTTGGATCCCTACAATTGGGAAATCATTTTGACTTGGGACGAAAAAGTAAACAAGTACAAAAATCCAGTGTATACGTTTAAAGTTCGTGACAGGGAAATAAAAATGGCTACGCATACAGAGTCGCTTTCGCATTCTCAAATCCCGAAAATTGCATTACCAAAGTACAAAGCTTGGGGTGATATTTTACGATGGTGTTTGCAGGAAAATGTTCCTGGAGAATTTCCTTTCACCGCAGGTTTGTATCCTTTCAAGCGTGAAGGAGAAGATCCTTCTCGAATGTTTGCTGGAGAAGGCGGACCGGAAAGAACCAACAAGCGTTTTCATTATGTGAGCGCGGGATTGCCTGCAAAACGATTATCGACTGCTTTTGACAGCGTAACTTTATACGGAAACGATCCACATGTACGTCCAGATATCTATGGAAAAATAGGTAATGCTGGAGTTTCTATTTGTTGTTTGGATGATGCTAAAAAACTATATTCTGGTTTTGATTTAGTTCATGCGATGACTTCGGTGAGTATGACTATTAATGGTCCTGCACCCATGCTATTAGGCTTTTTCATGAATGCGGCGATTGACCAACAATGTGAGTTTTACATCAAAGAAAATGGTCTTGAAAAAGAAGTTGAAGCAAAAATCAACAAAATATACGCAGCTAAAGGAGTCGAAAGACCACATTATCAAGGGGATTTACCCGAAGGAAATAACGGTTTAGGGTTGATGCTTTTGGGCGTTACGGGAGATGAGGTTTTACCTTTGGAGGTGTATGACGACATAAAAGCAAGAACGTTATCTCAAGTTCGTGGAACCGTTCAGGCAGATATTCTTAAAGAAGACCAAGCACAAAATACGTGTATTTTCTCTACTGAATTTGCCCTTCGATTGATGGGTGACGTACAGGAATATTTCATTACTAAGAACGTAAGAAATTTTTATTCGGTTTCTATCTCAGGATATCACATTGCCGAAGCAGGAGCAAATCCAATTACACAATTGGCATTTACACTTTCTAATGGTTTCACTTATGTGGAATATTATTTGAGTCGTGGGATGAACATCAATGATTTTGGACCAAATTTATCGTTCTTTTTCTCGAATGGAGTAGATCCGGAATATGCCGTTATTGGTCGTGTAGCGCGTAAAATTTGGGCGAAAGCCATGAAAAACAAATACGGCGCTAACGAACGTGCGCAAATGTTGAAATACCATATTCAGACATCAGGTCGTTCTTTGCACGCACAGGAAATTGATTTCAATGATATTCGTACGACTTTGCAAGCTTTGTATGCTATTTATGACAACTGTAATTCCTTACATACTAATGCGTATGACGAAGCAATCACAACGCCTACGGAAGAGTCAGTGCGTCGTGCAATGGCAATTCAGTTGATTATCAATAAAGAGTTAGGTCTGGCCAAAAATGAAAACCCAATTCAAGGTGCTTTCATCATCGAAGAATTGACAGATTTAGTAGAAGCAGCAGTTTTACAGGAATTCGACCGAATTACCGAACGTGGCGGAGTGCTTGGTGCTATGGAAACGATGTACCAAAGAAGTAAAATTCAGGAAGAAAGTTTGTATTATGAAACATTGAAACATACAGGTGAATTCCCTATTATTGGTGTAAATACGTTTTTGAGTTCTAAAGGTTCGCCAACGGTGATTCCAGCTGAAGTAATTCGCGCTACCGAGGAAGAAAAACAATACCAAATTGATATGTTGAACCATTTGCACCAGTCCAATCAGGATTTAGTAAAGGAGCACTTGAATACGCTTCAGGAAGCCGCCATTAAAAACGAAAACTTATTTGAACATTTGATGGAAGCAACGAAGGTTTGTTCTTTGGGACAAATTACATCAGCTTTATTTGAAGTAGGCGGACAATACAGACGTAATATGTAAGCAGAGAACCACTTTTTGCATTGCAAAAAGTGTGTGAATCGTTTATCCCGCTTTCGGGCGGGATCTCAGGAATCTGTATTATATTGTATTGCAAAAAGTGTGTGAATCGCTTATCTCGCTTTTAATTTGGATTAATTTATAAATATTTTAAAAGACCTTTCAGCGATGAAGGGTCTTTTTTTGTGTAGTATTAATTGCGGCTTCATTTTATTTATTCTAAAGTATTATATTTACTTTTCAATCACCAAAAAACTATCAGATGAAAAAAATTCAAATTGTATTCTTATTTTTTCTTTTCGGACATATTGCAGATTCTTATGCTGCAAAAGCCGATACGTTGCAAATTCCCAGTATAGCAATGAATAAAACATATAAAGCAGCGGTAGTTTTACCAAGTTCTTATGCTAAAAGTAAAGCTAATTATCCAGTGCTTTACCTATTGCATGGCGCTTATGGCCATTTTAATGATTGGTTGTCTAAAACTCCGGATAAGAATTTATTACACAATTTAGCGGATCAGTATAATATCATAATTGTAATGCCGGAAGGGGAAACTTTCAGTTTTTATCTTGATAGTCCTGTTAATAAAGGAAGTCAATTTGAAACCTATATCACAAAAGAAGTAATTCAGAAAGTAGATAATACTTATCGAACCATAAATGAAAGGAGAGGACGTGTAATTACAGGACTTTCTATGGGAGGTCACGGAGCATTGTATCTTTCTACAAGACATCCAGAACTTTTTTGTGCCGCAGGGAGTATGAGTGGAGCAGTAGATATGGGAAGCATGATAAATCCGGAATCTAAGGAACGAGTTACGAAGTTAATGGAACCTGTTTTTGGAATCGAAGGTGCTCCTCAGGAAGTATATGCTGCTAATGCGGTTTTGAATATGGTTGATAAAATAAAAAATAACAAACTGGAGTTGATTATAGATTGCGGAGTTGATGATTTTTTGATAGAATCTAACAGGGAATTACACCGAAGACTCGTTTATAATAAAGTTTCTCATGATTATACGGAACGTCCAGGAGCTCACACTTGGGAATATTGGGAAAATGCATTGCCTTCACATGTTTTATTTTTTAGTAAGATCTTAAAAAATAATACTCTAGTGGTGAAATAGATATTTTAGTATTTAAAAATTTTAAAAAGCCTTTCATATCACAGTATTGGAAGGCCTTTTTATTACGATTCATTTACAAAAAAGAGCAACAGCGATTGATTAATCTTTAATTTTTTTCAATTTTAAATAACCTATATGTAATGGGTTTTGCTCTAATTCTATTTTGGACTTTGTGATCTTTAACGAATATAAAGCTTTGAAATGCGCTGGCAGCATATCTACAACTTTGTAAATATTATCTACATCAATTCCGTATTGATCGTCAATATGCGAAGGTGCTTCTTTGAAACCACAATGTTTGTAAAAGGTCGTTTTTTTTGATTTTTTTAATGCTAATGCTAAACTACCAGCAACTGTTATCATTTTATAATGGTATTCTTCAAATTCATTTTGTTTGTAACCTCCTAAATTGATGAAAAATAATTGTTCAGGGGAAACTTGTGCTTCAGTATTTTTTGGAACAATTTCAATAACGAAGTCATCAACAACAGAAACTTCTCGCCAAACATCAATATGAATTTGACCTTTGGCTTCTGGCCAAAAAAGATTGATATGTGGAATCAATTCTTTTAAGGAATTACCAATTCCAAAAAAAATATCATGCTGTTCTGTAAACCGTCCTTCTGGTACACAGCCTAGCATTATCATATATAACTTAAGTTTCTTTTCCATAATTCAAAATTACATTATTCTTTATAATAAAGTTTGGCACAATTCATGAATAGAGTCTTTTATCTAAATTATAAAAACGAAATCGAATGAAAAAAATTACCTTATTTTTAGTTTTCATCGGGATGATGGCACTACAAAGTTGTGAAGTAACAGAAGTGTATGATGATGCGCCAAGAAATGAAGTGTTTGAAGTTACGACTTCATTCAATTCCAATAATAATTACAGTAGATTGGTCGTATTTGACCCGCCAATTTATTCGTCAGATTCGGTTTTAGTCTATCATTTATACGAAACCGTAAATGGTCAGGATGTGTGGAAGTTAATGCCTCAAACGTATTTTTTTAATGATGGAGGAGCATTAGATTTTAATTTTGATTATTCTAGATCTAATGTGAATATCTATCTTTCGGCAAATTTTAATCTTAACACATTGCCTGCAAGTTGGACTCAAAACCAAACTTTTAGAATTGTTGTAATACCAGATGGTTTTGCAAAAACAATTAATAAAAATAATATTGACTCTGTAATGTCTGCATTGAAAGTTGATGGAAGCGGCGTTAAGAAAATCAATTTTTAAATATAAATACAAGCAATAAAAAAAGGAAATCGTGAGATTTCCTTTTTTTATTGCTTGTATTTTTTAGTTTTAAACTATTTCTTTACTACTCTTTCTAACAGATGCAACAATACCTGCGATAAGGGAAACGGCTATAAAAGCAAGTGATACCCATTCAGGCAATTTAAGGTAATCATGAAGCAACATTTTAACACCTACAAACGTCAATATGGCGATAAGACTGTACTCTAAATGAGCAAATTTGTCTAGCATGTGAGCCAGAAAGAAATACATAGAACGCAATCCTAAAATAGCAAAGATATTAGAACTAAAAACTAAAAAAGGATCGCTTGTTATGGCTAAAATTGCAGGAACACTATCAATTGCAAAAACGACATCCATAACTTCAATCACGATTAGCGATACAAATAGAGGAGTCGCAGCCGTAATATGTCTCCTTTTTACAAAGAAATGCTCACCATCGATGTGATTCGAAATTGGTACAACTTTTTTCAGCGCTTTATAAATGAATGATTTTTTTGGTTCAAATTTTTCATCCTCTCCACTAAATAGCATTTTCATGGCGGTGTAAATTAGAAAACCTCCAAAAATATAGGTCATCCATGAAAATTTGTTAATCAGTAGAACGCCAAAATAGATCATAAGTCCTCTAAAGACAATAGCGCCAAGAATTCCCCAAAATAGCACCCGATGTTGGTATTTTTGTGGAATTTTAAAGGCTGAAAAAATAATAGCGATTACAAAAATGTTATCAATACTAAGAGATAATTCTATCAAATAACCCGTGATGAATTTTATTGATGCGGCAGCAGGTTGTAAAGAATCTGGATTGGCAATATAATTCGTTGTGTAAAGCCAATAGATTACTCCAGAGAACATAAAAGATAATGTAACCCATATCCCAGTCCATTTACCCGCCTCTTTTGAACTTATTATATGTGGTGTTTTATTGAAAACTCCTAGATCGAGTGCTAGAAAAATTAAAACAGCTGTTAAAAAAGAAATCCAGACAATCATAAGTCAAATATTTAAAGTTGCACAAAGATACTTTTTGATTCTTACTTTGAAAAATATTTTTGATAGGATAAGTGCAAAGTGTATTACAAAAAAAAGTGCCATCGTAGTTATGGCACTTTTATTATTTATTAAAGATATAAATTATAGAACAGAATTTACTGTTTTGATAATTCTAGCTGCAATTTTGTATGGATCTCCGTTTGAAGCGGGTCTTCTGTCTTCTAGCCATCCTTTCCATCCTTTTTGAACGGTCATTAATGGAATACGGATTGAACATCCTCTGTCAGAAACTCCGTAAGAGAAATCATGTATAGATGCAGTTTCATGTTTACCAGTTAAACGTAGGTCATTGTAAGCACCATAAACAGCAATGTGTTCTGCGGTTACAGGACGGAAAGCTTCACATATTTTCTCGTAAGTTTCTTGAGAACCACATGTTCTTAGGACTTCATTAGAGAAATTAGCGTGCATTCCTGAACCATTCCAGTCAGTATCTCCTAATGGTTTTGGGTGATATTCAATGTAGTAACCATATTTCTCAGTCAAACGGTCTAATAAATATCTAGCAATCCATATTTCATCACCTGCTTTTTTTGCTCCTTGAGCAAACAATTGGAATTCCCATTGTCCACAAGCAACTTCTTGGTTGATTCCTTCAAAGTTGATTCCTGCAGCAATACATAAATCTGCATGCTCTTCAACAAGTCCTCTTCCGTGTGTGTTTTTTCCACCTACTGAACAATAATACATTCCTTGTGGTGCTGGATATCCACCAATAGGGAAGCCTAATGGTAATAAAGTTTTTGTATCCATGATGAAATATTCTTGCTCAAATCCAAACCAGAAATCACCATCGTCATCTATAGTTGCTCTACCATTTGAAGGATGTGCAGTTCCATCAGCATTCATAACTTCAGTCATTACTAAGTATCCGTTGATACGTGTTGGATCTGGGTATATTGCAACTGGAACTAATAAACAGTCAGAAGAACCACCTTCGGCTTGTCTTGTTGAAGAACCATCAAATGACCAGTTTCCAATTTCAGCTAAAGTTCCTTGAAAATTTTCATGTTCTTCAACTTTAGTTTTACTTCTAAGATTTTGAGTTGGTTCATAACCATCTAACCAAATGTATTCTAATTTTATTTTAGCCATAATATAAAAAAAAGTGTTAAGAAATCATTTTAATTGAGGTTTTAGCAATAAGTAGCCCCTCTATCGTGATGCAAAAATATGTTTTTTCTTCAAAAAAAAAAAGAGACTCCTTTTTTTTAAGCTGTTATTTGCTTAAAATGAATTGTTTTTTTATTTTAAACCCTGTCAAAAATGCTGTTTGTTGTATTGAATTTTATAAATAATCAAAATTAGCTTAAAAAATAGGGGGTGTCGTAAAAAAATGATTTATTTTTGTATAATTCGTAATTCTGCTAATTTTTGATTTTTTAACAAATAGAGGCGAGTTTTTAAAAATTATAACAGATAAAGTACGTTTTCAAAGTACACGCTTTTTGGATGGTACTAATTTCAATTTTTGAGTTGTTAAATTAGAATCAAATCAAGATTTTAGAATTTTGATTTTCTTATTGAAAAAAAAGTAAATAAAAGTGTTTTTTGTAGAAAAACAAACATTTCAACTCAGGGTGTAGACCACAAAATTTCAAATAAATTTTGTATTTTTGTAATATAAGGAGTTTAAAAAAAAGGATAGAAAAGAGTGGGATTAATCAAAAAAATATATATAATTTTTTTGTATTTCATCAAACCTTTAACGAAGAAAGCCAATAATTACTTGATTAATTAATATACTAAACAGAGAAAAATGTCAACAATTCGTTTCCGAGCTTTGAGAGAAGCATCAAACAGAAAGCCTGTACAATTTGAAGAAACCGATAGAAAATCAACTATTTTTGGTTCGAATGTCTTTAATGATAAGGCAATGAAGCAATTTTTGACTTCTGATGCTTTTAAAGGAGTACGCGATGCAGTACAGCATGGAACTAAAATAGATAGAAAATTAGCTGATTATATTGCAATGGGTATGAAAGAATGGGCTCTGTCAAAAGGAGTAACTCATTATACACATTGGTTTCAGCCACTTACAGGAACAACTGCCGAAAAACATGACGCTTTCTTTGAAACTTCATATGATGGTAGCGATCCAGTAGAAAAATTTGGTGGTGCTCAATTAGTACAACAAGAACCAGATGCATCTAGTTTCCCAAATGGTGGAATTAGAAACACATTTGAAGCAAGAGGTTATACTGCTTGGGATCCAACATCTCCAGCATTCATTTTTGGTACCACTTTATGTATTCCAACTGTTTTTATTTCGTACACCGGTGAAGCTCTAGATTATAAGACACCTTTGTTACGTGCTCTTATGGTCATGGATGATGCAGCAACCGAAGTGTGTAAATATTTTGATAAAAATGTAAAAAAAGTTACCGCAACTTTAGGTTGGGAACAAGAATATTTCTTAGTAGACAGAGCGTTAGCAAATTCTCGTCCTGACCTTATTATGACAGGAAGAACACTATTAGGACATACTTCTGCAAAAGGGCAACAATTAGATGACCATTATTTTGGGTCTATTCCAACACGTGCATTGACTTACATGAGAGATTTAGAGCAAGAATGTATGTTGCTAGGCATTCCTGTAAAAACACGTCATAATGAAGTAGCACCAAATCAATTTGAATTGGCTCCTATTTTTGAAGAAACAAACTTGGCTGTGGATCACAACTGTTTGTTGATGGATGTAATGCAAAAAGTGGCTGAACGTCACGAATTGAAAGTGTTATTCCATGAAAAACCTTTTAAGGGAGTGAATGGTTCAGGGAAACACAATAACTGGTCATTAGCTACAGATACGGGTGTAAATTTGTTGAGTCCGAGTAGAACACCGATGAGTAATTTACAGTTTTTGACTTTCTTTATCAATACTATTAAAGCAGTAAATGATAATGAATCATTATTAAGAGCAGCTATAGCCTCTGCAAGTAATGATCATAGATTAGGTGCAAATGAAGCGCCACCAGCAATCATCTCCGTATTCATTGGTGGTCAATTGACTAAAGTTTTAGCAGAATTAGAAGGTGTAACTACTGGTAAATTATCTCCTGAGGAGAAAACTGATTTAAAACTAAATGTAGTAGGGAAAATTCCAGATGTTCTGTTAGATAATACAGACAGAAATAGAACGTCACCATTTGCCTTTACAGGAAATAAATTTGAGTTTAGAGCGGTTGGTTCTACAGCAAACTGTTCTAATGCTATGACTACCTTGAACGCAATTGTTGCAAAACAATTAAGAGACTTTAAAGTTGAGGTTGATGCATTAATTGATTCTAAAGACATGAAGAAAGATGATGCAATCTTTAATGTTTTAAGAGAGTACATCAAACAATCTAAAAAAATCCTTTTTGAAGGTGATGGATATAGCGAAGAATGGGAAGCAGAAGCAGCAAAAAGAGGCTTAAGTAATTTTAAAACTACTCCGGAAGCATTAAAAGCAAGAATTTCGAAGCAGTCATTAGATTTATTTTCGGAATTAAATATCATGAATCATGTTGAAGTTGAAGCGCGATACGAAATTGAATTAGAAGAATACACTAAAAAAATCCAAATTGAAGGAAGAGTTTTAGGGGATATTTCTAAAAATCACGTTATTCCTACGGCAATTCGTTACCAAAATACTTTGATTGCTAATGTTAAAGGTTTAAAAGATATTTTTGGAGAAGATTTTGAAACAATAGCTAAGGAGCAAATTGTTTTGATAAAAGAAATTTCAGGTCATATTGAAGGCATTAACTCAAAAGTAGAGGAGATGACAAACGAAAGAAAGATTGCAAACAATTTGACTGATGCGCAGGAAATGGCAGAAGCATATTGTAATAAAGTAAAACCATACTTTGAAATTATTAGAAATCATTGTGATAAATTAGAGTTATTAGTAGATAATGAAATTTGGACTTTAACTAAATATAGAGAACTGTTGTTTACTAAATAAAATATTTTTTTTTTAATTTCACCCGATCCGCTTTTATAGAGAATCGGGTGTTTTTTTTAGATAATTTTTTTTTGATTGAACCGAATTTAAACACTATGTTTCTATATAGTTTTAACGTTAATTTATTTTAATAGGTTTGACCTGAACCGCATAGGCAAAACCCAAAAAAAATAATTATCTTTGCCGCACAACTACCTGCCATAAAGCAGGCTTCACAACATACTACATGAGTTCAGATACTTCAAAAAGATATGCGCTTCGCGGTGTTTCGGCATCCAAAGAAGATGTTCATAATGCCATAAAAAACATTGATAAAGGATTATTTCCACAAGCTTTCTGCAAAATTGTCCCTGATTATTTAACTCAAGACGAAGAATATTGCCTTATCATGCATGCGGATGGAGCAGGAACTAAATCCTCTTTGGCATACATGTATTGGAAAGAAACTGGAGATATTTCTGTTTGGAAAGGTATTGCTCAAGATGCTTTAATCATGAATATTGACGATTTATTGTGCGTGGGTGCAACAGATAATATTTTGCTTTCATCTACTATAGGAAGAAATAAAAACCTAATCCCAGCCGAAGTTATTTCAGCTATTATCAATGGAACCGAAGAGTTGATTAAAGAATTGGACTCTTTTGGGGTAACCATTCATTCAACAGGTGGAGAAACAGCAGATGTGGGAGATATTGTTCGAACTATTATTGTAGATTCGACGGTAACAGCCCGCATGAAACGAAGTAAAGTAATTGACAATGCCAATATTCAAGCCGGCGATGTAATAGTAGGATTGTCTTCTTTTGGTCAGGCTACTTACGAGAAAAGCTATAATGGCGGAATGGGAAGCAACGGATTAACATCAGCGCGACATGACGTTTTCGGGAAGTATTTGGCAAACAAATATCCAGAAAGTTTTGATGCTGCAGTTCCAGAGGAATTAATCTATTCTGGACAAGTACAATTGACGGATGCAGTTGAAAATTCACCAATAGACGCTGGACAATTAGTGCTTTCGCCAACGAGAACCTATGCGCCAATCATCAAGAAAATTTTAGATAAATATTCGTCTGATGAAATTCACGGTATGGTGCATTGCAGTGGAGGAGCACAAACTAAAATTTTGCATTTTGTAGAAAATCTACACATTATAAAAGACAATTTATTTCCAGTTCCACCATTGTTCCAGTTAATTCAAGAGCAATCTAAAACGGATTGGAAAGAAATGTACCAAGTATTCAATTGCGGTCACCGTATGGAAATTTACGTTCCGGAAGCTGTTGCTCAAGACATTATTGCGATTTCAAAATCATTCAATGTTGATGCGCAAATCGTAGGTAGAGTAGAAGCTGCTACTTCGAAAAAACTGACTATTACTAGCGAATACGGTACTTTTGAATATTAAAAAGTAAAATAAAATACTATGTACGAATTACTTTTTTGGAAATATCAGGACGGAATTTATCTGAACCATCACTTGGTTTATGAAGCTATTGTTGAGCAAGAAATTGTCGAAGGACTCGAGGAATTGCCTGTTCAAGTTATCTTAAATCGAATCGCTTCAGTATTTTCCAAATGGGAAAAAGTAGACGAGAAAAGTTGGAAAAATAACAATGGTGTAGGTGCTTTTCATATCAGGACGACGCCTCAAAGTATAAAAATTGATTGTTATGGTACTGAAGGAAAAACAATGGACTCTTTAGTGAATATAATGGATGAATTCAAATGCCCGCTATATGATCCGCAAGTTCCGGAGCGTCATGACGAAATGAATGAATAAAATTTTTAGGAGCTTATCCAGCACTCCGTTACAATACTCCATTAAAAAAAATATTTTTCTAAATCCTGAAAGGAGCTTCCGTTGGTCGCTCTTTCAGGACAAGAAAAATTATCTTTTTTGCAGTCGGTATTTTCACTTCGATCTGGGCTAAAACAATCAGTGATGTAAAACCCAAATTCGTTTAAAATCAACTTATTTTACTGCTGGTTTATTCAGAAGAATTGGTTCCCCAAAACCAATTTGCTCTAGCTTATTCAATTGCGTTTCAGCATCACCAACCACTAAATAGATCATTTTATCAGCATTCAAATACTTTTCTGAAAGCTTTTTTATAGCGTCAATAGTGCTCTTTTTTACAATGTTTTCTTGCTGTTTCGCATAATCATCAGCGTAATTGTAATTGCTGATATCATACAGCATTTCCAGTTTAGCAGACAGAGTTTCAAAAGCTCTCGCATTACTTTTTATTAAATATCCTTTCGTCACTTCAAGATCATTCTCGTTGAAGTTTTTTCCATATTGCGAAAGAATTTCTTTGATTAAGCTAACGGATTCATAAGTTACATTCGAACGCACACCACTTGCAATAGTAAATGGACCTTTGTTTACAGAACCATTGAAGGAGGAATTGATTCCGTACGTATATCCTTTTCCTTCGCGTAATTCTTGCGTCAATTGTGAAGCAAAACTACCACCGCCCAAACGATAATTCATGATTTGAACAGGATAAAAATCAGCATCAGTAGCAGCAAGAGCAGGATATCCAATTCGGATTACAGATTGTTTGGCACCTGGAACATCATAAAAATAAATTTTTGAGGATGCTGCCGTATTTATAGCTGCTATTTTAGGAACCGTAACTTTTTTAGCTTCCCAGTTTTTATTTAAAGCCGCTAATGAATTTGTCACATCTGCTTTTGAAATAGCACCCACAATTTGAAAATTAGCAACAGATGGGGCCATGTTTTTGTTGTAATAATTTTTCAAATCGGCAATCGTAATGTTATTCACTGAATTTTCAGTACCGATGCGGTTGTTTGCTAAAATAGATTCTTTTCCATAAATTAATTTTTTGAATTCATTTCTGGCAATACTATTTGGATCTGCTTTCTGTTGTGTGATTTGGCTTAACGTACTTTGTTTAATCAAATCAAATTCGGCATTATCCCAGCGTGGTTGCAAAATTATTTCTTGAACTAATGTCACAGTTGCAGCGTAATTTTTGGCTAAGGTATTTCCTGAAATAAATATAGATTCATCACTTGCATACGCTCTAATGGTTGCTCCCAGACTTTCAATCGCATTTTCAAGTTGCTCTGGAGTTTTGTTTTTAGTTCCTTTTGTCATCAGTTCCGCCAGCATAGTCGAAACACCTACTTTATCGGTATTTTCAAGCAACATTCCGCCTTTAATTTGCAATTGAAATTGAACAAGCGGTACTTCGTGGTTTTCAATTCCTAATACGTTTAAACCGGATGATAACTTATTTTTCCAGACTAATGGTAATATTACATCTGGGCTTTCACCATAAGCGGGCTCTATGCTTCGGTCAAATTTTGAAGGTGTTTTTTCATACGTAGCAGCAATACTTGCATCAAATGAATCTTCTTTTCCTTCGATAATTTTTTCTTCCACAACTGCGGCTAATGATGAACCTTCTAAGATTAAATTAGCTTCACCTTTTGGGACAAAACTAGTGGCAACAAAATGCTTTCCTTTGATGTATTTTTGATACACGCGCATCACATCTTCGGTAGTCACGGCTAGAATATTTTTCACGTCTTGATTGATATAATCCGGAGTTCCTGCAAAAATTTCATATTGTGCCAGTTGAAATCCTTTTCCTAATACACTCGATAAATTTGTGTAAAAAGCAGTTTCTTGTCCTGCTTTAATTCTATTTAAATCCTGTTGTGAAATTCCTTCAGCTTCAAAGTTTTTAAAAGCTACGTTTACGCCATTCATTACTTCATTCAAATTTGTTTTTTTAAAAGCAGTAACACTTAACATATACTGACCTGCTATTTCTGAATTGTATTGGAAAACATCAACGGCATCCGTTAATTTTTTGTCTTCAACAAGGGTTTTGTACAAAGGTGCTTTTTTACCTTTTGAAAGATAACTGGCCAGGACTTCTAGAGCATAACTATCAGGATGGTATTCATAAACAGAAGGCCAAGTCAGTGTGAGTTGCGGTAACTTGGCAAAATTATCCTCGTAATATAATTTTTTAGTTTCCGTCAATGTTACAGACTGTTTTTCCATTTTGGGAATGGCTTCCCCACGGTTGATATCTCCAAAATATTTTTCGACCCAAGCTTTGGTTTGTTTCACATCAAAATCTCCGGCAATTGTCAATGTAACATTGTTTGGCACATACCAGCGGTTATAGAAGCTTTTTACATCTTCCAGTGTAGCATTCTGTAAATCTTCTAAGGAACCAATCACATCCCAGCTGTACGGATGCGTAGCCGGATATAGATTCTTTGAGATTACTGAAAAATTATGACCATAGGGTCTGTTATCATAACTCTGTCTTTTTTCATTTTTAACGACCTGTTTTTCCTTAGCTAAAACCGGTTCTGTAACCGTGTTGATGAAATAACCTAATTTATCGGCTTCGGCCCAAATCATTTTTTCTAATGCATCTTTAGGTACGGTCTGAAAATAATTAGTGCGGTCTCTGCTCGTAGAACCATTGGCACCAGCCCCGCCAATACGAGCACTCATTTTATCAAGCCCTCCTTTTCCTAAATTTTCCGATTCCAAGAAAAGTAAATGCTCAAACAGATGTGCAAATCCGGTACGACCTGCTTTTTCTCTGGCAGAACCTACATGACTCGTCAAAGCAACCGCAACTACAGGATCAGACCGGTCAATATGTAAAATAACTTGCAATCCATTTTCTAGTGTGAATTTTTCAAATTCTACTTTGAATTCTTTTGATTTTTGATTTTGGGAGTTAGAGGAAAATGTACAAAAAAGTAGTAAACAGAACGCTAATAACTGGATTGGTTTCATTTTTTAAATTTAGGTTCAACGATATTTTAATAGCAAACGAAGTTTTTGCTTTAGACACTAAAAGTAAGAAAAAATAAAATAGTAAAACAGTAGAAAGCACCTAATTGAATTTAGGTTTGTGGCTATTCTCCAGTCAATAAGGTATTTGGTGGGTTTTAATCTCGGCGTAAAATATTTTTCTGTACTAATCTAATATGGGTTATATTTGGTCATCTGTAGTTTACAACTCTAAAATAAATACCAAAATGGATTTAAACTTTTCACATACGCTGGTTCTTGAGGATGAAACAGTTTTATTGCGGGCATTACAAGAATCAGATTTCGAAAATCTATTGGAAATTTCCATTAATGAACCGGAGACTTGGGAATATTCTTTGGTGCGAGCCAATGGTAGAGAAAATTTGGAAAAATACATTCAGATTGCGCTAAATGCCAGAGCGATAAAAACCGAGTTTCCCTTTGTAGTTTTCGATAAAAAATCTGGAAAATATGCTGGAAGTACTCGTTTTTATGATATTAATCTTCAGTTTAAAACGTTGCAATTGGGCTACACTTGGTATGGAAAATCATTTCGAGGAACAGGTCTGAACAAGCATTGTAAATATTTACTTTTAGAATATGCATTTGAAACGCTGGGAATGGAGCGGGTTGAATTTCGAGCTGATAATAATAACGAACGAAGTATTGCGGCCATGAAAAGCATCGGTTGTAAAGTAGAAGGTATATTGCGCAATCACATGCCAACTTTAGGAAGTGACGCTCGGAGGGACAGTATTATTTTAAGTATTTTAAAAAATGAATGGTTTGATGGCGTTAAAGAGAATCTAAAAAGGAAATTATAGTGCATAAATATTGATACTGGTATTCCGCTTCATGCTTAAATCATTGTATCAGTATTGCCTTTTCGAAATCCTATTAGTTGTCTGTATTTAGATTCTGATTCTTTCAAATCTTCTTCCATTTGTTTGTATTTACTAATGTCTTTTATTGTTATATCAGTCGCTACTACATTATTGCTTTGATCAACTAACGTCAGTTTGTCTAAAATCCTCCAAGCGAACTTTATTTGATTAATCAGTTAGTAAATACGTGTGATCTAAACTAGAATTTAAACTCTTTTTGAAAAAAACATGTTTCACTTTACCAAAAGAAAATCAGGTTTAAAAAGCTCTAAATAGCGTTCTTAGATTAATAAGATACAAAGCCAATACTTTTAGATATTGTTTTAGTAGTTTCTGGTGAATCAAGTTAAAATCCGGTGCAGATTATTGACCGAGAAGATTAAACCAACATCAGCTGAAGCGTGTTTGATTGCTTTCTTAGTCATTTTTGGAAGTCCTAAATCGGTGGTGGAATATCTAGGACGATATACCCACAAAATAGCCATCAGCAACAACAGAATTAAAAGTATTGATGCTCAAAATGTGACTTTTGATTACAAAGATTACCGAGTAGCAGGTGTCAAATAGAAAATGACACTGACGCATCAGGAATTTATTAGGAGATTTTCGTTGCATATTTTGCCCAAACGTTTTGTAAAAATACGACATTATGGTTTTTTGAGCAGTAACTGGAAACGGCAAAAGCTAAAGCTTTTACAGGAAAAACTCAAGGTAAAAGTTTTGGAAAAAGCAGAGAAAAAGCCTCTTTTGCCTAAATGTCCGTGTTGCAAAACAGGTAATCTGCATCGGATAGCAGTTTTTGACCAGCGTGGTTCGCCTGCTTGGTATCTTGGCGGTAGCCAAAACTCCTTTCCCTGTAAAAGCTAAATTATGGGTAAGGCCACGTGTGCCTAATCCCGAAACTATGGCAAAGGAAAACACGTAAAAACCATCTTGATATTACCGCAAAAAAAAAGAGGCTCACTTGCCTCTTGAAATTCTCTCTCTAAACTTTACGATAACTACATAAGTGTTGACGGTATGTAATCGGTTCCGTTCAACATAGGTTTCATTGTTCGTGCTGCGCACGCAACGAAACTCTAGCTGTTGTGCGATGGTTACTGTTTTATTTCGGGTAATTTAAATTCTGTATTATAAATTATACTTACTAAATTTTCTACAAAAATATTAGTGGGGATTCTTTCGCCATTTGTAGAATAAGAAATTGATATTTTATCTTTTTGGCTGTAAATTAGTCTCGTATGTGAACCAAGTACATCGCCTCCGTGCCCGAAAAATTGATTTTCTCCATATTCAAATAATGCCAATCCTCGACCCCAATCTTCCTTACTTATAGTTGGTTTCATCAAATCTAAAGTCTCTTTTTTTAAAATTTTGTACTGAAACAAACTTGTAATTATAGTATTTAAATCTTTAGTTGTGCTTGCAATATCTCCAACTCCAATAACGTTTAAATATTCAATATCTTTAATTTCATTCCAATTTTCTTTAAATGTATAAGATTTAAAAACATTAGTTGGATTTGATTTTACAGAAGCAAAATTTTTAAGATTAAGTGGTTTTACAATTTTTTTATATACGATTTTATGAAATTTTTTTTTATATTTTTTTTCAAGAATCATTCGTAACAATATATAAGCTGAATTTGAATAAACAACTTTTTCATTTGGTTCAAAGCTTACACCTTGTTTCTTTATTTCTTCAAAAATTTCCTTTTCACTTACTTTGTCCATAACCCAAATAGCACCATTTTTTATTGCAAAATTACCTAATCCGCTCGTGTGTTCTAACAAATTTTTAATTGTTATTTTTTTTGAATTCGGTATTTCTGGATAAAATTCAGATAATTTAGCATCTAATTTTAGTTTGCTGTTTTCAACTAATTCTAATATTAGAATTGCTGTAATCATTTTAGTTACGGACGCAATTTGGTATTTTGTGTCCTTATTATAAGTTACATTTATTAATTTTTCCTGTCCGAAACTTCTATTGTAAACTTCTTGTCCGTCTTTGTAAATGGACACACTACCAATTCCACCATTATTATCTTCGATGTAATTTAGATAATCATCTATTTTTTCTTTAACTATTTCTTGGGAAAATATATTTCCTGAAATAAGTAATATAAAGTATATTAATTTTAATTTCATTTCTACGTTTTTTTTATAATCTCGCCCAACGTCAGTCTGAGAAAAAACCTCCGTTTTATTACAAACAAATATAACAAAATACTTATGTAAAAAGAAGATTATTCTTATTTTTAAGAATGCAACACATCACAGGTATTTCCCGTCAACAAATGCGTTTTTCAAGTTTAGAAGACACTATAAGTCCCGATAATCAAGTACGTTTTATTGATGCCTTTGTCGAGTCTATAGACCTCTCTAAGCTCGATTTTGCTATAAAAACGCTCAAGACCGAAGGTCGCCCGAGTTTCAATAGTAAAGTGTTTCTAAAAATCTATTTATACGGTTATCTCAACGGAATCAGGAGTGGTCGTGATCTAGAAAAGGAATGTTTCAGAAACATCGAAATGCAATGGCTTTTAGAAGACATTCGTCCCAATTACCACAGCATCACAAATTTTAGAAAAGACAATCCTATTGCCTTGAAAAAGCTATTCAAACTATTTGTTTCCTTCTTGAAAGCTGCTGATTTGATAGGCGGCGAAACTATTGCTATCGATGGTACCAAAAGTCGCGCGCACAATAGTAAGAAAGCTAATTTCAACCAAAAGAAAATCGACAAACACTTAGCTTATATTGAAGCTAAGACCCAAGAATACTTGGATACCTTGGAAGAAAATGATGGCAAAGATAATTCGGTAATAGTCCAAAATATCCAACAAAAGTTAGACCGATTGAAAGGGAACAAATTGCGTTATGAGCAACTGGAAGAAAAACTAAAAGCAAGTGGTGAGCTTCAAATAAGTACTACTGACAGTGATGCCAGAGCCTTGCTGGTTCAGGGACAAGTGGTTGAGATTTCGTTCAATATTCAGGCTGCAGTCGATGCCAAACACAATCTTGTGGTAGCCACGCACACCATCAACAAGAACGATCGCAGCGCCTTGTCAGCTATTGCCATAGAAGCCAAAGAGAATCTAGGAATCGAAACCTATACCGCACTGGTAGACAAAGGTTATCACAATGGTAAACAAATAGAAATCTGTAAACAAGCGAGCATCACTACCATTGTAGCACAACCCGAACAAGGAAAAAGTAAC